>JACCTC010000451.1 GCA_013812655.1 Deltaproteobacteria bacterium | reverse complement strand
AGTGCATGATCGGCTGCCCGACCGGCGCGATCCAGCGGTTCGCCGACGGTGACGTCGACATCAACGACAACTGCATCGGCTGCGAGAACTGCGCGCGCAAGTGCCCGTACGGCAACATCACGATGCGGCCGCTCGAGGAGAACGAACGACCGAGTCCCGAGATCACGAAGCGCGCGATCAAGTGCAACCTGTGCCGCGGCTACGAGTACTCGAACTGCGTCCACGAGTGCCCCCGCGGCGCGATCCTCCGCGTCGATCCGCTGCGCTACTTCGAGGAGCTCGCGCTCGTCATGGAAGCCGAGCAGCGCGACGCGATCGAGTGGTCGCGCGGTCAGGCCAAGCAGCTCGGCCTGCTCGGCACCAAGCAACAGATCCGCCAGCGCTCGACGTGGTTCATCCCGGCGAGCTTCGCGTTCGGCATCCTCGCGATCGCCGCGATCGTCGCGGTCAGCGTGCTGTCGGGGGCGCCGCTCCGCGGCAGCTCGGCGGTCGGGCTGCCGCTCGGGATCGCCTCGGCCGTGTGCCTGCTCGCGGCGGGCTCGCAGGGCATCCGCAAGCGCATGCGCAACAGCACGTGGGTCGGCGGCCTCGAGGCGTGGACGCAGTTCCACATGGTCCTCGGCGCGGTCGGCTTCTTCGCCGCCGTCGCGCATGCCGGCTTCCAGGTCACCGGCGTGTTCACGACGTTGCTCCTCCTGGTGTTCGCCTTCGAGGTCGCGACCGGGATCACAGGTCAGGTGATCTACGCGACCGTCCCGACGGCGCTGACGCGGCTGGAGCGCCACGGCCTCGCGCGACTCGTCGAGGATCTCTACGACGAGGAAGGCACGCTCGAGCGGACGATCAACGAGCTCGTGCTCACCGTCCCCGCGAAGGCGTGGCGGCTGCTCCGCCAGCGCGTCGAGGCCACCGCCGGGAACCTCCACGATCGCATGGTCGCGACCTACGATCCGGTCGCGGCCGTCACTGCGGCGAAGCAGAAGCTCGCCTCCGTGCTCGAGAGTGCGCAGGGTGACGCTCGGCTCGGCCACGATGACCACAACACCATCGAACGCGTCCTCGAGAGCCGATGCCGGTTGCTCGACGTCCGCGCGCAGCTCCTGCTGCATCGCCGGCTCAAGCGCTGGTTGATCGCGCACGTCGCGACGGCGACCGCGCTGATCGTGCTCGTCGCATTCCACGTCGTCACCGCCCTCACGTTGGTGCCCTGAGGAGCTGACGCGCGATGCCGCTGCGCCTGTCATTCGACTCGGGACCGCTCGCCGGGATTCACATCGTGACCTCGGCGCAACAGATCCGCCTGGGTCGCGACCCGGCGCAGAACGACATCCTGCTGACGAACCCGAAGGTCTCGCGCCGGCACGCGACGATCGAACGATCGGTGCGCGGCGGCTACGCGCTCGAGGTGATGGGGACCGGTCCGACCAAGCTCAACGGGGACGCGATCTCGTCCGTCGGCGGCCGGTCGACGGTGCACGCGCTGTCGACCGGCGATCGCCTCGATTTCGGCGGCATCGAGCTCGTGGTCTCGGAGGCCGAGGCCAAGCTGATCGCGGTCTCGGGCTCGGCGGCTGGCCGCGAGCTCGCGATCGACGGGCCCGCCCGGATCGGCAGCGGCCGCGACTGCGACTTCGTGCTCGCAGACCCCGGCGTCGCCGAGGAGCACCTGATCATCTCGTCCACCCCGCTCGGGTTCCGCGCCGAGGCCCGGGCCCCGGTGATGTTCAACGGCTCGCCCGCCGACAGCCGCGTGCTGTCGCACGGCGACGAGCTCGTGCTCGGCACCACGGTCGTCCGGTTCGCGGTCAACGCGCGCGACGAGGTCGGGGTCGAGTCGAGTCGCTCGAGCGCGACCGTGATCGCCACGGCCACGAACGCGGTCGGCGAGCTCGTGTTCATCTCGGGGGCCGCGAAGGGCGATCGGATCCCGCTCGGCGACAACCAGATCATCCTCGGCACCCGCGGCGACTGCACGTTCGTGCTCTCCGACATGCTCGCGAGCCCCCTGCACTGCGCGATCTCGAAGGCCGGCGATCAGTTCGTCGCGACCGACCTCGGCTCCGAGAGCGGCACGTACATCAACGGCGAGCGAATCTACCAGGGCACCGCGCTCAAGCCCGGTGATCTCGTCGCGGTCGGCGCGCATGTCGTCGAGGCTCGCCTGATCGGCGGCGTCACGATCGCGAACAAGGGCAACACGATCTTCACGACGATGGCGCCCGGCGGGATCCTCGATCAGGGCCCGCAGCCGCGGTTCGTGATCGACGGCCGGGTCTTCAAGTCACGCAAGATCGTGCTTGGCCGCGCGCCGAGCTGTGACGTGATCGTCGACGGCCCGGCGGTCTCGCGCGAGCACTGCGCCGTGGTGTGGGAGAACGGCTTCGTCGTCCGCGATACCTCGGCGGCCGGCACGTACGTCGACGACAAGCGCGTGGTGCAACAGCTGCTACCACCGAGTGGCGTGCTCCGCGTGGTCGACACGCTCTTCCGCGTCACCGTACGCGGCGAGGTCTGCACGATCGAGCGGGCAGATGCCGCGCTGGCCCAGGCGGCCGTCGACGTCGCGCGCGCGCATGCCGGGGCGCACCTGTCGATGATGTCGCGGGCGATCAACGTCGCCGACGTCGATCGCGGCGGCCGCGCGTCCGGTCCTGGCTCCGGTCCTGGTGTCGGTCCTGGCTCCGGTCCTGGCGGCGGTCCCGGAGAGGGCATGCGGACGATCTTCCGCATGGATGCCGGTGCGCTCGAGCAGGAGATCGCGAACCGCAAGAAGGAGATGCGCCGCAACGCGCCGGCATGGCGGCCGTCGAGCGATCTCGCGCGCGATGGTGCGTTGCGTGGAGCCGTCGTGCTGTCGGTGCTCGCCGCCCTCGCGCTGTGCGGCGGCGCGGTCGTGCTCGGGCGCGGCAAGGCGCTCGTCAACCATCCGCTGTCGCCGGCGCACTCGAGCACGGCGTTCGTCGAGAAGGCCCAGGGCGCGACGGTGTGCGCGGCGTGTCACACGGCCGGCATGCAGGTCGCGAGCGCGAGCTGCGTGTCGTGTCACCCCAGGTTCGAGGCGCGCAAGGACCACGCGAGCATCGATTGCGGCGGGTGCCACCGCGAGCACGAGGGCGGCAACAATGATCGGTCGCTGGGCGCGCTGGCGTCGTGCACCGCGAGCTGTCACGCCGGTCAGCACGCGAAGGACTTCGCCCCCAGCGCGAACGTTCCGTTCCAGCTCGCCGCCGGCCCGCTGCCTGGCAAGCTCGACAGCGTCGCGCTCCACGCCGCGCACTCGCGCGTCACCCTGAAGGGAATCGAGAGCGGCATCCCGTGCACCGCGTGCCACGCGTCGCTGCAGGGCACCGAGTACATCGAGGGCAAGCCCGGCCTCGCGTGCTTCCGCTGCCACGATGGCGGCGCGCAGGCGATGCAGACGGGCTGCGAGCAGTGCCACGCGCGCGAGCACGCCGAGACGATGGTCCGCCTCGAACCCGGCAGCGCGGGTCTTCATCAGGAGATGTCGACGCCGACGCCGATCGCGGCGCTCGGCTGGGCGACCGGGCTCGCCTTCGTCGCGGGCGCGCCGAGCCTTCTGTTCGGCACCTGGATCCGGATCCGTCGCCGCCGCTCGCAGAGCGCGATCGTCGACGAGATGAAGGCGCACCCCGCCGAGGTCGTGAAGCGCCTCGTGCACTCGATCAACGACAGCAAGTGCGTCGGCTGCAACATGTGCGTGCAAGCGTGCCCGGCGAGCGTGCTCGAGCTCGTCGATCACAAGTCGCGCGTCGTCAACTTCGACTCGTGCATCCAGTGCAAGAAGTGCGAGTACGCCTGCGCGTTCGATGCGCTGCGCATGCACGACGCCGACAAGCCACCGCCGATGATCCCGATGCCGTCGATCGACGCGTTCCACGAGACGCCGGTCGCCGGGATGTTCCTCGTCGGTCAGGCGTCGGGGACGCCGCAGGTCAAGAACGCCTCGAACCTCGGCCGGGCCGCGGTCCAGCGCATCGTCCAGCAGGGCTATCGCGCGGGCAGCGCGCGCCACATGGGTTGCGACGTCGACGTCGTGATCTGCGGCAGCGGGCCCGCGGGCCTGTCCGCCGCGGTCACGTGTGTCGAGCTCGGGCTGTCGTACGTCGTGCTCGAGAAGGAGCGCGAGTTCGCTTGGACGGTCCGCAACTACTATCACAAGGGCAAGGAGGTCATGGCCGAGCCGCAGGACGTGACCCTCGAGGCCACGCTGCCGCACTGGGATACCCGGCGCGAGGATCTGCTCGGCGCGTGGCAGGAGCTCGTGATGCAGCACCGCATCGACATTCGCTACCAGCACGCGGTGCTCGACGTGAAGAAGGAGGGCGATCGCTTCATCGTCCACCTCGGTGACGCGAAGGGCACGCCGATGGGTCAGGTCACGGGCGCGCGCGTCGTGCTGGCGATCGGCACGCTCGGCAACCCGCGCAAGCTCGGCTGCCCGGGCGACGAGCTCGAGAAGGTGAAGAACTCGCTCGTCGATCCCGAGGAGTGGAACCACCAGCGGATCCTCGTCGTCGGCGGCTCGGACTCCGCCGTCGAGGTCGTGCTCGCGCTGTGCGCACCCGAGCGCAATAACCAGGTGTGGTTCTCGACGCGTGGCGCGAAGCTCGAGGGTATCAAGCCGAAGAACCGCAAGCTGATCGAGGAGGCGCTCGCGGCGGGCCGCTTCCAGATCAAGTACGCGACTGCGGTCGCCGACGTGACCCCGACGGGCGTCGGCCTGACCTTCAAGGAAGATGGCCGGCGCGAGGACATCCCGAACGACGTCGTGTTCGCGATGATCGGCGGCAACTCGCCGCAGAAGTGGCTGCAGCAGATCGGCATCCCGTACGTCGACAAGCCGCATAGCTGGTCACCGCCGCGCACCGATCACCTGTCCGCGAAGACGGCCGAGGGCCTGATCTCGGTGCAGCGCCTGATGCGCCGCCCGATCCCGACCGGCCTGCCCCGTCACTGAGGTAACTTCGCGGCGATGTCGCAGTCGTCACCTGCAGCGCTCAAGAGCCCCTACGATCTCGTCCTGCTCCCCGGTGATGGCATCGGCGCCGAGGTCATGGCCGAGGCGCGTCAGCTCGTCGAGCTCGTCGGGCAATGCACCGGCGCGGGCTTCGCGATCGACGAGATTCCGTGCGGCGGCCGGTACTACCTCGAGCACGGATCGCGCGACTGGCCGGAGGATGCCGAGGCGCGGTGCCGCGCCGCCGACGCGATCCTGCTCGGCGCGGTGGGCTGGAACGGTCCCGACGGCCAGCCGGTGACGATGACCGATGTCGACGGCGTCCCGAAGATGGCAGGCTGGTCACCGGTGATCGGCAACCGCATCAAGCTCGATCTCTACGCGAACATCCGGCCGGTGCGTTGCCTGCCTGGGACGCGGCACGGCCTGTCGGGCAAGTTCCGCGAGGTGTGGACGCCCGAGACCGTCGACATGGTGATCATCCGCGAGAACACCGAGGGCCTCTACTCCGGGATCGGCGAGCGCACCGCGGACCGCGCGACCGATCTGCGGGTGATCACGCGACGCGCCTCGGAGCGCGTGATCCGCGCGGCGTTCGAGCTGAGCCGGCAACGCGGCAAGGGTGCGCCCGCCGACGGCAAGCTCCGCGTCACCTGCATCGTCAAGCACAACGTCCTGCAAGGCTGCCGGCTCTTCCTCGACGTGTTCCGCGAGGTCGCGAAGGACTATCCGGAGATCGAGCCCGACGTCGCGATCGTCGATTCGTTCGCGATGTTCGTGTTGACGCAGCCGGAGCGCTACGACGTCTGCGTCACCACGAACATGTTCGGCGACATCCTGACCGATCTCGCGTCGGTGCTGCAGGGCGGCATGGGGATGGCGGTCGGTTGCAACGTCGGCGACGACCACGCGATGTTCGAGCCGATCCACGGCTCCGCACCGCCGCTCGCCGGCAAGGACCGTGCGAACCCGCTCGCGATGCTGCTCGCGACCGGCGAGGCGATGGCGTGGCTCGGCCGGCGCCACGATGACGCGCGGCTGACCCGCGCCCACGGCGTGATCGAGGCGGCGGTGGCGGCGATCGTCGAGCGCGGCGAGCCGCTCACCGCAGATCTCGGCGGCACGGCCTCGCGAAGCACGGTCGCGAAGGCAGTCCGCGATGAAGTGCGCCAGCGCCTGAGCTGCTAGTAGCTCAGGTCAGCGGCAGCTCGAGGATGAAGGTCGCCCCGGAGCCCAGCTCGCTGACCACGCCGACCGTTCCGCCGTGCGCCTCCGCGAACTGCCGCACGATCCACAGCCCCACGCCAAACCCCGTGTAATGGGTCGCCGGCACCGCGCGCTCGAAGCGCTGGAAGATCCGTGCCTGGTCGGCGACCGCGATCCCGATCCCGAGATCGCGGACCTCGAGCCGTGCGCGGTCGTCGACGCGCATCACGTGCACCTCGATCGGCTTGCCCGCGCCGTACTTCACCGCGTTGCCGACGAGGTTCGAGATCGCCTGCTCGAGGCGTTCGCTGTCCCACTGGCCGATCAATGCGCCCTCGGCAACCCGGAGCTTGATATCGACGTCGGGAACCTCGGAGATCACGCGGTCGATCACGGTCCGCACGAGAGCGGCGAGATCGACGGCAGTCCGCTCGAGCACGACCATACCCGCGGTCAGCTGGGACACGTCGAGGAGCGTGTTGACGAGATGGACGAGGCGGTTGGCCTGGCGGTCCATCGTCGAGAGCCGTCGCCGCGTGCGGTCGTCGAAGCTCGCGTCGCTGTTCGCGAGCACGCTCTCGGTCGCGAGCTTGAGTGTCTGTAGCGGTGTACGCAGCTCGTGCGACGCGACGGCGAGGAACTCGTCCTTCATGACGTTCGCGCGCCGCAGCTCGTCCTCGACGCGCTCGCGCCGCGCGACCTCCGCCGTGAGCTTTTGTATGGTCAGCGCGAGCTTCTCCTCGGCTTCCTTCTGCTCGGTGATGTCGCGCGTGAAGCACCGCGTGTGCACGAACTGTTCGCCGTCGAACAGCACGCTCGACGTGATCGCGACGGTGCGGATCGAGCCGTCCTTGCAGCGCAGCCGCGCCTGGTAGTCGTGGATCCGTTCGCCCGCGCCGAGCCGCTTTAGGATGTCCTCGATCACCAGAGCATCGACGTGGAACTCGGTGATGTTGTGACCGATGTACTCGGCCTCGGTGTAGCCAAGCGGCTCGTAATCTCGTGGGTTCGCCCACAGGATCGTGCCGTCCGCGCCGACCCAGTGCAGCCCGATCGCCGCGGTCTCGACAAAGTCCTTCAGCCGGTCGTCACGCTCAGGCGCCATCGACCCGTTACTGTACAACGATCGCGCCGGCCTAGAGTGCGGCGGCGATCAGCCGCCGGTCCTCGACGAGAACCGGTGCGCCGACCCGTCCGCGCATCACCGGGATGCGACCGCCATCGCGGTGAAACGCGAGCTCCGCGACTACCTCGTTTTCGACGAGTCCAGTGACCGCGAGAGCAGGGCCATCAGGCGCCACCGATGCGATCTCGAGATCCCCGGCGACGCCGAGATCCGCGGGCACGCCCATGCGCTCGAGCCGCGGATCGCCGCGTCGCACCTGCATGCGATGGGCGAGGACGCTGGCGGGCATCACCCGGGTCACACCGGTGACGAGCACCGGACCGCGGCCCTCGACGTCCAGCAGGAACGGCGCAGCCGTCGTGCGGCGGACCAGGATCTGGCCGTGGCGGTCCTTCACCGCGGCGTGCTCGATCAGCACGGGTGCGGCGTCGATCAGCGAGCTGACCGTGGCTCGAAACCGCCGCGCAGTGCCGTACATCGTGGTCGCCCCTAATGTGACCGCGAGCGGAGGCATCGTGATCCCGGTAATCGCACGGCGACGCTTGAGGTTGCGGACCTTGTGGACGCCGAGCGCGATGATGCTGCCGATCGCGAGCGGCGCGAGGATCGGTAACGCGAGCGAGCTACCCGCGACGAACGCGGTGACAAGGGCCCAGTCGCGCTGATCGAGCACGTTCATGTCGCGGTAGTAGAGGAGCTCGCGGACGAGCTCGACCGGCGCGATCAGTGAAGCGCCGCACTCGGCGCACGATGTCGTCGGCGCCTGGAGCAGGCGGCACTGCACGCAGCAGAACGTCGAGGACGGCTCCACTGATTTCACTGTGACACTGCGGTGCTCGTTCGACGAGCATCAGTCACTGCGGTGCCGGGAGTCGGACTCGAACCGACACTCCAGTAAAGGTCGCCGGTCGGCTTTTGATCGGCCCGCTGCCATTTCTCCATCCCTGCTCAGGACGGAGCTCAATCTCTGCGCGGTGCCGGGAGTCGGACTCGAACCGACACTCCAGTAAAGGAAGGGGCTTTTGAGACCCCCGAGTCTACCATTTCTCCATCCCGGCTCAGGACGGTTCCAAATCTCTACACTGCGTCGGCACAAACAACAACGCGCCGGAGTGATCCGGCGCGTTGCGTTCGTTCGATGCGAGCAGCCGTGCTGCTTACATGCCCGGGGCCGGGTCAGCCGGGGCGGCCGGGTCAGCCGAGGCGTCCGAGCCCATCTCGCCCGAACCCATGTCGCCGGAGCCCGTGTCCGAGCCCGAGCCCATGTTGTTGTTGATGGTGGTCTCGCTGGTCTTCTTGCCACCGCACGCTGCGATGGTGGCGGCCGCGACGATCAGGGTGACGATAAACATCTTCTTCATGGTCGTTATCTTTCTACGTATCTACAGGTTGTTGACGGAGAGCTAGTTACATGCCGGCGCACGGATCGGCCGGCGTACCCGCACAAGGATCTGCGGGGGTCGCGCCGTACGTGGAGCCGCCAGTGGCGCTGCCATCCGTCTTCGTCTCGGTCGCATTGTTGTTCGTCGTGGTTGTCTTCTTGCTGCTACCGCCGCAGGCAACAAGAGCAATCGAGGCAACGAACGTCACGATGAACAACGGCTTCATCGAGATCACTTGCCTGCGCAGGGATCAGCGGTAGTGCCGGCACACGGGTCGGCCGTGCCATCGGCGGGGGTGGCCGGGTCAGCCGGCTTCGTCTCGGTGGTGGTCGTCGTGGTCGTCGTGGTCATCGGCGTGGTGTCCGCCTTCTTCTTGCTGCAGCCAGCGAGCGCCGCGGCCATCACAAACGCAACCAAGATCATGTTCTTCATCTGTACTGGTCCTCTGCTGTGGGGTTGTCATTCATGCGCCAGCCGGCGCTGAAACGTCAATCGGGCGTCAGCTCCGCGAGCGCGGTCTCGAGCTCGCCGCGTGCGTGGGAGTCTCCCCTGCGGGACGAGACCTCGATGCCGCGGCGGTACACGTCGGCGGCCTCGTCGCGGCGACCGAGACCGACGAGCGTTCCGCCCGCCATCAAGTACGTCGGTACGTAGTCCGGAAACTGCTCGAGGAGCTCGGAGAACGCAGACCACGCCTCGGCCAGCTGGCCCTGGCTCTTGTGCTCCATTGCGAGGCCGTACCGCGGAAATGGATCCGTCGGAGTACGGCTGATGAAGCTCTTGAAGGTGGCGATCCGGTCCATACGAGAAGCAGCTAAGAAACCTAGGCCCGTGACTCAACGCAGCACCCTGCCGGGTCTTACAGGGCGCCGGAAGATACGCATGACTTTTGGCCAAACGCCAGTCAGGCCACATCATTTTGGCTCTCCCGTTCGTGCTATAACCATCGAGTCCAACGGGTGAAGCGCTCCTATACGAGGTTCATCGGGGTCGATCTTGGGGGTGGTCGGGGCAAGACCACCGCAGTCGCCGAGCTCCGGAGTGGGCCCGCTGGCGCCGAGGTCATCGAGGTCGCGACCCGGTCCGGGAAGCAGCCGTGGTCCGACGAGACCCTCATGCAGCGGCTGGCGCGGGTCGGCTCGGACGCCGTGATCGCGATCGACGCCGCACTCACCCAGGCTGCGTGCGGAAGATGCACAGAGCCCGTGTGCCCGGGCATGGAGGCCTGCAGCGATCCCGCGACGGTGTGGCTGCGTACCGAAGGGCGCGCGCTCGTCCGCAACGTCGCGGTCGAGTCGATCGGCGCGGGTCCGCGGCCGATGCTCACTGCCCAGGCGCGGCTCGCGCCCTATGCGCACCGCGCGACCGATGTGATGATGACCTACGAGCGTGGCCTCCTGCCGCTCGCTGCGCTCGGCGCGACCAGCGGTGCGATCGCCGCCCGCGCCAGTCAGCTTCGCCGCCGCCTGAAAGGTGTCGGGTTCGAGCTACACCAGAACCTCCTCGAGGTGTCGCCGGCCGCGACGATCGCGGCGCTGTGCGACGAGCGCTCCGCACGCGGCTACAAGCGTGATGCCGATCCGTGGCGTACCCGCGCGCTGATCCTCGAGCGGCTTGGCGATCTATCGTTCGCGCCGCAGAGCCGGATGGCGCGCGAGGACGTGTTGCAGAACGATCATTGCTTCGATGCAGTGATCAGCGCGTACACCGCGTACCTGTGGGCGCGCGACAGCTGGCCGACGCCCGAAGGATTCTTCGTCGAGGACGGCTGGATCGTCGCGCCGCCGTAACGCGGGCCGCCGTGATTTGGGGCTGTCACAGCAGCGTTTCGTACGCTGCGGTGACCTCGGCGAAGCGCCGCTCGAGGTTGCGGCGCCGCTCGCCATCGACGCCCGGCTGCAGATCGGGATGGAGCGAGCGCGCGAGCCGGCGGTACGCGCGCTTGACGACGTCGAGGTCGGCCTGCTCGTCGATCCCGAGGAGTCGCAACGCTGCCGCGCGTCGCGGATCGGGATGCCGGCGATGGGGTGCGCTGCGCTCGGCGACGACGCCCTCGACCTCGAGCGCCTCGACGCCACGCAAGAAGTGGAGGAACGCGAGCAACCGGAACCGCGGCGTGCGGGCGAGTGGCCAGATCTGATCGAGCCGGCGCGGCTGCAGCATCGCCGCGAGCATCCGGCGATCCGCCTCGTCGACGGGCTCGGGCGCGAGCTCGGTGCGCAGCGACAGCCGGATCCCCGCGAGCTGGCGCACGAGAGCCTCGGCGAGCGTGCCGTCGAGCTGCTGCTCGAGGTGTGCGCGCGCCCAGCCCGCGAGCGACACCTGGTGCGTCGCGCCCGGTGGGTACGCGGTGACGCCGCCCTCGAACAGCAGTGCGAGATCGTCCTGGCCGGCAAGCCGCACGAATCGCGACACCAGCTGCTTCTTCGCGAGCTCGCCATCGCCGACCATCGCGTGCCCGCGCCGCAACACGAACACCTCGGCGCGATTGCCGCGCGGCGTGATCGTCAGGACGCCGCTCGCACCCTGTCGACCGAGCCGGTAGGCCAGGCGGACAAGGTCGCCGCGCTTCAGCGTTCGGCGGACGGTTTCGGACTCGCGCACGCCGTCATCTTCGAGACCGCAGCGACGGGGGGCAATTTTTCGGAGATCCCTTGCGCCGGCCCTGCCCTTGCGCCTGCCCCTCTTCGCGGAGCAACGGCCGCACGTGTGCACCGCGAACCAGTCAGGAAGACGGATCTCGCCATCGACGGGGCGAGCTTCGCAATGACCAGGACGTGAGCGTGCGCGGACGTGCAGCGTCGTCGCAGTTGGATCGTCAGCGCGGGGCCGGCAGCGTCCGGGCAAGGACCGGCGCTGGGCGCAGGATCACATGAAGCCGGCTTTACGCCGCTCGACGATGAACTCGGTGACAGTGTTGCGGACGTCCTCGCGGAACGTCACGAGCCCAGCTGCAATCTCGCGCAGTGCGGTCACAGCAGGCTTGTTGTCGCAATCGACTCCCGCGGTCGCTCCGCGCGAGAGCTGGCGTGCACGTTCTGCAGCGAGCACGACGAGCGCGAAACGATTGGGGACCTTGTCGAGGCAGTCTTCGACGGTAACTCGCGCCATGGACCGCGGAACTTACTCGGATATTAGTTCCTGTCAAGTCCGAGGCTTGCCAGAGAAGGGATGACCCTCTACCCTAGAACCTGCCGTTCGGGTCCTACCGGCAAGTAGGACGTATCCGGGCGTCCTTACTCGTGACTCGTGGGGCTCCTTAACTTATGCCCGTTCGTCCTGCAGCGCCATCACACATCCCGGCACGCGGTCCGGTCCAGATCGAGCTCGACTGGGACGCTCTCGAGATCGCGGTGGAGCGCAACTCCCCGGATACCGACAGCTACCTCGACCTCACCACGGGCCGGGTCCTGACGATCACGACCGGTGATCCCGAGGCCGCGCTCAACCGCCAGGCGGTATCCGAGAACATCCGCAATTTCCTGCGGGTCGAGCCAGCCTCGTCACGCGAGCAGTACCGCTGGATGGAGCGCTTCGTCGGCTCGGTGGTCGACGAGCCGCTGCGCGAGCGGCTGATCATCTCGATCGACGGCAAGGGCGCGTTCCGCCGGTTCAAGGACGTCCTGCTCGCCTACCCCGCCGAGCGCGAGCGCTGGTTCTCGTACCGCGCCGACCTCCTGCACTGGCACATCCGTAACTGGCTCGAGCAGCACGACATCGCGACGACGAACGAGCCGCCGTGGGGCCAGGTCGAGGCGCCGCAGGAGCTGCCGACGGTCGGCCGCCCCGTCGTCCATGGTACCGAGGCGCCCGGCGAGGCGCTGCGCCGCCAGGCTCGCGACCTGATCGAGACCATCCCGGCGATCGAGCTGCCCACCGCGATCGCGTTCCTCGAGTTCCTCAAGCAGCGCAGCGCCGAGCAGATGGCGAGGTCTGCCGTCGAGCACGACCCGACCGACGGCCGCGACGACGAACCGTCGTGACCGCGGCGACGAGCGTGCCCACGATCGATCGGATCGAGGCCGCGATCACGCGCCTCGTCCAGGAGGCGCCCGCGATCGACACCGCGGTGGTCACGGGGCTCGTCGAGGATCTGCGTGGGATCGGCTCGCGGCTCGCGCTGTCGATCGCGCGCGTCGTCGAGCTGGTCGCCGAGCAACTGATCAACCCGGGCATCGCGCTGCCACCGCTCGCGATGGCGTGCGCGACGCTGGCCGATGGCGTGCGCGGCAAGCTCGGCGAACGCGAGCTCGAGGCCGCACGCTTCGAGATCGAGACGCTGCTGCCGTTGCCCGATGCGGCACCGCGGCCGCGCGCGGTGGTATTCGCCGCGCCCGACGTGCCGTTGATCGCGCTGAAGAAGCGACTGAATTGATCGTGGACGCACGTCGACGTCGACGACCGCGATTGCTCGGGCCTCAGCCGCGGACGGCGACCGCGAACTTGAGGTAGCTCGCCTCGGGAAACCCCGGCACCGTCGGGAAGTCTGGCGGCAGCGGTCGGCGATCGATGATCTGGAGGCGGGTATCGGCGGCGAGGGCACCGTCGGCGAGCGCGAGCTCGAAGTCGCCAGCGCTCATCTTGTGCGTCGACGAGCCGGCCACGAGCAGGCCGCCTGGCACGAGCACCTCGAGGCTGGCCGTGATCAGCTCGGCGTAGTCGCGCATCGCACTCCACGGCTTGCCGCCGCGTGCTGCCGCGCTCGCGAACGCCGGCGGATCGAGGACGACCATGTCGAACGTCCGCTTGCGCTCGACGAACCGCGCGAGGACCTTGAACACGTCGCCAACCACGAGCTCGGCCTTCTCGGGATCAAACCCGCACGCCGCAAAGTTGCGGCGCGCGCGCGCGTGGGCCTTCGCGGCGACGTCAACCGCGCAGACCTCGGCGGCCTCGCCGGCCTGCGCGTAGACCGAGATCGCGCCGGTGTACGAGAACAGATTCAGCACGCGCCGGTTCTTCGCCCACTGGCGGACGGCGCGACGGCCCTCGCGCAGATCGGCGAACAGCCCGGTCGAGAGCGGTGCAGTGACGTCGACGATGAACCTGAGGTCGTCCTCGACGATCTCGAGCTCGACCGGTGCGGGCGTGCCGCGCACGAGGTCGGCGCCAGCCTGGCGCGGTGCCTCGCCGCCGAGCGACTTGTACCGGCGCTGCTCGTAGATCGCGATCGGATGGAGCTCGGCTTCGAGCGCGTCGTAGAGTGCGGTCCGCAAGTTTGCAACCGCGGACGTGTAGAGCTGGACGACGAGGTACTCGCCGTAGCGCTCGACGACGATTCCCGGCAGCCCGTCGCTCTCCGCATTGACCAGGCGGACGTGGCCGAGCTTGTCGAGATCGACGATGCGCTTGCGCAGCTCGAGCGCGCCGCGGACGCGGGCCTTGATCAGCTCCGCATCGATCGCGACGTCGGGTCGCCGCACGAAGACGCGGAGCGCGATCGTGCTGTCGGCGTCGTAGAGCGCGCGGCCGACGAACTCGCCCTCGTCATCGACGATGTCGATCGGCGTGCCGGGCTCGGCCTGCAGCGCACGGGGGCCGAGCGCCTCGCGATAGACCCAGGGATGACCGGCGCGGACCCGGTGCGCGATGTCCGGTGCGAGGCGAACTGTGTTCTTGCGCACGATCGGCAAGCCGCGCCCGGGACGGCGACTCGGTCTGCGCATTTCGGCCATGGCGCGGTTCTTATTGCCCAACTGCGGCGGATCTCCAAGCGGCTGCCCACAAAGTTTCGGGTAGACAAGCTCCCCACCCCTACGTACTGTCCGCGGCTACTGACCCCATGACCGCCTCCGCCGCGATCACCATTCCTGGCATCCCGCACATGCCGGCGACGCTCGAGCCGGTCCGGTTCGGCGAGTTTCTCCGCGACCGGCACCTGATCACGGACGAGCAGTGGCTCGCCGCGCTGGCGATCCACTGGAGTGCTCCGACCCGCCGCAAGATCGGCGCGACGATCGTCGAGCACGGCTTCTTGCCGGCCGAGGTCGTCGAGGCCGAGGCTCGTGCGTTCCACGACGACCTCGAGGTCGTCGAGGTCGTCGAATCCTTGCCGCGGTCGGAGAGGCTGACGCAGCCGGCCATGCACGCTCCGCAGCAACACTGAGATCCAAGACCGTTTCTGGTTTCCGGGTCTCATCCCCGACCTTGTTTAGACCGCTGACACTTATTCGCGGGCGAAGTGCCCCGGATCGCTGCTAGAGTCCACGTCGCTCCGGGGCTAGGCCCTATCGGGAGACACATGATGGCTGTCGAATCGAAGGGTGGATCCACCACCAATGGTGCAAACGGGGCGGTGCCGAGTGGCGCCGCCAGCACGAACGCCGCGAGCGCTGGGGCGAATGGCGCCACCGCTGCGGGCACCGGCGCAAATGCGGCAGTTCCGCGCCGCAAGCGTAGCTCGTCGCTGATGAAGAACGCGTCCTCGTTGCCGACCGTCGAGCACTCGCTCGAGGAGTTCATCGCGAAGGCGAACCAGACGCTCGTCGATGTCAGCGGATGGGGCGAGGACAACAAACAGGTCGATCCGGCGCGCAAGGAACACGACGCCCAGCGCTGGAAGCAGGCCGAGCACCAGATGCGTGACAGCGAGGTGCGCGAGCAGTCGCTGCGCCGCCAGCTCGACGGTCTGCAGGGCAAGCTCGCCGAGGCCGAGGCCCGCGCGGCCGTGGCGGGTACCCAGATGGGCAGCGCCGCTCACGACACCACGATCAGCGATCTCAAGTCTCAGATCGACAAGGCCATCCAGCGGATGCGCTCCGCTGAGGAGCGCTCGCAGGAGCTCCAGCAGGCCCTCGCATCGGTCAAGGCCGAGGCGAGCGCGAAGATCTCGACGCCGTCGCTGTCGAACGGCATCGACGAGGACGAGGCTGCCGAGCGGATCCGGCTCGCCGAGGCGAAGGCCACGAAGGCGATCGCCGCGGCGCGCGCCGCGCAGGCCGGCTTGACGGTGTCGTCCGCCGATCTCGCCGCGATCGAGAGCGGCCTGGTCGTTGTCAACCCGCCGGCCAAGAAGTCCCCGTGGCTCCTCGTCGCGGTCGCCTTCATCGGCGGCCTCGGCATCATGTTCGCGGTCTGGAAGCTCGTGCTCGACAAGCCCTCGAAGGCACCTGTTGCACCTGCCACGAGCACGCAGGAGCCCGCGGCGGCCACCCAGCCGGTCGCGGCCCCCGCCGCCCCCGCTGAGCCCGCCACGCCGGCCAAGCCCGTCGTGACGCCGATCGAGGACCAGCCGGCTGCCATCGAGGAGGCGAAGGTCGCTGCGCCGGTCGTCACCCCGATCGAGGACAAGCCGGCCCCCGTCGAGGCTGCCAAGCCGGCGCCCGTCGAGACCAAGCCTGCTGCCACGGCCAAGGCCGAGCCAAAGGCGACCAAGAAGGCTGCTGCCAAGCCGGCTCGCCCCGCGAAGAAGGCCGCGAAGGGAACGATTGCCGACCCGTTCGCCGAGACGCCCGCGCCCAAGAAGCCGGCAAAGCCCGCCGAGAAGAAGCCGGCCGGCACGATCGTCGATCCATTCTGATCGCAGCCAGCTCGCGATCACCCCGGTCGCCGACTGTCAGGCCCCCTACAATGGGGGCTTTTTCTTTGCCGGTTGCCGTTCGCATCACCGACGGTGAAAACAAGTCGTTGCATCGCTCCCGGGCCTACGATAAAGCACCATCGCTGCGTGGCGTTGGGCCGTGTGGCTGGAGGCTTCGTGAACCGTTTCATCATCTCTCTTGTCATCGGGTTTGCCGCGGTGGTCGCCGTGATCGCGCCGGCGAGCCCGGCGTTCGCCCAGGATGCGGCGCCGACTCCGGCGCAGATGGCCGCCGCCAAGAAAGCCTTCAGCGAGGGCAAGAAGTTCCACGAGCAGGGCAAGCTCCCCGAGGCCATCGAGAAGTTCAAGGAGTCGCACCGACTCTCCAAGAACCCGCTGCTGCTCTACAACATCGGGCTCACGATGGACGAGGCGGGGATGGAAGACCTCGCGCTGTTCTACTACCGGAAGTTTCTCGCCGAGGCGCCGGCCGATGCCGCGCAGCGCGAGACGGTGGTCGAGCGCGCCAAGGTCCTCGAGAAGAAGTTCAACCCTAACGCGGGTACGACGACCGATCCCGGTCGCAAGGATCCCGTGAAGGAGCCGAAGGGTCCCGTCGTGGTCAAGCCGGCGGGCACGTACACCGCAGCGGACTTCGAGCACCAGGTCGTCGATGTCGCGCCGCCCGGCAAGCCGCTCGATGTCACCGCGTTCGTCCCCGAGGACTCGGGCTTCACGGTCACGCTCCATTACCGCACCGCCGGCGAGGGCAAGTTCACCTCGAGGGAGATGAAGTGGCGTTACAAGGAGCTCGTCGCGCGTGTGCCGGCTCCGAAGATGATCGGTGACTCGGTTCAGTACTACCTCGAGGTCAAGGATCAGAGCGGCGCCGTCGTCACCCGTGCCGGCAAGTCGACGAGCCCGAACCTCATCACGCTCGAGGCTGGCGCGACGGCGCGGTTCTATCCCGACATGAGCGACGACGGCGAGGTCAAGAACACCATCGAGGACGTCCGCCGCCGCGATGACGAGGACGATCCGCTCAACAAGAACAAGAAGAGCAACCGCGATGACGATGCCGTCGAGCTGCAGCCGCAGCCGGTCGGTCCGCCGGGCAGCGGGTTCTCCGATGTTGGCTCCTCGAAGTTCAAGTACGCCAAGTGGGGCACGACCGCGACCGCGGGCACGCTGCTCGGCCTCTCGGTGTTCTCGTTCGTCCAGGCCGGCAAGTACGCCACCTCGCTCGAGGACGACTCGACGGAGTGCGGCTCGCCGCCGTGCCGTCCGTTCAGCAGCGCCGACGATTCGTATCCCAAGGATCTGCAGGCAGCCGGCAAGCGCTACCAGTCGATCCACAAGGTGACGCTGGGCCTCGGCGTGGCGACGGCCGCCGTCGCCGGATACTTCTGGTACAAGGAGCTCACCGCGAAGAAGCGCGGCGAGCTCAAGGTCGGGAAGAGCAACGGTCGCTCGCCCGAGACCTCGTGGGTGGTCGTCCCGGCGCTCGGCGATGGCACCTCGAGTGGCTTTCTCGGCGGCGCGGCCGCGACGCAGTTCTAAGGTCATCATGCAGAAGAAAAGCCTCTTCGCGTCGCTTCCCCTGCTGTTCGCCGCGTGCTCGCCGTACGCACCGGAGCTCGGCAACCAGCCCTACCTGTGTCCCGAGGACGAGTGTCCGGACGGCTACACGTGCGAGACCACGACCGATCCCGCGCCGCGCGACAAGGTCTGCGTCGCCACCGGCGGCATGGTCGTCGACTCCGGCATGACCGGCTTCCAGTGCGCCATGGACGGCACGCTCGAGCCGAACGAGACGCCGCAGACGGCGTACATGACCGACGTCGGCACGGCGGGCATGCGCTCGTTCGGGCCGCTGTCGATCTGCCCGGAGGGCGACAAGGACATCTTCGCGGCCGTGCTGCCGAGCGGCAACATGGGCTTCGAGGTCACCGTGACCTGGGAGAGCGGCCAGCCGATCTCGATGTCGATCCTCAACGCAGGCGGCACGGCGATCGTCAACGGTACCGCGATGGGCGACAAGGGACTTCGCGCGTGCGCGCCGAATCTGCCCGCCGGAACGTACTACGGCTCGGTCTTCGCCGCCGGCAGCACGAAGAACAACTACCGGATCACGCTGAAGCTCGTCGCGAACTGCGCGAGCTGATCAGGAAACGATCAGGTTTCGGCAGCCTCGGGCTTCAGCCGAACCGACACGCCCAGCGCCGGACCTCGGCCGCGAGCTCGTTGTCGTTACCGGCGACCTTCGCCATCCGCGCGAGCGCGGCGTGTGCCGCGGTGCGGTCGTGACGATCCCAGCACGCGCGCAGCTCCTGCCGCAACAGAGCGATCTCCTTGGCCTCCGCGTAGCTCACAGGTTCACCACTCGATGCTCCTTCTGCGAGGATCTCGGCGTCCAGCGTCACCTTCTGCGTGCTGCGCATCGTCGGCAAGTTTTCGACGCTGAAGCGTGTGCAGTATTCGTGGGGTCGGGCGTCCCGGTGGTTTGACGTGGGAGCCACGTACCAGCTACGCTTGCGGAAGCCGTCGTTTTCCTGGGGGGATTGGCGGAATGCCAAGGGCGACACAGGTGCCGTAAGGGCCGAGCGAGCGTGAGGAACTAACCATGTCCCGTATTGGAGAGCTGCTGGTTCGCGAGAAGATGCTCTCGCTCCAACAGCTTCAACAGGCGCAAGAGGAGAGCAAGCGTACCGGCAAGCGGCTGGGCGCGACGCTATCCAAGCTCGGGTACGTCAAGGACCAGGAGCTCACGCAGTTCGTCGCCAAGCAGTACAGCTTGCCGTCGATCAACCTCGCGGACATCGAGATCGACGCCGCCGTCCTGAAGCTCGTCCCGCGCGAGATCTGCGAGAAGCATCAGGTCATCCCGGTTCGCCGCAACGGGCCGACGCTGATCGTCGCGATGGCCGATCCGTCGAACATCTTCGCGATCGACGAGCTCAAGTTCCTCACTCAGTACAACATCGAGCCCGTCGTCGCTTCGGAGAACGCGCTCGAGTCCGCGCTGTCCCGCTATTACGACAAAGGTCCCGATCTCGACCAGATGATCGGCGAGTTCGACGTCGACAACGTCGACTACGCGTCGGCGTCCGACGATGCGGTGAACGTCGTCGACCTCGAGAACCAGGCCGGCGAGGCGCCCGTCGTCAAGCTGTGCAACGCGATCCTGATCTCGGCGATCAAGAAGAAGGCGTCGGATATCCACGTCGAGCCGTACGAGAAGAGCTTCCGGGTCCGGTTCCGGATCGACGGCATCCTCCAGGAGGAGATGCGGCCGCCGCTCAAGCTCCGCAACGCGATCACGTCGCGTCTCAAGATCATGGCGTCGCTCGACATCGCCGAGCGCCGGCTTCCACAGGACGGTCGCATCAAGCTCAAGCTCGGTGGCAGCCGCGAGATGGACTTCCGGGTGTCGGTGCTGCCGACGCTGTATGGCGAGAAGATCGTCATGCGTCTCCTCGACAAGTCGAACCTCCAGCTCGACATGACGAAGCTCGGCTTCGATCAGAAGCCGCTCGACGACTTCAAGCTCGCGATCAAGAAGCCGTACGGCATGGTGCTCGTCACCGGGCCGACCGGTT
>JACCTC010000433.1 GCA_013812655.1 Deltaproteobacteria bacterium | reverse complement strand
CGCGTGCCGCGCGGTCGCTGACGATGCCGTCGCGGTGTTCTACCAAACCGACGTCAAGCACGACGGTCGCTGGATCGACAAGGGGCACCTCGTGCTGTGCGGTGCCGAGGCCGCCGGCAGTCACGCGCTGTTTCACAAGATCGTCTGCCGCGTGCCTGCCGGCATGACGACGTTTGGCCGCCCGGCCTACGCGCACCTGGTCTGCGTGAGCCGCGAGCGCCGCCTCGCGCCCGGCGCATCGACCCCGGACGTCTTGCAGGGGCGTTGTCGCGGTGAGGCAACAGCTCGAGCTGGGACGGTGCTGGCGGTAGGGCTTTCATCGGAGCGCTCCTGCTCCCCGACAAGTGGGGATGCGCTCTGATCAGAGCCCAGCGCCGACAGAACGGATCGCAGATCGAACATCGCGGAGATCGCCACGCGAGGCGGCCCGAGCGACATCGCCGCGCATGCGCTTGCGTCCAGCATCCACGCCGGTAGCACCGTGCGGGAACGGTTCGGTGTATCGAACACAGCGACGTCTTCTCCTCGACGATGCTCGCGATACGCGATCCGGATCTCCTGGCCCGACTGCGGGTGCCAGCGGTAGCGGACGACGGCCAGTTCGCCGACACGGGCAGAATGAACGGGGACTCGCGGTCGGTCGCAAGGCCTGGATGTTCGTCGGCAGCGACGACCACGCCCAGGCCGCCGGCAACCTCATGACCTTGATCGCCTCGGCTAGGCTTCACCGCCTCGATCCCGAGGCCTACCTTCGCGACGTCATCCGCGTTCTGCCGCACTGGCCGCGCGAGCGATTCCTCGAGCTGTGCCCCCGAGACTGGCTCGTCACCCGCGCTCGCCTCGATGTCGTCGAGCTTGAGCGCGAGCTGGGTCCGCTCACCGTCCCGCCGCCCTCGTCGGAGCAACCGGCTGCGCGCTGACCGGATCGTCTACGCGGCAGCTGCTCGGAACCCTTCATCCCATTCCGAGCGCGACGAACACCCGAGCGACCGAGCTCGCGAGCTGATTCGCCGCCGATGACGACATGATCGCGGGATCGTAGTCGATGACGAGCTGCACGGTGGTGCCGGTGCGATATCCGGTCAGCTCGAGCGAGTGACTCGCCGCTCCATGCATGGTCTGCATCGAGAGCGGATTCACCGCGAACTCCTCGGTTCGCGCGATCTCCACATCGCCCAGAAAGTTGTAGCTCGTCGAGCATCGCCAACGCGGCTCCGCGTCCGGGCGATAGTGCTCATTTCCGAATGTATGAGCGATCGGCGCCAGGCGCGCACGGTGTGCGGCGACGGCGCGAACGACATCCGGCGGTGATGCACCCGTGACGTCGAGTACGAACGGCCAGATCACGGTGAACCAGCCGACGATCGCGCTCGCGTCGACTCCACCGGCAATCACATCACGGCCGTGGCCAAGGACATCGAGCGGCTGGCAGCCGTGCCCGCTCAGCTCGGCAGCGCTGATCAACACGGCCGCTAGTAGCAGGTCGTCTACTTTCCCAGCCGGCCCGGCCGCGTCGCCGAGCGTCGCGTTCACCCGACGAAACGCGACGCGCGGCGGGATCGGTGCGGACGGGATCAAAGAGTGGCTCGTAGCCCACGGCAGGCCGGCCCACACGTCGCTAGCCCGATCGGAGAGCCGGTGATGGTTGTACAGGGCGATCCAAGTGTCTCGATCCGACTCGGGACGGCGCCAGCCTCCGATGGCCGCGATGCCCTGCGTCAGGCCGTCCGCCAGCTCGCTGGCGAGCAATATCCACGACGTGCGGTCGACCAGGAACTGGTGGCAGGCCACGACAACGTGCGTGGCCTGGCCGGCGCGGAACACCGCGGCCTCGACGACGCGCCCGGCGGCGCGCGAGATACGGCTCGTGAGCGCTGCCAGCTCGTCCGCCGCGGTCGCGCCGTTGATCACCGGGACCGCAGCCACCAAGTCGGACCAGTGACGCGCCAGTACCGCGTGCGTGATTTCTGCGACCTCAGGCGCCGCCAGCGCGCCGGTGTAGTCGAACGCGACCGCCTGGCTCCAACCGTCGAGGTCCGGGATGCCGCGCGCCTCGAGAAATGCCCGGTTGGGCAACGACACCTCGGCGCGCGGCCCCGGGCGCGCGGGCGCCGCCGGACGAGCAGCGGCGAGCGGCACAGTGACCAGCGCACCAATCGGTGATGCTGACATCAGTTGATCGAGCGAAATCCTGCGGCCCCCTCGGCGGAGCGCAGCTACCAGGCTCAGCGCTCGCAGCGAGTCGCCGCCGTTCTCAAGGAAGCTAAGCTGCGGATCGATCGGGGCGCCGCGCAGCACCCGCTGGATCTCTACGATCAGGACGTCGCTCGCGGGCGACGCAGTCGTCCCGCACGTGGAAGGATCGCCAGCACGCTCGGCCGCGGCAAGGTCGAGGAGCCGGCGTCGGTCGATTTTGTTGTTGTGGTTGAGCGGCAGCGCCGCGACCCGGACCAGTTGCTTGGGGCGCTTGTGGGCAGCCAGCCGGAGGGCGAGCGACTGCCGCAGCGGGCTGAGATCGGACGCATTGTCTTCGAGCACGACCGCTGCGATGATCATCGCGTCGGGCTCGATCTGCTCGACGACAACGCACGCATCCCGAACGCCGTCGAGCGAGCGCAGCACGGCCTCGACCTCATACAGGCTGACCTTCTGGCCGTTAACCTTGACGACCGAGTCCTTGCGGCCAGTGATGAATAC
>JACCTC010000384.1 GCA_013812655.1 Deltaproteobacteria bacterium | reverse complement strand
GTCTAGGAAATGGAACGTCAGGTCAACGTCAGGTATCCGTCATCTCTCGGTCATCACGGACACTTGGAGGATCGTCGGGCTCCCGATCAGGGACGAAGTTGCACGGATCTCGGTGGCGACTCGGCTGGCCAGCAGGCAAGGCACCCACATGCTGCGCTATACCGGCGGCGCCCGGCGGCCCGGGCCCGGAGCAAGGACGATGAACTACAGGAACCTCGGCAAGAGCGGCGTGCGCGTGTCGGAGCTCTGCCTCGGCGCGATGACGTTCGGCGAGGCCGACGAGAACTCCTTCATGCACAAGGTCGGCGCCGACGAGGCGACCTCGCGCGCGATCATGAACGCCGCCCTCGAGGCCGGCATCAACTTCATGGACACCGCCGACGTCTACGGTCAGGACGGGCTCTCCGAGCGCGTGATCGGCGCCTGGTTCGAGCGCGATCGGCGGCGCGACGAGGTCGTGCTGGCGACCAAGTTCCGCTTCGTCATGGGCGGCGGCCCGAACAAGAGCGGCGCCTCGCGCTACCGGATCGTGCGGTGCGCCGAGGACAGCCTCAGGCGCCTCAAGACCGACCGCATCGACCTCTACCAGATCCACTGCCAGGACATCACGGTCCCCGAGGAGGAGACGCTGCGCGCGCTCGACGACCTCGTGCGCGCCGGCAAGGTGCTCTACATCGGGTGCTCGAACTACGCCGCGTATCGCCTGATGGGCAGCCTGTGGCAGGGCCGCACCAACCACGGGTCGTCATTCGTCACCCTGCAGGCGCAGTACAGCTTGCTCGTGCGCGACATCGAGCGCGAGCACGTGCCGTTGTGTCGCGAGGAGGGGCTTGGCATCCTGCCGTGGTCGCCGCTCGCCGGCGGCTTTCTCACCGGCAAGTTCGAGCGCGGCAAGCCCCCGCAGGGCGGCACCCGGCTCGGCGAGAAGGCGGAGCGGTTCGCGCGCTATGACCTCGAGCGCAACTGGAAGATCCTCGACGCCGTGCGTGGGGTCGCCGGCGAGCTCGGTACGACGCCGTCCGCGGTCAGCCTCGCGTGGCTCCTCGCGAAGCCTCAGGTGTCATCGGTGATCTTCGGCGCGCGCGACATCGCGCAGCTCGAGGCGAACCTCGCGGCCGTCGATGTCGAGCTCTCGACCAAGCAGCTCGCTGCGCTCGACGAAGCCTCGGCCTTCGAGCTCGGCTACCCGTACTCGTTCATCGCGATGACGCAGGCGAGCTGGTAACGACGCTCACAGCTTGCGCGGCGGATCGCGGAGCAGTGGCCGCGGTGACCGTGGCGGATCTGCTGCCTGCTCGGGTGTACGCGGTCCGTCGAGCGCACGCGCCTCGTCGAGTCGGCGCCGGGCCTCGACCTTGTAGACCGAGTCGTCGGGGATCCGCTTGACCAATGTGTTCGCGGCCTCGAAGTTCTTCTTCGAGAGCTCGTCGTCGAGCCGGTGGAGCTGCAGCTTGTTGGTTGCCTCGTCGACGGCCTTGTCGTGGAGCTGCTTGGCGGCGGCCGCATCGAAGGTCGCGAGCCGCTCGCTGCACGTCTCGAGCTCGTCCCAGCGCTCCTTGTCGGCGAGCTGCTGGCACTCGCGCCGCACGCTCTGCGGATCGAGCGCCGCGCGCGTTGCACCACCCGAACCGACCTCCGTACGGGCAGCCGCATCGGCCGCTGCGCGGTCACCCGCGGTCGCGGCTGGGGCGCGTGCGGTCGGCTCGCGGCGCAGCGCGAACCAGGTGATCGCGGCTGCGAGGCTCGCCACCCCGAGCCCGGTCGCGAGGAGTAGCCGGCGCGCCGTGCGCGAGCGATCGGCCTGCGGCATGTGCGTGAAGGTCTTGCCGTCGAGCTCGTCGCTGTACGACGGCCCGCGGGGCACGAGTGTTGGTGCGAGCGCAGGGGCAGACGGGCGGGCAGGGGCCGCGATCGGCACCTGCAGCGCCTGCAGCGCGACGGGGACGGAAGGGCGCACGGGAGGCGCGACGAGGCCGGCAGACGGCCGTGCGGGTGGTTGCGGCGGCGTCGGCGTCGGCGGTCGCGGACGTGCCGGCGGCTTCGGCTCGAGCATCACCTGCTCGAGTGCAGCCTCGAGTGCCAGCATCGACGCCGGACGCGCCGCAGGATCCTTCGCGAGCATCTCGATGATGAGTGCGTCGAGTGCGCGTGGCAGATCTGCGACGATCGCGGCGGGTGACGGCACCGGCGCAGTGGTGTGCGCGATGATCAGATCGATCGCGCCGGGGCCCTCGTAAGGCGGCCGCCCGGTCAACATCTCGTAGAGCATGCAGCCGAGCGTGTAGATGTCGGTGCGGTGGTCGACGTTGGCAGCCGATCGACCCTGCTCCGGGGACATGTACATCGGCGTGCCAAGCATCATCTGCGAGTGCGTGTTGACGGCGTCCTTCGGCTCCGCGAGCTTCGCGACGCCAAAATCGAGGACCTTGACCCGCGCCCCACCGCGTACGAGCACGTCGGGGATCAGGAACACGTTGTCGGGCTTGAGATCGCGGTGGACGATGCCGGCGGCGTGCGCGACGCCGAGCGCGGCCGCGATCTGACGCGCGATCAGCACGGCTTCCTCGACCGACAACCGGCCGCGACGCTCGAGAACGGTCGCGAGGCTCTCGCCGCGGAGCAGCTCCATCGCGATGAACGCGTTGCCATCGGCACCCGTCCCGGTACCGGTGATGTGCCCGCACTCGAAGACCGTCACGATCCCGGGATGATCGATCTTGGCCGCAGCGCGGGCCTCCTTCAGAAAGCGGCCGACGACATCGGGCTGCATCTGGTACTCGGGCCGCAACACCTTGATCGCGAGCTCGCGGCCAAGCTCGGTGTCACGGGCGAGATAGACCACACCGAACCCGCCGGTTCCGAGGCGCGCGCCGATCTCGTACCGTCCGATCCGCGTTCCGGGCGCGACCATTTGAAACCGGATCATAGCGCGCCGACGACAGCATGACGAAATCGGCGACCAGGCGTTCGTGCGAAGATCGTGGCCAGATCGTGGCCTGGGACCGGGCCAGTTCGAGCTGCGCAGCCTGATCGTCTACGAGCGGCCACTCCGAGCGAGCACGCCGAGCGCGATCGCGGCGTCACCCGCGATGAACACGGTGAGCTCGTCGAGCTGGCGGCCGTCGATCAGCCCGGCGGCGAGCGCGCCGAGATCCGCAGCCTCGTGCGAGACCGTCGCGAGGCGGCGCAGATCGTCGTCGATGGTCCCGGCAGCGAGCATGTTGACGTGCGTGCCGCGCCGGAGCTGAGCGGCGCGGATCGCGAGCGGTGCATGGACGCAGACGATGTCGCACGCGAGCGTCTCGGCAAGCGAGGCCACGACACCGCCCGCCGCCGCCGCGAGGGTCGGATCGTCAGCGCATCGGATCTCGCGCGGCGCGAACCACGCGCGATGCGCCGCGATCGACAGGACCGCCTCGTCGATCGTCTCGGCGGTGGCGATCAACCCGAACGTTCGCGGGGTGCCGACAGCGAGGTAGTGCGAGGCGATCGCGCCGAGCGCGGCTCGCGCGCGCGCAAGGTGGAGACCGCTTGCTGCTCCCCCACGCGCGACGTCACCACCCGTCGCGGCTGCGACGTACGCGCGCTCGATCGCGTGTACCCACTCCGCGCCGGGCGCCGCGGTCACCGCTAGAACTCGGCCTGGCGCGGCGCGCGCGGGAATGGGATCACGTCGCGAATGTTCTCGATCCCGGTCGCGTAGATGATCGCGCGCTCGAAGCCGAGCCCGAAGCCGGCGTGCGGCACCGTGCCGTAGCGGCGAAGGTCGCGGTACCACCAGTAGTCCTTGGTGTGGAGCCCCATCTCGCCGATCCGGCGATCGAGCACCTCGAGGCGTTCCTCGCGCTGGCTGCCGCCGATGATCTCGCCGATGCCGGGTGCGAGGACGTCCATCGCGGCGACGGTCTTTCCGTCGTCGTTCTGGCGCATGTAGAACGCCTTGATGTCCTTCGGGTAGTTGATCACCGCGAGCGGGCCGCCGATCACCTTGTCGGTCAGAAACTTCTCGTGCTCGCTCTGGAGATCGATGCCCCACTTCACCGGGAACTCGAACTTCTCGGTGCTCTGCGCCTTCTCGAGCTCCTTGATCGCGTCGGTGTAGTCGAGGCGTGCAAACTTCGACTCGAGCATCTTCGACAGCCGCGTGATGCAGTCCTTGTCGACGAACTTCTCGAAGAACGCCATGTCGTCCTTCCGCTCGTCGAGCAGCGCGCGGAAGATGAACTTCAGGAAGTCCTCGGCGAGCTGCGCATCGGCGGCGAGATCGGCGAACGCGATCTCGGGCTCGATCATCCAGAACTCGGCGAGGTGACGACGCGTGTTCGAGTTCTCGGCGCGGAACGTCGGTCCGAACGTGTAGACCTTCGACAGTGCGAGGCAGTAGGTCTCGACGTTGAGCTGTCCCGAGACGGTCAGCCGGGTCTCCTTGCCGAAGAAGTCCTTGTCGAAGTCGACCTTGCCGTCGGGTGTGCGTGGCAGGTTCGCGAAGTCGAGCGTCGAGACCCGGAACATCTGACCGGCGCCCTCGGCATCGGACGCCGTGATGATCGGCGTGTGGATCCACAAGAACCCGCGCTCGTGGAAGAACCGATGGACCGCTTGCGCGAGCGTGTGGCGGACGCGCGTGGTGGCACCGACGATGTTCGTGCGCGGACGCAGGTGCGCGACCTCGCGGAGGAACTCCGGCGTGTGACGCTTCGGCTGCATCGGATAGGTATCGGGATCGTCGACCCAGCCGACGACCTCGATGGTCTCGGCGCGCAGCTCGACAGCCTGACCCTTGCCCTGTGACGCGACGAGCTCGCCGGTCGCGCGCACGGCGCAGCCCGTCGTGATCTTGAGGACATCGGTCTGATAGTTCGCGAGCTCGGCGGGCGCGACGACCTGCAGCGCGTCGAAGCAACTGCCATCGTGGATCGCGAGGAATGACAGCCCGGCCTTGGAGTCGCGGCGGGTGCGGATCCAGCCCTCGACAGTGGTCCGCTCACCGACGGCGAGCTTGCTGGCGAGCACATCTGCAATGCGGGACGTCATGGCCGTGCTCACTCGCGGGCGGCTTCCTTGCTGCCGACGATCGTCATGTTCATTCCGATCTGCACCGACAGCGCCTTGCCGTCGACGCTGATCACGGTCTTGCCGTTGAGGTACCAGCCGAAGCTGCCGGTCGAGAACTGCTTCACCTCGGCGAGCATGTCCTGGCCGTTGATCGTGATCTTGAGCGGCTCGGCCTTCTCGGCGAACTGCGCGGCGGTGACGGGACACGAGGTCTTGGGCGGCATCCGGCGCATTCTGACCAGAAACGGGGGCTCGCGCCACACCAGCGCCCGTCGAAGCGGGACCGTCAGGGCCGGCGCAGGCCCTCGAGCTCGAACGCGAGGTGCGCGAACGCGACGACGACGAGCGCGTGGTCGATCCGGCCATCGCGCAGCATCGCGCGAACCGCGGCGAGCGTCGCGGTCTCGACCTCGAGGACCTCGCAGCCCTCGGGGCTCGGCGACGACGTCTGCGTCGCATCGAGTGCGAGGTAGCTGTGCAGGCGGTTCGTCTGGATCGCCGGGTTCGGGGCGACCGTGCCGAGGTGGCGCCAGCTCGCGGCGGTGTAGCCGGTCTCCTCGACCAGCTCGCGGGCCGCCGCGGTCGCCGGGTCCTCGCCGGGGTCGATCATACCGCCCGGGATCTCGAGGCAGACCTCGTCGACGCCCGCGCGATATTGCTTGAGCAGCACCACCCGATCGTCGGCGGTCAACGCGATCACGTTGACCCAGTCGACGCACTCGATGAGCGAGTAGCGCTTGAGCTCACCGGTCTGTGGATTCGCGGCGTCGACGAACGACGTCTGGAAGATCCGGTAGTCGTGTCCCGGGTGGCGGGCACCGAGCTTCCAGCGCAGGGCGTCGGACATGCCGCGAGGATACCGGTGCATCCCTGCGATAATTCAGGCCACCTATACTTTCTGCCACGCGCGAGTCGGTGCTGGCGCCCAGGCGTCTGGATGTGGAGAGTGGGCGCATGGCAACCCACGTCGTGCTCCTGTCGACCGCGGCCGCACTCGCTGCGGCCACGGCGCCAGTCGTCGCGGGTGGCTTCGGGATTCCCGAGGTCGGGGTCCGCCGCACGGGGATGGCGACGATCATCGGCCGTCCGGACGATGCGTCGGCGATCTATCACAACCCCGCGGGTCTCGTGCTGCAGCACGGCTTCGGCCTCTACGTGTCGCTCGGCGTCGCGATGATCGATACCGAGTTCCGGCTCGCGCCGTGGGATGAGAGCTCGCGCTTCCTGGGCATCGAGCCCGAAGCCGACGGCTACTACGCCGCCGCCAAGCCGACGCGTGCGATGGGCGCCATCCCGATGATCGCCGCGACGTACGAGCTCTTGCCCGACAAGCTCGTGCTGGGCGCGGCGATGTTCGTCGGCAACGCCGCGGGCGCGCAGTTCGAGAGCGAAGGTGTCACCCGCTATCACTTGACGAACGGCTACGTCGTCGCGCCCCAGGCGGTGGTCGCCGCCGCGTATCGCGTCCACCCGACGTTGACGCTCGGTGCCTCGGCGGGCGTGCTCAACATGCGCGTCCACGGCGAGCGCGAGGTGTTCCCGATCATCGACGGTATGGACGTCAGCAACATCACCGGCACGCGTCCCGAGCTCGAGCTCGATGGCAGCGGCTGGGCACCGACCTGGATGATCGCCGCGTTCGGTCAGCCGCACCCGCAGATCACGTGGGGTGCGACGATCACCGGCCGCATCGATGCCGAGCTGACGGGGCCGATCACGGTCCGCTACAGCGACGACTCGCCGTCGCCCGGCGATCGTCTGGAGGGCAGCCAGACCACCACGCAGCTGTTGCCTTGGGCGTTCATGGCCGGCGGCAACTTCGACGTCACCGACCACGTCGAGATCGGCACCGAGTTTCGCTACTGGCTCTACCGCCAGTACGACCGCCAGTACACCGAGGTCCGCGGCATCTTCCTCGTGCGCGAGCTCGAGACCATGAAGAACTACGAGGACTCGTGGGCCGCTTCGGCGGGCGTCCGCGTGCACTCGCTCGGGTTCGCACCGGCGCTCGATCTGATGGCCGGTGCGCAGTACGACAAGTCACCGGCGCCGAAGCAAACCGTCACCCTCGATCAGCCGAGCTTCTCGCACCCGGCAGTGCACGCCGGCGCGCGCTACTCGGTGGGCCGGTACCGCTTCGGCGCGAGCTTCGTCCACTACTGGTACCTGATCCCGACGATCACCGACTCGATCACGTCGCCGCCTTCGAACATCCGCGGCAACGGCTCGAACAACATCTTCACGGTCTCCATCGAGGCAAAGCTATGACCCAGATTCCCAAGCAAGGCCGCACGGCCGATGCCGTCCTCTCCGATCTCGCGACGCGTGCCGAGCGCGACGCCAACTGGCGTGGCGGCCGCGTGTTCTCGCTCGTCTATCACGTGCCCGGGCACGCCGGCGAGGCGCACGAGCAGCTGCTCCAGCGCGCGCACGCGCTCTACGCGAGCACGAACCTCCTGAACCCGATGGCGTTCAAGAGCCTCAAGCAGATGGAGGGCGAGCTCGTCGAGATGGCCGGCCGGCTGTTTCACTGCGCGGGCGCGGTCGGCACGGTGACCTCGGGCGGCACCGAGTCGATCCTGTGCGCGGTCGCCGCGTATCGCGATCGCGCGCGCCGCGAGCGGCCGTGGATTCGCCGGCCCGAGCTGATCGTGCCGTCGACCATCCACCCCGCGTTCGACAAGGCCGCGCATTACTTCGGCGTCAAGCTCGTCAAGGTCGCCGTCGGTTCGGACCTTCGCGCCGACGTCGCGGGGATGCGCAAGCGGATCGGCCGTCGCACGATCGGCCTCGTCGGATCGGCGCCGCAGTATCCGCACGGCGTGATCGATCCGATCGCCGAGCTCGGCGCGCTCGCGCAGCAGCACAAGCTGCCGCTCCACGTCGACGCGTGCGTCGGTGGCTTCATGCTGCCGTGGCTCGAGCGCCTCGGCCGGCCGATCCCGAAGTGGGACTTCCGGGTCCCCGGCGTGACGTCGATCAGCGCCGACCTCCACAAGTACGGCTACGCCGCGAAGGGCGCGTCACTGCTGGTGTGGCGCTCGATCGATCAGATGCGCCACCAGATCTTCGTCGAGACGAACTTCCCGGGCGGCATCTACGCCTCGCCGACGATGATCGGCACGCGTCCGGGCGGACCGATCGCCGCGGCCTATGCGGCGCTGCAGACGATCGGCGAGTCCGGCTACGTGGAGCTCGCGCGCACGACGGTCGACGCGGCGGACCGGTTTCGCGCGGGCATCTCGAAGATTCGGGGGCTCGCCGTGATCGGCGGGGAGCTCACGATCGTCGCGTACGCCGCGGTCGGGATGGACGTCTATGCGGTCGCGGATCGCATGGAGACCCGCGGCTGGACAATGGACCGCATGCATCGGCCCGCGGCGATTCATCTGACGGTCACCGCGAATCACGCCGGCGTCGTCGACGAATACCTCGCGGACCTCGCCGCGTCGGTCGCCGAGGTGCGCCGCGACCCGAAGCTCGCGAAGTCGGGCAGCGCGCCGATGTACGGCATG
>JACCTC010000351.1 GCA_013812655.1 Deltaproteobacteria bacterium | reverse complement strand
TCGCGCTGGTCGCGCTGATCATCGTGATGGTGATGCGGCGCGCCGATGACGAGCCCCGCGCAGCGACCGTGCCGGCCGCGACGACCGCGCCGACCCCGACGCCGGTTACACCACCGCCGCCCGTGGTTGCTGATCCGGCCAGCGCCGATCCGCCGGTCGCGAGCTCTGCGCCGGTCGCGGAGCCGCCGGTCGCCGATTCTGGTTCTGCAGTCGCGCCGACCGTCGACGTGAAGGACCCCAAGACGACGAAGCCGAAGCGCGACGCGACCGCGGTGCCGGCGGATGCGGGCGTCATGCCGGCCGATGCCGCCGAGGACGAGGACAAGTGGGGCCGCATGCTCCACGATCACGACAAGCCGCCGCCACCTCCGGAGAACCCGTGAAGCGCGCACTCGTGCTCGCGTGGCTCACGTATTTCGGCGCCGCGATCCCGGCGGTCGCGCACGCCGACGACAAGACCCGCGCGATGGCGCTGTTCGACGAGGGCATCAAGGAGCTCAAGGCAGGCAACTACGAGAAGGCGTGCAAGTCGCTCGCGGCGAGCAACGCGCTCGTCCCCGACAGCGGCACGCGAGGCAGCCTCGCGCGCTGTTACACGCAGCTCGGCAAGATCGCATCCGCATGGCGGCTGTGGCGCGAGCTCGCGGACACCGCACCGGTCGCGCTCCGCGCCGATGCCAGCGCGAACGCGAAGAAGCTCGAGCCCCGGCTGCCGCGCTACGTGATCCGGCTCGCGCCGGGCGCGGCATCGCTCGCACGATCAGTCGCGGTCACCCTCGACGGCGTCGCGATCGATCCATCGATCGATGTCCCGGTGCCGATCGATCCCGGCACGTACACGCTCGAGGCGAACGCCGCCGGCTACGCGGACTGGACCTTCAAGCTCGTAGCGGTCGAGGGCAAGACCGAGGAGATCGTGATCCCCGCGCTGAAGCCGATCGTCGCGAAGCCGCCGGTCGAGACGCCCGCACCGGCGGTCACGACCGACGACAGCAAACGGCGTCGCCGGCACGTGCTCGGGCTCTCGGTCGCCGGCGGCGGCGCGGCGGTCGTGGTGGTCGGTGGCGTGTTCGGAATGATCGCGCGAGGCCGCTACGACGACGCGAAGTCCGCCTGTGGCGGCGACATCGAGCGCTGCGACCCGACGATGATCGGTGACGCGCAGGCCAAGGTCGACAGCGCGCGCAGCGCCGGCAACCTCGCCACCGTGCTCACCCTCGTCGGTGGCGCCGCGATCGTCACCGGCATCGTGCTGTACGTGACGGCACCCGATGAGATGCCCCGCGAGCGCCGCGTCTCGATCGCACCCGCGATCCACGGCGATGGTGCCGGCCTCGTGATCAGCGGCGGCTTCTGAGCTGCTAGCGCCCGCGACGGCGTGCGATCCGACGAGCGAGGTTACTCGCTTCCGGCACGCGTGCTGCAGCCATCGCGCCGAGATAGACGGCGCCGAAGACCGGGATCGCGACGAGGGCGGCCTGCCAGCCGCGTGCGCCGAGCTCGGTGATCGCGAGGTGTGCGGCGCCGTAGCCGAGGACACCGGCGACGATCGCCGCGAGGAGCGCGCCGATCATGAGCTTGCCCAGGACCGGCACCTTGCCGATCCGCGCGGTGAGCGAGCGCTGGAGCAGGGCGTACTCGATCCACGCGGCGAGGCCCGCGGCGGCGGTCAGGCCGAACGCGCCCCACACGACGTCGTAGCCGAGCACCTCGCGCAGCGGCATCACGACGGCCCAGCCAGCGACGCCGCCGATCGCGACGCGCACGAGTGCGGCGTAGAGCGGCGAGCGCGGGTGGCCGAGCGCGTAGAGCGCGGACGAGAACAGCCGGCTCACCGTGCTCGCGACAAGGCCGAGCGACGAGCCGGCGAGGACGATCCACACGATCTCGGTGTCGCGTGCGCCGAAGCGGCCGGTCTCGAACAAGAGCGCGACGATCGAGCCCCCGATGATCACGAACGCGACCGCGGACGGCACGACGAGGAACACCACCCGGCGCAGCGAGCTTCGCAGGCGCGTCTGCACCGCGGTGGCGCGGGCATCTGCGTCGCCAGTCGTCGCCGACATCACCGGCAGCTCAGCCGCCGAGATCGCCATGCCGAACAGGCTGATCGGCAGCATGTACAGCGTCTGAGCGTTGGCCATCGCCGCGAGGATGGCCTCGCCGAGAAAGCTCGCGAGGATCTGATCGACGTATGCCGAGATCTGGACGGAGCCGCGGCCGATCAGGACCGGCACGAACGCGCGCAGCGTCTCGCGGACGCCCTTGTCACCGGCGGCGAGCGACGGCGATAGCCCGCGCAGGAGCCGGATCGTCATCGGCAGCTGGACGAGGAACTGCGCCGCCGAGCCGATCACGGTGCCCCACGCGAGCCACGTCGCGATGTCATCGTCGCCGCTGCCGCTCACGAACCGCCGACCGGCGACGATCGCGGCGGCGATGATCGCGGCGTTCCACAGGACCGGCGACACGTACGACAGGAAGAACCGGCGGTGGCTGCTCAGCACGCCGAGGCACCACGCGCTCATCACCAGCAGCGCGGTCCCGGGGAACATGATCTGGACGAGCCGCACCGTGAGCTCGCGGGTGGTGTCGTCGAAGCCGGGCGCGAGCAGGTCGACGAGCGGGCCCGCGGCGAGCACACCGAGTGCCGCGATCGTCGTCGCGACCAGCGCGAGCAGCGTGCCGATCACGTGCGCGACCCGGCGCGCATCCTCGACGCGGCCCTCGGCGAGCAGGCGCGCGTAGACCGGGATGAACGACGCCGACAGCACGGCATCGCCGAGCAGGTTCTGCAGCAAGTTCGGGATCCGCATCGCCGCGCGGAGCGCCGCCGCCGCGAACGACAGCCCGAGGTAGTGCGCGATCACGCGCTCGCGGACGAGGCCCGCGATTCGCGACAGGAAGATGCCGGCGGCGACGGCGACCGCGCCGCCACTACGCCGCCGCGGCGGGGTCGCAGCTGCGCCTCCGTCCAGCGAGGACTCGTCAGGCATCGCCCGCATTCTCGTCGGCCGTCACGGTGGCAGCAACATTGTCACAACGCCCGGTCGCGGCGCTGCATTCCGTGGCTCAGCGCAGGCGTAGGGTGAGCCCGAGCGGCTTGCCGGCGCGTGTCCCCGAGAGCTCGACGGTCGAGATGTCGTCGAGCCTGGCGTAGAGATCGAGGAGCTGCTGGACGTTCTTGATCGGCGCGCCGTCGATCGCCGCGATCACGTCGTTCGACTTGAGGCCGAGCGCGAACGCCACCGAGCCGCCGCGCACGCCGAGCAGGCGCACGCCCTTGACGTCGCCATTCGTGATGACGGGCACCGCGCGCGCGCCGCCGGGTTTGGTCGCGCCGCTGACGAGCTCGCGCACGAGATCTCGCTCGACCTCGTACGTCGAGTCCGAGAGCTTCTTGACGCGGTCGGCGAACGGATCGGCGGGGGTCGCGGCCGCCGGCGTTGCCGCGCCGGCTGTGGCATCGCGACCGCCCGCGGCGGCATCGAGGAGGGAGATCCGGCCGCGCTGGCCGGCGGCATCGAGGACATCGATCGAGGTCGCGCCGATCCGGTCGATCGTGCCGACGCCGGGGATCCGATCGCCGATACCCCAGCTGCCCTGCGCCTCGGTCGCGAGGACGCGGACGGTCGCGCGCGCGTCGTGGCCGAGCATCGTCGCGATCAGGATCGCGGGCTCGCCGGCGTAGCGGCCCGTCTCCGCGGTACTGCCAGCGGGTGAGGGCTGACACGTCGAGCAGAAGATGTTGCGCGTGACGAAGCCGCTGGCGTCGGGCTTGACGCGCGCGGGCGCGGGCGGTGGTGGCGCGACGGCCGGGATGGTCGCGTGCGGTGCGTCCGCGAGGTGCTCGGCGGCGAGCAACGAGGCGACTGCGCTGGCGGCGAAGCTCGCGCACACGACGACCGTGACGATTGCCACGAGCCAGGTGCGTCGCAGGAGGCCCACGATGATCTGCTGGAGGGCGGGGAGGATCGTGGTCACGAGCTTGCTCGGCACGAGATGGCCTTGCCGACGGAGATTCCACGCGGCGTGCCACGCGTCCGGCGGCAGGTAACCCCGCGAAGCGCCGCGAGCTGCCGGTATCGCCGCGCCAGCGCGACGGTGGCGGCGTCGCCAAAGCTGCCAGACTGGCAGGCGGGCTCGTGCGTACCAGGGATGTATGATGAGAGCGCCGTGACGAGCTCCTTCCCCAAGGCGATCGGCCGGTACCAGATCATCGATCGGGTCGCGATCGGCGGCATGGCGGAGCTGTTCAAGGCGACGCTGCAGGGCGACCACGGCTTCGCGAAGCTCGTGGCGATCAAGAAGATCCTGCCGCACCTCGCGACCGACCAGAAGTTCGTCGAGATGTTCCTTGACGAGGCACGGATCACCGCGCAGCTCGATCACCGCCACATCGTCCAGGTGTTCGAGCTCGGCACCGATGCCGACACGCCGTACATCGCGATGCAGTACGTCGACGGGCTCGACGTGCTCGCGCTGCTCCGCGAGTGTGCGCGCGCGCAGGTGCGGCTGCCGCCCGATCTCGCGGCGCTGATCGCGCGCGACGTGCTCGACGCACTCGACTACGCGCACGGCGCGCTCGACGTGCACGGCCGGCCGCTCGGCATCGTCCACCGCGACATCTCGCCGGGTAACGTGCTGCTGTCGTGGCGCGGCGACGTCAAGCTCACCGACTTCGGCATCGCGCGCGCGGCCGAGCGGCGCCACAAGACCGAGGCGGGCACGCTGAAGGGCAAGTACGGCTACATGTCGCCCGAGCAGGTGTCGGGCGGCGAGGTCGACGCGCGCAGCGATCTGTTCTCGGTCGGCATCTTGCTCGCCGAGATGGTGATGGCTCGCCGGCTCTTCACGTCGACGAATGACCTCGACATCCTGCTGATGGTGCGCGACGCCCGCCTCGATCGCCTCCACAAGTACGCGTCGGAGTTTCCAGTCGAGTTGCGCGTCCTGACCGAGCGGGCACTGGAGCGCCGTCCCGTGGATCGGTGGGCGAGCGCGGCGGAGTTTCGGGATGCGCTCGACGAGTGGCTGCGGCGCACCACCCGGACCACCTCGCGCGACCTCGCCGGGTTGCTCGGCACCGTGATCAACGCGCCGACCGCCGAGCTCGAGGGCATCATCTCCGAGGAGCCCGACGACTCCAACGCGCTGTCCGGACCGATGACGCGGATGACGATGGCGCGAGCCGAGGCCGATGCCGCGCGCGCGCGAGCCGCGTACATCGCGGGCGATGCGCTGCCACACGACCCGTACGCGAGCGGTGCGCCAAATAGCGTGGGCAGCGTCGAGGAGGATCTCGGCCCCGAGCCCGCACCGGTCGCGGGGCCACGCGAGGAGGGCGATATCCGCGAGATGCCGGTGATGCGGCTCGTGTACCGGCTCGCGAAGACGCGCGGAACCGGCATGCTGTCGCTCGAGGGCCGCGCCGGCGTGCTCAAGGAGGTCTACCTCCTCGAGGGCCAGCCGCAGTTCGTCAACTCGAACGTCGAGACCGAGCGGCTCGGCAACTTCCTGATCCAGCAGGGCACGTTGACGCCGGCCGCGCTGCAGCGTGCGCTCGGAGTCATGCACCACTTCGGCGGCCGGCTGGCCGACACGCTCGTCGGCCTCGACATCCTCGATCCGCTCGAGGCGTACCGCATGCTCGCGAAGCAGGTCGCCGCCAAGCTGATGGAGGCGTTCTCGTGGCAGAAGGGGCGCTACAGCTGGGCGGCCAATCACCCGAACCCGTGGAAGGCGCGCTCACTGCACCTCGACGCCCATCGCGTGATCGGCACCGGCGCCGCACAGCTCGGTGAGGCCGTGATCGACGAGTGGCACCTGATCCACGGCAACTCGTTCATCGTCGCGGAGCCCACGATGGAGGGCGAGCTCGCGCAGTTCGGGCTCGGTGAGGCGCTACCCCGCGTCTACAGCCTGCTCGACGGGCGGACCCGGCTCCAGGAGCTCTCGGCACGCGTCCGATCTCGCGAGGCTCGGCTCAACCTGCTCCGCCTCACGTTCCTGCTCGTGCAGACCGATCTCGCGCGGCTGTCCTGAGCGGCCGCTTCCGCATAGACTGCGCGCCGCAGTGTCCGCAATCCTGACCGTCCAGGGACTCGAGAAGCGTTACGGCACGCGCCGTGTGCTCGCGGGCGCGTCGTTCGCGGTGCACGAGCGCGACCGGATCGGCATGATCGGCGCGAACGGCGCCGGCAAGTCGACGCTGCTCAAGATGCTGGTCGCCCGCGCGATGGGCGTCGACGACCCGTTGCTGCAGCCCGACGATGGCCTGATCACGTGGCGCCGCGATCTCGTGCTCGAGTACGTCGCGCAGGAGCCGCATCTCGATGCCGATGCCTCGGTCGGCGCCGTGCTCGCGCGCGAGGGCGTCGCCGACTACGAGATCGACACCGTCGCGGATGCGCTCCACCTGCCGCCGCGGGATCGCGAGATCGGCGTGCTCTCGGGCGGCGAGAAGCGCCGGGTCGCACTCGCACGCGCACTGCTCGGGCAGCCCGACGTGCTCGTGCTCGACGAACCGACGAACCACCTGGACGCGCCGACCGTCGAGTGGCTGGAGACCCGGCTGCAGGCGTGGCCGGGCGCGTTGATCGTGGTCACCCACGATCGGTACTTCCTCGACCGCGTGGCGACGCGCATCGTCGAGGTCGATCGCGGCAAGACCTACGCGTACGAGGGTAACTACGAGGAGTTCCTGCTCATCCAGGCCGAGCGGCTCTCGACCGAGGCCGAGGCCGAGTACCAGCGCGTCTCGTTCATCCGCCGCGAGATCGACTGGATCCGGCGCAAGCCCGAGGCACGGCGCACCAAGGCCAAGGCGCGGATCGATCGGTTCGATGCTGCGGTCGCCTCGGCGCCGACCACCGACGACCAGCAGCCCGCGAAGCTCGGCCTGCGGCTGCCCACCGGACCGCGCCTCGGCGGCACGATCGTCGAGCTCGTCAAGGTAGGCAAGTCGCTCGGCGGCAAGCGGCTGTTCGCCGATCTCTCGCTCGTGATGAAGCCCGGCGATCGGATCGGCATCGTCGGGCCGAACGGCGTCGGCAAGACCACGCTCATCAAGACCATCCTCGGGCTCGAGCCGCCCGACGAGGGCAAGGTCGTCGTCGGCAGCAACACGCGGCCCGCATACCTCGAGCAAGGCCGCACCGAGCTGCGTGACGACCTCACCGTCCTCGAGGAGGTCGGCGAGGGTTACGACTACGTCGAGCTCCCCGACGGTCGCGTCCACGTCCGCGGCTTTCTGCGGATGATGGCGTTCCCCGACTCGATCGGCGACACCAAGATCGGCCAGCTCTCCGGCGGCGAGCGCAACCGCGTCCAGCTCGCGCGCCTGCTCCGCCGTGGCGGGAACCTGCTCGTCCTCGACGAGCCCACCAACGATCTCGATCTGCCCACCCTCGGTGCCCTCGAGGACGGCCTGATCCACTTCCCGGGCTGCGCGCTGATCGTCTCCCACGATCGCTGGTTTCTCGATCGCGTCGCGACCGGCATCCTCGCGTTTGAAGGCGCCGGCAAGGTCACCTTCTACGAGGGCAGCTACTCGTTCTACGTCGAGCGCCGCACCAAGGCCGGTGCCGCCAACCGCGCGGCCGCGAAAGATGCCACCCGCCCACCGCCCATCACCGCCGCCGCCGCGCCTGGTGGCAAACCCGCCGGCCCGCGCAAGCTCTCCTTCAAGGAAGCACGCGAGCTCGAGGGCATCGAGGACCAGATCGCCAAGGCCGAAGCTCGCGTCGCCGAGCTCGAAGCAACCCTCTCGGATCCTGCCGTCTTCAAAGATCGCGCGGTCGACGTCCAGACTTTGGTCGCCTCGCTCGACGCCGCGCGCGCCGACGTCGAACGCCTGTTCGCCCGCTGGCAAGAGCTCGATGCCCTCAAGCCCGCCCCCTAGCGGGCGTGGACCGCGAGGAGCTTCTTCAGCTCCTCGGCGATCTCGGGCTTCTGGCCGATCAGGTTCTGACGCTCGCCGGGATCGGACTTGATGTCGTAGAGCTCGAGGCTCACGCCGTTGTCGATCAGCTTCCACGGGCCCTTGATGATCGCGGTGACGCCGCCGGGGTTGGAGCGATCCTTGATCATCGCGGCGAAGGCGACGCCGTCGTCGGGGCTGCCGACGCGCGCGCCGGTGGCGAGGTCGGCGAGGGAACGGCCGTCCATGGTGCTGTCGCGCGGCGGCGGCTCGAAGCCCGCGAGCTCGACGATGGTGGGGGTGAGGTCGGTGAGCGAGACGGTCTCGGCGACGCGCTGCGGCTTGATGCCGGGGCCGGCGATGACGAGCGGGACGCGGATCTGCGAGTTGTAGAGATCGGTGGAGTGGTAGGGCGCGCCGTGCTCGCCGAGGGCCTCGCCGTGATCGGCCGTGATGATCGCGATCGGGGCGCGCTCGGGGCGGCGCTCGGTGAAGGCGCCGAAGAGCTGGAGCATCATCGCGTCGACGCCGGTGAGGGCACGGTCGTACATGCGGCCGCGCTCGACGGGATCCTTGGGGTCAACGCCACCGCCGGTCCAGTTGTGCGGCTCGAGGATGTGCATCCACAGGAACAGCGGACGGTTGTTGGGCTGGCGCTCGCGCGCGTCGAGCCACGCTCGCGCGGCCTTCGCGAGGCGCATGCCGTTCTGCTCGATCGTGACGTGCTCGAGGCCACGCGCGAGGCCGGTGCGCGCCTCGGCGCCCCAGAAGCCCTTGCAGCACATGAAGCCCGCGGTCTCGTATCCGCCGGCACGGAGGCGCTCCGCGAGCAGCACGTGGCGGGGGTCGACGCGCAAGGCCCAGCCAACGACGCGCCCGCGGACGCGGTTCGGTTGCAGCCCGGTGACCATCGACGGGATCGACCGGCGCGTGACGTTGCTCGGCGCGAAGGCCCAGAGGTACACGGTGCCGCGCTGCCCGAGCTCGCGGAGGACGGGCATGTCCGCGTTGCCGCCGTAGGGCGGCGTGTGGTCGGCGCGCACGGTGTCGAGGGTGACGAGGATGATGTCGGGATGCTCGGCGCCGGGGCGATCGGTGGGCCGAAACCCGGCGAGCGAGATGTTCGCGCGGATCGCATCGAGATCGAACAGCCGCTCGATCGCGATACCGGCGAGCGGTTGATCGCCCCACACCTCGAGCGTGGTCGTCGGGCGCGCGCGGACAGCGACGACCGCCACCGTGATCGCGCTGGCGGTGACGACGCCCGCGATCATGCCGACGAGTACCCGCGCGCGCGGTAGCCGGTACCAGGCCGCGTGGGCGGCGAGGGTGGCGGCGAGCGCGATGGCAGGCGCGTGCAGGAGGCTCGTGTCGATCGGCCCGATGCGCCGCTTGACCATCAACCGCCACAGCACGTAGGTCGTGACGAGCGCGAGGCCGATCGCGACGGCGAACACGACGCGCGGTCGGAGCAGGGTGCCGCGTCCCGTACGGCGCCACCGCGCGTCGAGCCGGCGGACGCCATGCGCGACGAGCCGCGCGGCAGGCCGCGACACCGCGACCGCGACGAGCGCCGCGAGCACGCTGATGATCGGCGCTGCAAAGCTGATCGTCAGCGGCTTGAACGCTGTCCACGCAGCGAGCAGCCAGGTGCCCTGGAAGGCGGCCCACGCGACGAGCAGCGCGCCGAGCAGGATGACGACAAGCCAGCCCGCGAGGCGCGGTGCGCCACCGCCTTCCTCGACGACCGAGGCGGCGAGATCACGGGGCTGCCAGCCCGCGTAGACGCCGCGCGCGACCACGCTGAGCCCGAACAGCACCGGGAACACGATCAGCGCGAGAAACCCGACCGCGGCGGCAAGCCCGAGCGCGTCCTCGCGGCCCCGCGCCTCGAGCAGGCCGGCAG
>JACCTC010000326.1 GCA_013812655.1 Deltaproteobacteria bacterium | reverse complement strand
CACGCGTAGAAGCCGCGGAACATCTTGCAGGTCGTCGCATCGATCGTGTCGACGGGCTCGCCCTTCGTCCCCTTCACCTTCGCGAGGAACTTGTCGCGATCCACGAGCGGCAGGATCGCCACCATGCCGTCCTTCGTCATGAACAGCGCGGCGCCCTTGCTCGGCGAGAGCCCGAAGTCCGCGAGCGTGATCGCCGGGCCGAACGGCGCCATCGCCTCCGCGAGCTGCTCTTTCGCCGCCACGAGGTCGGGCACGGCCTCCAGGAGCTTTTGCACGTCGGCGTAGCCGCGCTCGATCATCCCGACGCCGCGCGACGTGATCACGATGCCGCCGCGCGCATTCGCCGGCGCGAGCGCCCACAGGCTATCGCTCGTCGGTGCCGGCGTGTCGCGGCCACACCCTGCGAGAACGGCCAGGATCAGGGCAAAGCGCATGCCGCCTCATAGCGCAGATGCTATGCAGCGAACAGTGGCGCGTGGGCCGTACCTAGACGACCCCAAGGACGAACAACCGAAAGATCGTCGCCGGCTCGCCGTGTTGTGGCGGCTCCTGCCACTCGTGCGGCCGCACCTCTGGCGGTTCGTGCTCGCGCTCCTCTGCTTGTTCGCGGCGTCGAGCATCATGCTCGTGTATCCGTGGGCGGCGAAGGAAGCGATCGACGTCGGCATGCGCTCGACCGCATCGCGCAACCTCGACCTGATCGTCGCCGCGATCATCGGCGTGTTCCTGCTCAACGCCGTGCTCGTCTGGCTACGCAGCTACACGCTGTCCTGGCTCGGCGAGCGCATCGTCTCCGACCTGCGCGGCATGGTGTTCGATCGGATCCTGACGCTGCCGCTCTCGTGGTTTCACGAGCGGCGTACCGGCGAGCTCGTCGGTCGGCTCGCATCGGACGTCACGATCGTGCAGGGCGTGGTCAGCTCGGATCTCTCGATCTCGCTGCGCAACGGCGTGCAGATGCTCGGCGCGCTCGTCCTCTTGTTCGTGATCGACGTCGAGCTCACGCTGCTGATGCTCGCGATCGTGCCGGTCACCGTGATCACGACGATCTACTTCGGCCGCCGGATCCGCCGGATGACGCGCGCGGTGCAGGACGAGCTCGCGAAGGTCTCCGGCCAGGTCCAGGAGTCGATCGGCGCGATCGGCACCGTGCAGTCGTTCGTTCGCGAGGGCTACGAGGCGCAGCGCTATCGCGGCGGCGTCGAGCACGCGTTCGGGATGACGCTGAAGCTCGTACGCTGGCGGTCGTGGTTCTTCTCGACCACGATGACCGCGGGCTACATCGGCATCGCGCTCGTGATCTGGCTCGGCGGGCGCCGGCTGATCGCGGACCAGCTGACGCCCGGCGATCTGACGTCGTTCTTCCTCTACACGTTCATGGTGGCCAGTGCGCTCGGCGATCTCGCGAACCTGTGGGGCTCGCTGCAGCGTGCCGCCGGCGCCACCGACCGGCTGTTCGCGGTGATCGACACCGAGCCCGAGATCCGTGACGTCGCGACGACCACGCCGCTACCGCCGGGCAAGGGCGCGCTGCGGCTCGAGCACGTCTCGTTCGCGTACCCGACGCGGCGCGCGCAGCCGGTGCTCACCGATGTCTCGCTCGCGATCGCTCCTGGCGAGGTCATCGCCGTCGTCGGGCCGTCGGGGGCCGGCAAGTCGACGATCCTGTCGCTGCTCTACCGGTTCTACGACGTCGACGCCGGCCGGATCCTGTTCGAGGGTGTCGACGTCCGCGAACTCCCGCTGGCCGACCTGCGGCGTACGCTCGCGATGGTCGCGCAGGAGCCGGTGCTGTTCTCCGGCACGATCCGCAACAACATCGCCTACGGCGCCGCCCACGCGGCGAGCCAGGCCGAGGTCGAGGCGGCGGCCAGGGACGCCTACGCGCATGACTTCATCGCCGGCTTCCCCGACGGCTACGACACGCTGATCGGCGAGCGCGGGACGAAGCTGTCGGGAGGTCAGAAGCAGCGGATCGCGCTCGCGCGCGCGATCATCGCGAACCCGCGCGTGCTGATCCTCGACGAGGCCACCTCGAACCTCGACGCCGAGAGCGAGGCTGCGGTCCAGGCGGCGCTCGCGCGGCTGATGCAGGGCCGCACGACGATCATCGTCGCCCACCGGCTGAGCACGGTGCGTGACGCCGATCGGATCGTCGTGCTCGAGGACGCGCGGATCGTCGAGGAGGGCCGCCACGACGAGCTGATGGCGCGGCACGGGACGTACCACCGGCTCGTCGAGCACCAGCTGATCGCCGATCATCGCGTGGCGTCGTAGCTCGGACGTCGCGCCCGCGGCAGGTCGGCCTCAGCCTACGATGCGAAAGCCGGCTGTCGCGAAGTGATGGTCGAATGCGAAGACGGTGCGGATCTTCGCTTTCGTCATGAGCACGAAGCTGGTCGCATCGACCGCCGAGAGCTTGTGGAGATCCTTTCGTCGAAAGTACGCCCACGCCTTGCGAACGTCGGCGACGGAGCACTCGAGGATCTCGAAACGCGCGAGTGACTCCAGCGAATCCTTCCAGGCAAGCGCGACATCCCGCGTCGTGTTGCGTTCCAGAAACGTGAAGGTCTCCAGGACGACCGGTACCGACGTCCGGGTGCGCGCGCCTGCGGAGCTCTCTGTTCTCACGTCTCTCGCGCCCGGAGATGAAGTGGATCGCGCGTCAGCGCGAGCGCGATCCACGCACCGGTGTCGACGAAGATCGTGTCACCCGAGCGAATCACGGGTTGTCGTAGTTCGCATCGTGGTCGAACGATGTCCCGCGAACCTCGCCGTCCCACAGCCCCACCGGGCCATTCGCCCCGGCGGCAGGCATGATCGGCGAACGGCCTCGCGGACGAGCTGGGCGACGCTCTTGCCCGAGCGCTTCGCTGCGCGATGCAGCGCGCGCAGCTCCGCGGCTGGCAAGTAGACCTGCGTCTTGACCATCATAGGGGTCAGCGTACCGGCCCACTGACACATGTCAAAACCCACCGCATAGCCATCCCCAATCGGTCTGGCCTGCTCGCCGGCGAAGTGCGACGGTACGGCCATGACGCGTGCTCCGGGGAAGCGGGTCGAGTACGACCTGCCGGGCGGCACGTTCCACGCGCTCGTCCTCGGAGAGCCGGACGCACCGCCGCTCGTCTGGCTCCACGGGTTTCCTGACCATCCGCCGACCGCGCTGCCGTTCCTCGAGCCGCTTGCCGCGAAGCGCCGGGTGATCGCGCCGTGGCTGCGCGGCTATGCACCGTCACCGCTCCGCGGACCCTACGATCTCGGCACGCTTCGCGACGACGCGATCGCGCTGATCGATGCGATCGGTGCGGTCGGCGGCCCGGTCGATCTCGTCGGCCATGACTGGGGCGCGGTGATCACGTACGCGGTCTGCGGCGCCGCGCCTGACCGGGTCCGTCGCGCGGTGACGCTCGCGGTGCCGCATCCGCGGACGTTCCTGCGCGCGCTGCGCCAGCCCTCGCAGCTCGCGCGCAGCTGGTACATGGGCGCGTTCCAGCTTCCGGGCGCGATGCCCGTCATGCGCGCACGCGGGCTCGCGCTGATCGATCGGCTCTGGCGCACCTGGTCGCCACAACTGGCCCTCGACGAGGCGCGTCGCCGCGAGCTGCATGGGTGTCTTGCCGCGAGCCTGCCCGCGCCGGTCGAGTACTACCGCGCGGCACGCCAGCCCGCGTCGCTGCGCGCCCTGCCGAAGCGGATCGCGACGCCGCTGCTCCAGCTCCACGGCGCCGATGACGGCTGCGTGCTCCCACCGCGCGATGACGATGCGTGGCGGTTTGCCGAGCGCGTCCTCGAGGTCGTGCCGAATGCCGGTCACTTCCTGCACCTCGAAGACCCGTCGAAGATCGCCGCGCGTGTCGCGTCCTGGTTGGCGTAAGCTGGGGCCTGACATGGTCTCTCGTCGCGTGGATGGCGCGGCCCTGCTGATCGCGGGCCACGGTGCGCCCGGCGCGCCGCTCGACGCGTCGGTGGTCCACACGCTCGGCCAGATCGGCGAGGCGCTGCTCGCGACCGGCGTGGCCTGGCAGATCCGCCGGCTGACCGCGGCGTCGCCCGAGGGCTACGCGGCCGATCGCGTGACCGTGAAGCGCCACGTCGACGAGCTCGCCGCCGAGCCCGCGCGCGTCGCGATCGTGGTTCTCGTCGGGGCGATCATCGACACCGACGCGGGACCCGCGCTCGTCACCGGCGCGCAGCCGCGCGATTACCCCGACGACGCCACGCTGCCGCTCGCGTGGATTCGCGATCGCCTGCTCGCCGCGCGGTTCGAGCAACTCGTCGTCGTGCTGTCGGGGAGTGGCGAGCACGTGCCGCGCCGCTGGCTCGATACGCTCGCGACCGAGCGCGACGCCCACCTGATCGCGGCCGACCGGCCCGCGCAGGGGCATCCGCTCGTCGACGCGCTGCTCACCGGGCTGTGTGGCGATGCGCTCGATCCGCGGACCGGCACGGTCACGGTGGCGAGCCTCGCCGAGCACCTCGCGCGGTCGGTGCCCGAGGTCGCGCTGCAGCGGTCGACGGCCTCGGAGACGATCGCGCAGCCACCGCCGCTCGCCGGGCTCTGGGACGTCCGTCGCTCGCAACTCGCCGGACGCGTCGCCCGTGCGCGCGCTGCCGACGAGCCCGAGGATCTGACCGGTTCGGTGCTGCCCGGCCGCTTCCGGATCGACCGGCTCGTCGCGCGCGGCACGTTCGGCACCGTCTATCGGGCGCGCCAGCTCGCGGTCGAGCGCGACGTCGCCGTGAAGGTGTTGCACGCGAACATCGATCCGTCGTCGGAGGATGGCCGGCTGTTCGTCCACGAGATCCGCAGCGTCGGCCGCATCGATCACACGAACGTCGTGCGCATCCACCAGGCCGACATCACCCACGATGGCCGGCTGTTCTTCGCGATGGAGCTGCTCGACGGCCGCGATCTGCAGGAGCTCGGCGCGGCTAGACCGTTGCCGCGGGCGCGCGTCGTCGAGCTGATGGGGCAGCTGCTCGCCGGCCTCGGCGCCGCGCACGACGCGGGGCTCGTGCACGCCGACGTCAAGCCGGCGAACGCGATCGTCGTCGACAAGGACACCGGCGAACGCGTCGTGCTCGTCGACTTCGGGCTCTCGCGCCTGCGCGCGCCGGATCGGGCCGCTGCCTCCGCGGGCGGCACGCCGGCGTACATGGCGCCCGAGCAGCTCCACGAGGGCCGCGTCGATGCGCGCTCGGATCTGTTCTCGGCCGCGCTCGTGCTCGTGTATCTGTTGACCGGCTGGCGCCGGCCGAACCCGTCCACGCTGACGCCGCCGCCCGATGTCATCGTCGATGCGGATCTGCGGGCGATCGTCGTGCGTGCGCTGCAGGTCGATCCGGCGAAGCGCTACCAGGGGGCTGCCGAGCTCGCGGCGGCACTCACCGGCATCGCGGCGCCTCCGCTGACCAGCACGCAGCCGACGCCGATCCTGCCATTCCGTCACCTCGCACCGCTGACCGAGATCGATCGCGATCGGCTGCACGGCCGCGAGACCGATCTCGGTGTGCTGGCCGAGCACGCGCTGTTCCGGCGCTGCGTGATCTACACGGCACCGTCGGGAACCGGCAAGACGTCGATCCTGCGCGCCGGCCTCTTGCCGCGGCTCGAGGCGCTCGGCATTCACGCGATCTACCTGCGGTGCCGCGCCGACAGCGAGGCCGCGCTCGCGAAGGCAATCTGGCCGACCGCGACGACGATCGCCGAGGCGATCACGACCTGGCACGGCCACGGTGGCGCCAAGCTCGTGCTCGTCCTCGATCAGCTCGAGGGTGCGATCGCCGACGCGAGCTTCGTGCGCGCCGTGCTCGCCTTCGAGACCTGGCCGGCCGGCGCCGAGGTCACGGTCGTGCTCAGCATCCGCGAGGACTACCTGGCGCGGCTCGTCGCGTACACCCAGGAGCTCGAGCCCGGCATGCCGATCGTCCGGCTCCCGCCGCTGTCACCCGCGGGTGCGCGTGCCGCGATCGTCGGCCCGCTCGGCGAGGCGCGGCTCGCGATCGAGCCCGATCTGCTCGACGCGCTGCTCGGCGATCTCGAACGCGCGGCCTCGGCGATCGGCCCCGAGATGGGGTGGGGTGGCGTCCGCGCGATCTATCCGCCGCACCTCCAGCTCGCATGCTCGGTGCTCTACGAGGCGCTCGGTCCCGGCGAGGCCACGCTGACGCTCGCGCACTATCGGCGACTCGGCGGCTTCGACGCGATCGTCGGCGAGCACCTCGACCGCGTGCTCGACACCGAGCTCGCGGACGGCCGCGACGTGATCGCGCGCGATCTGTTCGTCGCGCTCGTCACCACCGCGCACGAGCGCGCGATCCGCGCCGAGTCGGAGCTGCTCGCGATGGTCGGCGCGCAGCACGCCACGGCCCGCGTCACCGCGGTCCTCGAAGTCCTGCGCACGCGTGGCCTGCTGGTGCGCGTGCGCGGGGCGGACGGCGATGCGAGCTGGGAGCTCGTCCACGACAGCCTGGTGCCGCGCGTGCTCGCGTGGGTCGACCGCCGTGACCTCGCCCGGCGCCGCGCGATCGAGCTCGTGCGCTACCACCTGCGCCGCTCGCGGAGCGATACCCCGAGCCTGCTCGGACGCGCCGAGCTGCGCGAGCTGCGCGCCCACGCCGGCGCGATCGCCGAGCTCGACGTCGAGTGGCAGAAGCGCGGCGTCGCCGATGCGTGGACGCCGGCGCGGCTCGTCGACCGCTCTCGCCAGGTGCTGCGACGCCGCACGATGACGTTCGCGTCGGTCCTCGTCGCCGCGCTCGCGATCGGCAGCATCGGCATGTACCGCAGCCACGTCGAGGAGCGCCGCGCGCGCGAGGAGGCGCGGCTCAAGGGGCTCGATCTCGGGCGCTTCGTGCTCGCACTCGAGCCGTTCGACTGGGATCCGGTCACGCAGACCGCGCGTCCTGCACCCGCGAGCGCGGCGGCGGCGCTCGAGTGGCGCCTGCACGCACCTGATC
>JACCTC010000283.1 GCA_013812655.1 Deltaproteobacteria bacterium | reverse complement strand
CTGGCGTCGAGCGGGTTCTCGACGACATCGCTCTGGGCGAGCACCTGCGCGAACACGGTCGGCGTGGTCGTGGTCAGCACGAGGCGGTTGTCGCCGGTCGGGCCCGCGACCAGCGTGGTGCGCAGCGACAGCGCGAAGGCCTGGACCTCGGCGCCCGCGGCGTCGCGGCCGGTGATGATGAGATCGCCGAGCGAGACCTCGAGGCCGCTGCCCACGGTGGTCATGGTCGGCGGCAGCGAGGCGCGGATGTCGAGGGTGGCGATGCTGTCGTCGAGGAGCGCGGCGATCGGGCCGACCGCGTCGATCGGCAGCGAGGCGTCGAGCGAGCCCGCGGCCCACAGGCCGCCCAACAGCTGGTTGACGGCGTCATCGGCGATCGCGACGCCGAGCGCCTGCGAGCTGCTGACGAGGCTCGACGTGATCGGCATCGGATTCGCGACGAACGAGCCGCCCTCGCCGCCCTCGACGAGGATCGACGTGTCGACGGCGACGAACAGGCCGGTCGCCTTCGTGCTGCGGACGACGATGTTCGTGCTGCCGCTGATGCACGCGACCTCGTTGAGCACACGCGATCACAGGCGACGGTTCCAGTACGCGGGCCGTCGGTGGCCGTGCATCACCGAGATCACGCGCACGAACGTGTCGCCTTCCACGAACACGATCGCGTATGGGAACCGGATCAGCAGCTTGCGGCGCACACCCAGCTCGCGTGGGAGGCCGATGACGGGTCCACACTCAGGTCCCGGCGCTTCGAGCGTCCGCATCGCGGTCTTCAGCTCGTCCCAGAACTCGGCTCCCAGACCCTCGCGCTCGTGCTCGTAGCGGTCGATCGCGCGCGCGATCTCGTCCTCGGCTTCCGCATCGACGCGGAGTGGCTTCTTCATCGGCTGGCGACGCGAGCTGCCAATCGTCGCTCGACCACGTCCCAAGCCTCGCCACCGCTGGGATCAGCGAGTGCGCGGCGAGCTCGACGCTCCAGCTCCGCAAGCCACTCGGCATCGGCGGGCAGGCTGGACAGGAGCTGGTCCGCAAGGTCGAGCCGCTCGTCGTCCGACAACGACAGCGCGTCTTCGAGGAGCTTACGGGCGCGATCGGTCATGAAGCAGCATACCGTGGAGACTACGCATCGTCACCAGCGCCATCGGCGGCCGTCAATAGCGGATAGCGTATCGACCTGACCAGGGAACAGAGCTCGCCCGAGCCTCCGGCGACTTGCCGAAAAGCATGGCGCGCCAGCTTCGTTGCGGCGCCGATCGATCAGCCAGTGCGGCGAGCGCGGCGAGCATCGGCAGCGGCACGTGTCTTCACGGAACGGCCGCGAGACCTGGCGCGCGTACTGCGGTTTCGGCGGCCTGTGCGGCCAAAGCAGATCGAGATCAGCCCGCGGTCACGGCGTGCCGACGTCGAGCACGACGTAGCCGGCATCGCCCTGCACGGTCGGCGCGCCGAGCTGGATCCCGGCGACGGCCGGCATCGGGAGCTTGCCGATCGCGTCGTCGAGCTTGCCGCCGATCACGCCCCACACGCCGGTGACGATGCCCTCGAGCTCGCTGGCGTCGAGCGGGTTCTCGACGGCGTCGCTCTGGGCGAGCACCTGCGCGTAGACGATCGGCGTGGTCGTGGTCAGCACGAGGCGGTTGTCGCCGGTCGGGCCCGCGACCAGCGTGGTGCGCAGCGACAGCGCGAAGGCCTGGACCTCGCTGCCCGCGGCGTCGCGGCCGGTGATGATGAGATCGCCGAGCGAGAGCTCGAGGCCGCTGCCCACGGTGGTCATGGTCGGCGGCAGCGACGCGCGGATGTCGAGCGTCGCGATGCTGTCGTCGAGGAGCGCGGCGATCGGGCCGACCGCGTCGATCGGCAGGGTCGCGTCGAGCGAGCCGGCGGCCCACAACCCGCCGAACAGCTGGTTGACGGCGTCATCGGCGATCGCGACGCCGAGTGACTGCGCGCTGCCGACGAGGCTCGCCGTGATCGGCATCGGGTTCGCGACGAACGATCCGCCCTCGCCGCCCTCGACGAGGATCGACGTGTCGACGGCGACGAACAGGCCGGTCGACGACAGCTCGACCTTGGTGGGGACGACCGACGAGGTGACGCCGTGGCCGAGCAGCGTGGTCGCGAGCGGCTTGGCGATCAGGCCGGCGAGCTTGGCATCGGCGAGCGCAGGCACCTTGCTCTTGATCGCGCTGGAGATCGCGCGCTCGGCCGCCGAGCGGGCCTGGCCGCGCAGCAGGTCCTCGATCGCGCCGGGCACGCCGCCGATGTCGACCGAGAAGCCCTCGAGGGTGACGGTCGGGCTCGGCAGCGCGGTCTTGAGCTTGCCCGCGACGATGGTGACGCCGGCGTCATCGCGGACGCGCGCCTTCGTGCTGCGGACGACGATGTTCGTGCTGCCGCCGATGCACGCGACCTTGTACGTCGCGTACAGGCGGACGGTAACGTTGTCGATCGTGACGGTGGTGTCGAGTGCACCGGTCTTGGGGACGAGCGACGCGGCGATCGGGCCGACCGTGACGCTCGTGATGTCGATGCGGGCGCCGAGGCAGCCGGTGTTGTTGTAGATCGGGTTCAGCGCCTTGCCGGCGGCGGTGAAGTCGATCGCCTGGGCCGAGGTCGCGATCGCCGTGGCGACCTTCGACAGGCCGGCGGGCGCGAGGCGCGCACCGATCGCCGACTTCACGGAGCCATCGCTCGGCGCCACCGCGCCCGCGAGGACCGCGCGGACATCGCGAACGTCCTGGCCCGACGCGTCGGTCGCGTGGGTCTCGATCAGCGCGACGCCGGAGGCGACGGTGACCGTGGCGGAGAACGTGCCATCGGCGTTCGGGGTGACCGACGTGCCGTTGACCGTGACGCGGACGGCGCCTTCATCGGTGACCTTGCCGGTGACCGTGACGTCGTTCGAGCTGGAGAACGTTCCGCGCTGCGGGCTCTGGATCTCGAGGGTCGGCGGCAGGTCGTCGTCCTGGGTACCGCTGGCGCTCGAGCATCCGACGGTCGCGGCGAGAAGAACGGTGACGATGGCCCTCATGTCCGGTCCATCGTGCAGTTGAAGTGCCATCATCGGACACACTCAACACCATGTAATCATTGGCTGGATAGCCCAGTAGCCAGGGACTGTCCGGGGCCTGCCGCGAACTGGGGTGGGCAGACCCGGGGAGCTGGTTCCGTCGCTGCGCCGCGTTACGCTGGCCGCGAGCCGCAGCTCACTCGTCGGCGAGCGCGAGCTGCGAGAGATCGATCCAGCCATCCCAGACGCGGACGTTCTGGACCCGCTTGTGGACGAGGCCCTTCGGCGCGTCGGCGACGATCCCCGCGATCGGCCAGGTCTCGCCGAGCGCCGCGGCCAGCTCGGTCGCGAGCCGGGTCCGCTCCGCGGGATCCCACGCGGCCGCCATCGCGTCGAGCGCGCGATCGATCCGTGGTGACGACGCGATCTGCGGGTTCTTGCTGCCGAGCCGGCGCGAGACGTCCATGTCGACCATGCCGGTCCACTCGAGCTCGGCGATGTCGTAGGCGCCCTGGTCGAGCTGCTTGTCGACCCACGACTCGCCGCCGGTCTTGACCTCGATGACGACGCCGATCCGGCGCGCGGCATCAACAAAATAGTCGCGCTCGGTCTTCTGCGGCGGGCCCGACGAGTCCATCGCCTGCTTGTGCTCGACGCCGACCATCACGAGCCGCAGCTGCGTGCCGGCCTGATCGCGGATGCCGTCCTTGTCGCTGTCCTTCCAGCCGGCGATGTCGAGCAGCTTCGAGGCCGCGGCCGGATCGAATGCGGGCACCGCGATCTCGGGTGCGCTGACGAACCCGCCCGGCCAGATCGGCCACAGCGCGGGCCGCGCGAGGCCATCGAACACCCGCTTCTCGATATCGCGCCGGTTGACGAGGAGCGCGAGGGCCTGGCGCACGCGCGCGTCGGCGACGCCGGGCCGGGCCGCGTGGAACGCGAGGTAGCGCAGTCGCAGCGGGCGCAGATCGAGCGGGACAAATGCCGCCGCGATCCCGGGCGCGCTCGCCTGCTCGGGATAGTGCGCGGGGATCAGCGCGGGGATGATGTCGAAGTCGCCGCGCTTGGCCTCGACGAGCGCGATCGCGGCGTCGGGCTGGTACACGAACTCGATGTCGGCGATCGCCGCGCGCCTGCCCCAGTACTTGTCGTTCCGCGTGAGATGAACGGTGGCGCCCTTGGTCGCCGCGATCTTCCATGGCCCCGAGCCGATCAGCGCGCCGCCCGCGAGCAAGCTGCCGTCGTAGACGTGCATCGGCAAGATCGGGATCTCGGCGAGCGCGCGTAGCACCCAGCCGCTCGGTCGCTTGAGCCGCAGCCGCAGCTCGTACGTCGTGATCAGCTCGACCGCCTCGACGTCCTCGAGCATCGGGTAGATATGCGAGATGCCGCGTCGCGGATCGCGGATCGCATCGAGCGTGAACTGGACATCGGATGACGTCACGGGCCGGCCGTCATGGAACTTCGCGCCGGGCTCGAGCTCGATGCGGACCTCGAGCCCCGACGCCAGCACCCGCCACGATCGGGCGAGCCGTGGGGCGTAGCGGCCGGCCGCGCCGCCGGCCTCGGGCGGCACGTAGCGGATCAGCGGCTCGAACACCGTGCCGAGCGTGATCCGCCGGCCCCACAGCGTCGGCGCGACCAGCGGATTGAGCCGACCGGGATCGGCGTCGAGCTGGATCCGCAGCGTGTGATCGCGCGCCGCGCGGATGACCGCGCCGGTCGAGACGTCTGCGAGGGCCGGCGAGCCCGGCGCGCGGGCGGCCTCGGCGGTCGGATCCGGCGCGTGACGCCACGGCTTGACCCGCGCAGGCGATTCGCACGCGCCGAGGGCGATAGCTGCTAACACCGCAACTTGAGAGGCCTTCGGCGCCATGTTATGACCGCACCATGCCGCACCGTCTCGGCCTGCGCACCGTCCTCTTCGCCATCATCCCAGGCGTCCTGCTCGTCGCCGCCTGCGAGAAGGACAAGCTGAAGGGACCCGAAGCCGAAGTCAGGAAGAGCGATATCAAGCTCAACCTGCCGCCGATCCCGGCCTTCGACCTCCCGCCGACCAACCCGGATGGGTCGCGCTCTGTGAAGGAGATGCGCGTCAAGGGCCGCAAGCTCCTCGAAACCGAGATCACGGTCAAGGGAATCGTGACGTGGGCGTACCACTGCCCGACCGCGGTGCGCGAGCCGGGCATGGACGACAAGACGGTCATGAAGATGATCGAGGAAGACCCGACGAAGTGCGAGCGCCCGAAGTTCTACATCGGTGATGCGGGGGACACGCCGGCCGAGAAGAGCATGTGGGTCGTCGACGTGCCGCGGCCGTTCAACAAGCTCGAGATCGATCGCCTCCCCAAGGAGGAGCTCAAGAACCCGCCACCCGACAAGTGCGACGCCAAGAAGGTCGGCACGTGCCCGGTCTACAAGGTCGGCGATCAGGTCGAGGTCACCGGTACCTGGAAGCTGTCGTCGCCGCATAGCGAGCGCAACAGCGATGGTCTCCTCGTCTACAAGAAGATGAAGAACGTCACCCAGGGCTGGGAGTCGCCGCCGCCCGGCGAGCTGCCGCCGGGTGCTACGCCGCCCGCGGGCGCGAAGCCGTCGCCCGAAGATCTCGTCAAGAAGCCGGGCTGATCGGCGCGGCGTGATGCGGCCCGCAGTCGCCGCGATGCTGTCCGTGGTCCCGCCGGCGCTCCAGCGTGCGGAGGTCGCGCGGTCCCGACCGGGACTGCTTCCGTACATGCGCGACTGGGCCGGCGAGTGGCTCGCGTACTGTGCCGAGGTCGGGGTCACCTGCCCACCCTCGCTGCTCGAGCTCGCGACCGCGATGCGCGACGTCTACGTGCACATCCACGACGAGCACGGCTGGGACCTGCTGACACCGCACGACGCGCGCGAGCGGCGCAGCTTCCTCGCCCGGCTCGCGACCAAGCATCCCGAGCTTCGCGAGCGCGCCGCGATGCTGCCGATCTTCGGGCAGGACGGCGATCTGTTGCTGATCGCCCGCGACCAGGCCATCCACCGGTTCACCCGCGACGACTGGTCGAACGATCGGCCATTCGCCGGTGACTTCGACGTGCTTCTTCACTTCCTCGCGAGCGGTGCACGCGATACCGAGGCGGCCGCCAGCAACGTGCTCTGACCGGCGCGGCTACACGCGCGTCGGATCGTCGGCAATGCGGCGGCACCAGCGCGCCCACGATACGTGCGTGACTTCATCGTACGAGCTCCGCGACGTGATCGCAGATCGCGGTCTCGAGCAGCAGCGGCGTGCCGTCGACGATCGCCTCGCAGCCGGCGGGGAGCCGCGCGCCAAGCTCGAGGACGCGGCGGGCACTGGAAGCGCGGCTCGGCGCGGCGATCTCGACCTCGACGCGATGGCGCACGCGCGGGCGAGTCGCGAGCGGCCCGGCGCGCACGAGCGACAGCGCGCGGGCGAGGCCATTGATCGCGTCGGGCTTGTCCTTGCCCGGTCCGCTGCGCGTCCACTCGCCGATCACCGCGCCGCGGGTATAGGTCGTCGCGTCGACCTTGATCGTGCGGATCGTCGTCGTCTCCTCGCTCCACAGCGTCGGATCGCGCAGCGCGCTCGATGGCCGCCGCAAAATGTCCCACGCACCGGGGCCGGGGCGCAGCGCGACGGGCTCGCCGTGGCGTCGGATCATGTTGCCGGGCAACAGCTCGATCAGCTGCGACGTGCCGGCGCGATCGACGGCCGTCAGCGTGGCGAGCGGGCGCACCGCGGGATCGACCGCGATGACCTCGGCCATCGGCGACCCGAGCGCGAGCAAGAGCTCGGTGACGAGGTTGGGATCGGCATCGACGTCGCCGATCTTTGGCCGGCTTGCCAGATCGAGGACGCTGCCATCGGCGAGCGTGATCCGTATGGGATCGATCACCAATGCGCGGCGATCGACGAGCTCCGCGGGTGGCCGCTCGAGCTCGAGCAGCAGGATGCCGACCGCGTCGACCTGCTCGGGGCGCACGCAGCCATCGCCGAGCGTGCCGCTGATCGCGACGAGCGGCTCGGCGCAACCTGCCGCGCGAACCTCGACGGTGACGAGCGTCGGATCTGCGGTCGTGATCGCGACGGCGGTCGCCCCCGATACCCCGCCGGGCGCGGTCGGCAACGCGACGATCGTGAGCCCGGCCAGTGCGCGGTGCAGCTCGCTCGCGAGCCGGGGCGCGAGCACGAGCGGGTAAGGCCTGGCGAGCCGACGTGGCGAGCCTTCGGCGTGCAACGTGAACGGCGGCTTGACGCGCTCGATGACGATGCGGGTCGCGGCAGCTACCTCGGCGAACGGGCGCGTGATGCGGAGCGCGAGCGGCTCGGGTGCGAGCGCACGTGCGACCCAGTCGTCGACGAGCAGTGCGTGCTCGCCGCTCACCACCCAGGTCTGGCCGGCGCCCTCGAGCGGCGCGCCGATGTCGAGCTTCGTCCGCGAGCTGCCCGCGGTGCCCGGCGTACCCGTGGTGATCGTCAGCGTCGCCCGCGACACGCCGGCGACCGACGCTCGCTCGCGG
>JACCTC010000277.1 GCA_013812655.1 Deltaproteobacteria bacterium | reverse complement strand
GTGGCGTCGGCGATCGCGAACGGCACGTTGAGGATGCGCGCCAGGGTCTGGGCGAGCAGCGTCTTGCCCGAGCCAGTCGGGCCGAGCAGCAGGATGTTCGACTTCTGCAGCTCGACATCGTCATCCGCCGACGCGCTGGTCGGCACCGTGCTCGTCTTGTGATCGATGCGCTTGTAGTGGTTGTGGACCGCGACCGCGAGGATCTTCTTCGCGCGGTCCTGACCGATCACGTACTCGTCGAGGACCTTCTTGATCTGCGCCGGCTTCGGGATCGCCGAGGAGCCATACGACTGGTCCTCCTTCTCGATCTCCTCCGCGATGATGTCATTGCACAGCCCGATGCACTCGTCACAGATGTAGACGGTGGGTCCGGCGATCAGCTTCTTGACCTCCTTCTGCGCCTTGCCGCAGAACGAACAGGTCAAGGAGGCGCCGTCTCGCTTCTCGATGGGCATCGGTCTTCGAGCCTACCGCGCGGCCTGGGCCAAGAACACCGTGAGTGCCACCCGCGAGCTACTTCTTGGTCTCGTCGGGCTTCTTCTTGGCCGTGATCAACACCTCGTCGATGATGCCGTACTCCTTGGCCTGCGACGACGACATGAAGTTGTCACGGTCGGTATCGTTCTTGATCTTGTCGACGTTCTGACCCGTGTGCTTCGCGTACAGCTCGTTGAGCGTGTCGCGGGTCTTCAAGATCTCCTTGGTGTGGATCTCGATGTCCGTGGCCTGACCCTGGAAGCCCGCGAGCGGCTGGTGGATCATGACGCGCGAGTGGGGCAGGGCGTAGCGCTTGCCCTTGGTGCCGGCTGCGAGCAGGAAGCTGCCCATCGACGCTGCCTGGCCCATGCAGATCGTCGCGACGTCGCAATGCAGGTACTGCATCGTGTCGTAGATCGCGAGGCCCGCCGAGACGTGACCGCCCGGCGAGTTGATGTAGAGCATGATGTCCTTCTCGGGCTCCTCGGAGTCGAGGAACAGGAGCTGGGCGATCACGACGTTCGCGACGTCGTCATTGATCGCCGTCCCGAGGAAGATGATCCGGTCCTTGAGGAGACGGGAGAAGATGTCCCACCCGCGCTCGCCGCGGTGAGTCTGTTCGATGACCGTCGGGACGAGGTAGCTCATCGTTGGCGTCTTCATGGCGTGCCTCGACTGTACGAGCGCCGACGAGCACGCGCAACGCGCGGAGCCCCCCCGACTCCAAATGAACGCCTGTCACTTCGGGCAGGTAGCCTGGCCGACCCGTGCGAGCCGCGCCCGGCGGCTACCGGCGGCCGGCTTTGCCGGATTTTGTGTACGAGACGAGCTTGGCCTCGACCTCGTTGGTCGTGCCGTGGTGCGCGTAGTGGAAGCGCGAGATGCCCGTGTTGGGCTCGAGCTCGAACGATTGCTCGTCGGGCCCGGTGTAGAACGTGAGCTTGTAGCCGGTGTCGATCGCGGTGACCAACCAGCAGTAGACCATCTCGGCGCTCGGGCAGATCTTCTGGCCATCGATCACCGGCCACGAGAACCAGCCCTCGGCACCCTCGAGCGTCGGCTCGGCGGAGGTGCCGAACAGGAAGTTGTTCCCGCTGCGCAAGATCGTCCGCTCGGTCGCGACCGGCTGGGTGTCGCCGAAGTCATTCGACGCGAGATCGGTGGGCCAGCCCTTCACGCGGAACGCGATGACGCCGTTGCTCTCCTTGGCATCGACGACCTCGGTGACCCACGACAGCGTCCGGGTCGTCTCCTTGTCGAGCTCGGGATCGAACCGCGTGACGGTCACCGCGTACGTCCACTTCGACCCCTTCGCGAGGGGGAGCGGATCCGCGGAGATCATCTCCTGGAGGGTGAGGGGCTGTTTCTTGGCGGGGCTACTGCAACCGCCGACCGACAGCGCGAGGACGAGTCCGGCGCATGCGAGGCGTGGAATGGTCATGGGGGCAGGCGCATCCTACTCCCCCGAGCATGCACTTCGGCGTCGGGTCGGTCACGAAATCAGCGGAGCGATCCGGACCGTCCGTGAAGGTCGTCGAACAAAAGCCCGCAGGATCCCGGCGACGATTCTGATAGGGTCCGCCGGATGTCCCTCGCCGACCGCATCATGCCGTTGATCACGCCTCTGGGGCGGCCGCTCGCCAGGCTGCTGCCGACGGTGCGCCTCGATGGGAGCCGCAACCTCATCCGCGATGCCTGGAACTTCCTGTCGGGGATCCCGGGCGGCAAGATCGTGTTCTCGCGGCTCGTCGGCCGGATGGCGCCGTACACCGGCAGCATCAACGCGACGGTGACCGTGCTGCGGCCCGGCTACGCCGAGGTCCAGATGCAGGATCGCCGCGCGATCCGCAACCACCTCGACTGCGTGCACGCCGTCGCGCTCGCGAACCTCGCCGAGCTCGCGGGCAACGTCGCGCTCGCGTACTCGCTACCGGATGACGCGCGGTTCATCGTCAGCGGCATGGAGATCGATTACCTGAAGAAGGCGCGCGGGGCGATCACCGCCGTCGGCGAGCCACCGGTCCCTCGCACGGCGGTCCGCGCCCAGTACGACGTGCCCGTGACGCTGCGCGACACGAGCGGCGAGGAGGTCGCGAAGGCCGTCCTGCACAGCCTCGTCGGGCCCAAGCCCGGGTCTGCCAGCGATCGCCGCGGCGACGTGAATTAGTCAGGAAATGGCGCCGTCCGATCGATCGTCATATGTCTTGGGAGGCCCCATGCGGAGATCGCTGACTGTTTTCGCGTTGGTGCTGGCGAGCACGGGCGTCGCGCGCGCCGACCATGGCGCCGATTTCATCGCGGACGCGAAGCTGTATTACCGGGTCGTCGCCTGCAAGGGCGCTGATCCGGTGCCCGCGAACCTCGACGCCAAGACGGTCGACAAGCACTGCGTCGAGATGGCGAAGCGGTACGAGCGGTTCACCGAGAAGTACGTCACGCCCGCGCAGACCTTCTTCGCGACGGTGCGGCCGGCCGGCATCCCGAACACGGTCGTCTATCCGTTCGGTGGTGGCGATCTCGTGAGTGCGCTGGTCACCTATCCGGACGCGCGCGAGATCACGACGATGTCGCTCGAGCATGCCGGCGATCCGCGGCGACTCGGCAAGCTCGACAAGAAGTGGCAGCTCGCGCAGACGCTCGCGGCGTATCGCGCCGCGATCTACGGGCTACTCACGCTCAACGACTCGACGAGCGAGAACATGCGCAAGCTCGAGCGCGGCGGTATCCCCGGGCAGCTGTCGTTTCACCTCACCGGCATGGCGGCGCTCGGCTACGAGCCGGTGTCGCTGAAGTACTTCACGTTCGAGGAAGCCGGCACGCTGCACTACCTGACGCAGGCCGAGATCGAGGCGCTCGCGCCGAAGAAGGCGAAGAAGAAGAAGGGCGGCTGGGTCGACACCGACTTCTCCGAGGCGTTCACGAACATGGAGCTGACGTTCCGCAAGGCCGGCGATCCGACGGCGCCGACGATCGTTCACCGCCATGTCGCCGCGAACCTCGCCGACAAGGCGTTCAAGGGCTCGCCGCTCGAGAAGCACCTGCTCGCGAAGGGCAAGATCGTCGCGCTGACCAAGGCGGCGAGCTACCTGATCTGGAACGGCGCGTTCTCGGGGATCCGGGATTACTTGCTCGCGAACATGGTGTGGATGGCGTCGGACGCGACCGGGATCGCGCCACGTCCCGCGCGCAAGGCGGGCTTTCAGCAGATCACGTACGGCTCGTTCAAGGGCCCGTTCCTGCCCGACGCCGATCCGGTGATCGGCGAGGAGATGGTGAAGCTGTGGGCCGGCCAGCCGCGTCGCAAGCTGCCCTTCCGCTACGGCTATCCCGACGCCGAGAAGAACCTCCACCTCATGATCACGAAGCCCGCGGAGCCCAAGCAATGAATCGTTCGGTCGTCGCGTTGCTCGCGCTGTCGTGGCTGGTGTCCTCGGACGTGCGTGCCGAGGAATCGTTGCCGCTCGCGGAACCGGCGATCGACGAGGCCGGGACGCCCGGCGAGAACGAGCTCGCGCCGATCCACCCGGCGGATTCGATCCCCGATCCCGAGCCCGCTCCGACGACGACCGCACCGGCAACCAGCGTGCCGCGTGCGCGACTGTCGACACAGCGACCACCACGCCCTCGCGTTCGGGACAACGGCACCGGTCGTCTTGAGAAGGAGGAGAACACCGTGCTCGGTGGTCGCCACTTCCGGATCAAGACGGCGCAGGGCGCGGTGCACGTCTGGGTTCCGCCTGACTACGATCGCGAGACCGCGGGCACGGTCGTCTACGTGCATGGCTACTGGACCGACGCGGATGGCGCGTGGAAGAACCACGAGCTCGCGAAGCAGTTTCGCGCGAGCCGCCAGAACGCGATGTTCATCGTCCCCGACGCGCCGTCCTCGAACGAGGAGTCCGTGCGGTGGCCGGCGCTCACCGATCTGCGGCGCGCCGTCACCCGCGCGAACGTCAAGCTGCCCGACGGTCCGATCGTCGTGATCGGGCACTCCGGTGCGTTTCGTACGGTGATGCAGTGGGTCGATCACCGCGGCGTCGATCAGATCATCCTGCTCGATGCGATGTACGCCGGCGAGCGCGCGTTCGACGAGTTCATCGCGAGCGGCAAGCGCGCCGACCACCACAAGCTGATCGTCGTCGCTGCGAGCACGGCGGACTCGTCGGCGAGCTTCGCGAAGAAGTACAAGTTCGCGGTCGCGCGCGAGAAGATGCCCGACGGGATCTGGGACTTCACGAAGCGCGAGCGCGGTGCGAAGTTGCTCTACATCCGCTCGCAGTACGGGCACATGCAGATCGTGACGAGCCGCAAGGTGATCCCGACGCTGCTCCGCGTGACGCCGCTCAAGGCGTTCTAGAAGCGATCCGGCCCGATCGGGAGCTCGAAGTAGAAGCGCGAGCCCTTGCCCAAGGTGCTCGACACGCCGATGCGGCCGCCGTGGGCCTCGACGATCTTGCTGCTGATGAAGAGGCCGAGCCCGTTGCCATCGACGACGGTTGCCGAACGCGTGCGACGGAACTTGTCGAAGATGAAGCGAGCTTCCTCGCGGCTGAGGCCTGGACCCTCGTCGATCACCGACACCCGCGCGCGATCTCCGAGGTCTTCGAGCTGCACGGTCACCGGCGAGCCGCGCGGCGCGTACTTGAACGCGTTCTGGATCAAGTTCGCGACGACGCGCTCGATCCGCGGACCGTCCGCGAGGAGCACGATCGGCGCCGCGATGTCGAGGAAGATGCGTTTGCGATCACGCGTCGCGATGACGCGTTCGGCGAGCTCGACGACCAGCACCGCGATGTCGACGGGCTTGCGGCGGATGCGTAGACGGTGGCCGTCGATCGACGCGAGGTCCAGCAGGTCGTGAACCATGTGATCGAGCGCTGCGATGTTGCGTTCGACGCGCGTGAGCGAGCTCCGGACCTCGATGTTTCCTTCGCCCGTCAGGCTCTCCTGGATCGTCGATACCTCGAGCGCGATCGTCGACAGCGGGCTTCTCAGATCGTGCGCGATCTCCGCGACGTCCTCGACGCGCACGCTGCGCGCCCCCGAGTCATCGAGCCGGGCAGGTTCGTCGTCACCGGGGACGGACGTGTAGCGTCCGGTCTCGGCCATCTCGGGATCCGAGTCGAACAGCATCGCCTGGCCGGCTGGCGTCAGCTCGAGTGTGCCGGTGCCGTGCGCGAACGAACCTCGCGCGAGCTCTCCAGGCTCGGGCGTCTCGAAGTCGTAGTCGTAGGTGAACGGTTGTCCGTGATGGCGCTCGATCGTGCTCATCGTTGTGCTCCTGTTCGTCACCACTGCCCCCGCAACGACTCTGACCTTCTGTTTACCGGGCAACCGCGAGCACGGCTATCCGCAGTTCTACGTGTTCTTCGACGGAGATTCGGAGTGCAAAACTTGCTTCGATGGAAAGTTATACGATGAGAGGATCGAGTCACCAGAACACGTGCTCTCGCTTACGAGTTCTGCGAACAGAAGATCAAATACGCGTGATCCCGTGGCGCACCGCGAGTCGCACCAGCTCGAGTAGCGAGTGGACCTCGAGCTTGCGCGTGATGTGCTGGCGATGCGTCTCGACCGTGCGCCGGGCGATGAACAGCTTGCTGGCGATGCTCTCGTTGGAATGGCCGGCGACGAGGAGCTCGAACACCTCGCGCTCGCGCGTGGTCAGCCGCTCGAGCCGTCGGTTCGCGTCGTGCGCCAGCAGCTGGTCGATGCGCTCTACTGACACGGAGGGCGGGAGGTATCGCGTGCCTTGCGAGACCGCGGTCACCGCCTCATGGATCTCGCCGAGCGCTTGCGCCTTCAGCGCGACACCCGAGGCGCCGGCGCGCAGCAGCGCCGCGATCTGAATAGGCTCCTCGGTGGCGGTGAGGCCCAGGATCTTGCAAGCGGGCCAGTGCTCGCGGAGACCTACGGTCAGCTCGACGCCTGCGACGACGGGCGTCAGCTCGCCCACGATCGCGAGATCGAATGCAGGCTCGCGCGCGTACGCCATGGCCTCGCGCTGGCTCCCGACATCCGCGGTCACCGAGAGGGCGGCATCATGCTCGAGTAACGTCCGGACACCGAGCCTGAATGCAGGATGCTCGTCGACGAGCATGACCCGGACATGCGACGTCCTCCCCACCAAAGCCTCGTTGCACTGCATGACCACCACCTTTCGTCCCTACCACCTGTCCCCGATCTCGTCACGACAACCTGTCCTCGTTCCAAGCGGAGCATCAATGCCAAAGCTCGATGGCGATTGCAAATCACGAGCACGTTAAGTTTCAGTATTGTCCGCGTCTATGCTGACGCTGTAATCGTGAATCGGATCGAAAAAGCTGTTCGACCAGGACGTGGCATTCGTCTGATGTGGCCGATCCGCCGACGCGACCTCGGTTCCTGCACGGGAGCGTAATCGCGGCACGATGTTCGACGACTCCGGGTCACGACCGGCTCGGGTAGCATGCTCATGTGCCTGTTCTCATCGCCGTGCCGGGCAGCGAAGCCCATGCAGAGCGGCTCGGAATTCGTCTCGGGGTCACGGACGTCCATCCGGAGATCCGGCAATTTCCCGATGGCGAACTCTACGTCAGATCCCGCTCGATCGCATCGCCGACACCGCCGTGATCGTCGGGAACCTGCACGCCGACAACTTCCTCACGGGCACCGCGCGTGACCTCGGCGCTCGCAGGTCGCGCCGTACCTCGCGTACATGCGTCAGAACAGTCGCTTCAACCCTGGCGAGGGTGTGACCCAGCAGTACTTCGCGCCGGTGTCGTCACCGGAGCGCGCGGTCGATCTCCTCGGTGACCACACGCCGGTCGTCATCGACGACATCGTGTCGACCGGTCGCACGATGGTCGAGGCGACGCGCCAGCTCCGCGCCGCTGGCAGCGCGCCCCCGATGTGCGTCGCGATCCACGCGGTGTTCGCGGATGCCGTGCACGAGGAGCTCGTCGCCGCCGGCGCGACGGGCATCGTCACGTGCGACACGATCCTGCACGCGTCGAACCGGATCTGCGTCGCCGATTCGCTCGCCCACGCAGTTCGCCAGCGGCTGTAGCGGCGACGCGCAGCAGGCGGCCGGGTCGCGGTACAACCGCAACCATGAACGTCCTCGTGATCAACGCCGGATCGACCTCGCTGAAGTACGACGTCTACGACATGGACATCGAGGCGAGCCTCGCGCGGGGCCGCATCGAGCGCATGGGCACCGCGGCCGCGGTCCACGTGCGCGCCGGCAAGGAGACGCCCGTCGCGGCGCTCGACGTCAGCGCGGCGCTACGCGTCGTCGCCGACGTGCTCGCCGGGCTCAAGATCGACGCGATCGGTCACCGCGTCGTGCACGGCGGCGAGCGCCTGATCGCGCCAACGCTCGTCGACATCGCTGCCGAGGCGATCATCGAGGAGTGCGCCGTGTTCGCGCCGCTCCACAATCCGGCAAATCTGCTCGGCATCCGAGCGGCGCGCGAGGCGTTCGGCGACATCCCGCACGTCGCCGTGTTCGACACCGCGTTTCACGCCGGCATGCCGGAGGACTCGTACGTCTACGGCCTGCCGTACGAGCTGTACCTCGAGCGCGGGATCCGGCGGTACGGCTTCCACGGTCCCAGTCACCAGTTCATGGCGCAGTCGGCAGCCGAGTACCTGGGCACCGATCTCGCGCGGCTCCGGCTTGTCACCTGTCACCTCGGCGGTGGCGCGAGTATCGCGGCGATCGAAGGAGGCATCTCGATCGACACGTCGATGGGCATGACACCGCTCGAGGGACTCGTGATGGGCACGCGGTGCGGCGACCTCGATCCGTCGGTGCCGCTCGCGATGATCCGGCAGGGCGTCAGCGTGCTGGAGGTCGAGCAGCTGCTGAACAAGCAATCAGGGCTCGCGGGCATCTCGGGCATCGGCGCCGACTTCCGCGACGTCCAGGCGGCCGCCGAGCGTGGCGAGGTCCGTGCGCGGCTCGCCGTCGACATCTTCGTGCGCCGGATCCGCAAGTACATCGGCGCATACGCGGCCGAGCTCGGCGGCATCGACGCGATCGTGTTCACCGGCGGCATCGGCGAAAACTCGGCCATGGTGCGCGAGCGGGTGTGCGAGCGGATGAACTTCCTGGGCGTCGATCTCGACCCAGAGGCCAATCGGACGCGACGGCCAGCCGAGGCTGGCGGCATCGTCGACGTCGCCACGCGCCACGCCGGCGCGCGCGTGCTCGTGGTCACCACCGACGAGGAGCGCATGATCGCGCGCGACGTCGTGCGGCGGCTCGTCGGTCCCACGGCCGCGATGCGCAGCGTCCACAGCAAGCCGATTCCGGTTGGGGTCTCGGTGCGGCACGTCCACCTCTCGCGTGCTGATTGCGACGCGCTGTTCGGTGCGGGCTACGAGCTGAGCCGCCGGCGAGACGTCACGCAGCCCGGCCAGTTCGTGACGCGCGAGACCGTCGATCTGATCGGACCCAAGGGCGAGATCCGCAGCGTCGCGATCATCAACCCGCTCCGCAAGGCCACGCAGATCGAGGTGTCGCGAACCGACGCCCTGCAGCTCGGCGTCGATCCCCCGCTGCGCGAGTCCGGCCAGCTCCACGGCACGCCCGGGCTCAAGCTCCGCGGCCCGGCGGGCGACGTCACGATCGGAAGCGGCGTGATCATGGCGATGCGGCACGTCCACATGCACCCGACCGAGGCCCGTGCGTTCGGCGTCGGCGACAAGGACGTCATCCGGATCCGCGCTGAAGGCGATCGGGAGCTGACCATGGGTGACGTGCTCGTCCGCGTCAACGATGCGTTCACGCTCGATCTGCACCTCGATACAGACGAGGCCAACGCGGCGGGCCTCAGCAACTCGAGCGTCGTCGCGTTCGATGGCATCCAGAAGCGCGCGTGACCGGGAGCTTGTACTCAGTCCCGGGCGCTCTGCTCGAGCTCGAGGCCGAGTGACACGAGCCGCGCGATCCGATCCTCGAGCTCGCCCTGGATCCGCTTCGGCTCGCTGACGTCCTGGATCACGATGACGGCACCCGCGATCTGGTGATCGAGTCCCATCAACGGCGACGCCGACATCAACACCGCCTTCGTCGTTCCGTCGACGCAACGGATCTCGCGCACCTCGTTGTGGCAGCTCTCACCTTGCAGGGCACCGGCGAGCGGACCGTCGGGCGTCTTGAGGCTTTGCCCGCTGTGACCCCACCAGCCGAGCATCGTGCCGTACTCGTCGTTCTGGATCAGCTCGACGGACTTGCAGATCCGCGAGACCGCCTCGTTGGCCTGGCAGATCCGTCCCTGGCCATCGGCGATGAGGACACCGACCGGTAGGCTCTCGAGCAGGCCAGCGAGCTTGCGGCCCGCCTTGAGCAGCTCCTCGGTCTCCTTGATCTGGCGCTCGCGCTCCTTCAGCACCGAGGCCTTCTGGCGGAACGAGGCGTAGATGCCCATCTTGAGGCGCAGCAGGTCCGGATCGAACGGCTTACTGAAGTAGTCGACGCCGCCAGCTTCGTACCCACGCTTGACGTGCGGGTCTTCGCGGTAGACGGCCGTGATGAACACGATCGGCACATCCTCGCAACCGGGCAGCTTCTTGATCAGCGCAGCTGCTTCGAAGCCGTCCATGCCCGGCATCTGGAGGTCCATGAGGATCACGTCGACATCGTGTGGCTGTTGCATCAGGGCAACGGCTTCCGGTCCGGAGCGCGCGAACAGCAACGTGAAGTCGCGATCGAGCACGGCCTCGAGCGCTACGAGGTTGGCGGGAGTATCGTCGACCGCGAGGATTGTCGGTTTGCGCAACACGGGTTCTCCAGCAGTTGATGCAAGCACGGCACCCGCCGGTTGTCACGTGGACATGCGATGCTGCAACCGTGAGCGAGCTCGGGGAGCGCGCAGTGCTGGCGTCGATCTTCGACGCGAGCCCGGATGTCGTGTTCGGGACGGACGCCGATCGCCGGCTCCAGTATCTCAACGCAGCCGCATGCGGGCGGTGGCCTGACGCGGTCCTCGCAAGCTCGGCGGGCGAGCTGTTCCTCGGAGCGTTCCGCGACACGTTCGACGCCGCCACAGATCGCGTGCTTGCGGGGGGGAGCGCGGCTCGCTTTGAATGGGGTGAGGCCGGACCGGGCGGGATTCGCGCGTGGTTCGTGTGCACGATTACCCCACTGCGCAGCGCCGGGCGCGTCGTCGGGTGCCTGTGCCTCTCGACCGATACGACCGAGTTGAAGCGCGACGCGGAACGGTTGCGCCGGAGCGAGCAACTGATGGTCGACACCCAGGGTGTCGCGCACCTCGGCACGTGGGAGTGGGACATCAGCGAGCCGACGGCGACATGGTCGCAGGAGCTCTACCGGATCTATGGGCTGACGCCCGAGACATACACGCCGAGCTACGAGGCATACCTGACGATGGTCCACCCGGATGATCGCGCACGGGTCGTCGAGGCCACGAACCGCGTCTTCCACGAGCACATCCCGTACTCGCACGACGAGCGGATCTTTCGACCGGATGGCTCGATCCGTCACCTTCACACGTGGGCGCATCCTGTCCTCGACGACGCCGGCACGCTGGTCCGGCTCGTCGGCGTCTGCCAGGACATCACCGACCAGAAGCTCGCGGAGGAGGCGGTTCATCAGCTCAACAGCGAGCTCGAGAAGCGAGTTGCCGAGCGCACGCGGGTGATCGAGCAGTCGGTGCGCGATCTCGAGGCGTTCAACGCGATGGTCAGCCACGACCTACGGGCGCCCCTCGCGGTCATGCAGATGAGCGCGGATCTGTTGATGCGCGAGTCGTCTCAGCTACCGCTCAAGATCTCCGAGCGCCTCAGCCACATCCAGCGTTCTGTCGTGCACATGACGAAGCTCGTCGAGAACCTGTTGAGCCTCGCGCGCGTCGGGCGGGCGCCGCTAAAGCTCGTGCCCGTCGATCTCTCGGCAATGGCGACGGCGTGTGTCGCCGAGCTCCGCCGCGGTGACCCCGGCCGCTCGGCCGAGATCGTCATCGAGTCCGGGATCCGTTGCTTCGGCGACGCGGTGCTGGTCGAGGCGATGATCGCCAACCTGCTCGGAAACGCGTGGAAGTATTCCGCCCAGCAGGCCACCGTCCAGCTCGAGGTCGGCGTGCTCGACAGCGATGGAGACCCCGCGCTGTTCATCCGCGACAACGGGGTCGGCTTCGACATGCGTGACGCCGATCGCCTGTTCGCGCCATTCGAGCGCCTGCACGACAGCTCGGCTTTCCCCGGCGATGGCATCGGCCTCGCCACCGTGCATCGCATTGTCCAGCGTCATGGCGGGAGAGTCTGGGCGACAAGCAAGCCCGGCCACGGGGCCGCGTTCTTCGTGGTCCTGCCTGGCCTGTCCCGCTCCACCTGACCTGACCCGAGCTGACTGAGCTGACCTGAGCTCAGCTCGCGAGAGGCTGGTCGCGATCGAGGTCGCCACTGCCATCGGCCATGGACGCGAGCTCGAGCAAGCCGGCCGGTGTCGAGATCTGCGTCTCGATCACGACCGGGACCCGCAGCGAGTTGAGGATGAGGCAGTACTCCTTCGCGTCCTCGAGAGTGCGCTCGACGTTCTGGACCTTGCCGCTGATCGCCATCTCGATACACAGCACGATCGAGGTGAACATCAGACCTTCGGGCGTGCGCTCGACCGTTCCGTTGACGGTCGCGTTCCAGCTCGCGATCTCGATCTCGTCACGCGCGGCAAACGCCTCGAACGTGGTGAGCATGCACGTGCCCAGCGAGGACAGCATCAGGTGCTCGGGCGACCACGACGCGGCATCACCATCGAATTCACTGCTCGGCCCACCATGAAGGGGCGCACGCGGTGGCGCCTCGACCCGGGCGCGCGACGAGAACGTGCGGCTGATCGTGGCGCTGTACTGGTGGGGAAACGGAGCGGGCATGCTGGATCCTCGAGCACGAAGCGATCCAGCTAGGAGCCTGTCGTATTCGTGCGGCTCCGACACGCCGCACGGTGAGGTTCTCGCCCGATCGTCGTCGATCTACACGACCAGTCGAGGCTGCGTATACGGACGTGTAGGTTTCAGCGCGACGGGGCCGAGCGGTGGTGTCTCCGCAGTGTGCGGGGCTGCCCCGTGTCGCATGGCATGTGAGGTGCAAACTCTCTAACCATGCAACCGGACGATCGAAGGCACGGCAGCTTGCTGCGCCGTACGCTTGGTCAGCTCACGAGCTCTGCCATCCGCAAGCTCACAACGATGGCTCGCTCGCTGGGCTATCCAACGCTCGCGACCATCCCCGTGAGTGCTGCGATGCTGACCCGACTCGAGACCGTCTCCCCTCAGCAGCCCCTCGAGGATGTCGCGCTGCTGATGGTCGCCGGTCGCAATGCGCAGCTTCCTGTCGTCGATCACGGGATGCCGGTCGGCGTCGTGACGCGTGATGACGTGGCGCTCGGCCTCGAGCGCAATGGACCGCACGCGTGCATCTCCGAGGCGCCACGGCACGATGTGGTCACGGTCACGCCCTCAGATTCCCTCGCAGACGTGCTCGCACAGCTGCGCGCGCTACCTCATAGCGTCGCGTTGGTCGTCGATCACGGCGAGCCGGTCGGGTTGCTGACGATCGAGCGGCTGCAAGCGTATCTCGACGCTCATACCGCGTAGCCGGTTAATCCTTCGGAGCTGGGCCCCAGTCGACGCCGGTCGCCGAGCCGCCCCACACCTTGATCGCCTTGCCAGTACCGTCGGCGTTCGCGATGAACACGCCCTGACCGGTCCGCGCGAATGCGATCGCACGGCCGTTCGGCGAGAACGAAGGCTCCTCGTTGTTGCCCTCGTTCTGGGTGATCCGCGTCATCGCCTTGGTCTGGAGATCGAGCGTGACGATGTCGTAGCGGCCGCCATCGCGTGTCGTGTACGCGATCACCTGCTTGCCGGGACGCGGCGACCACGCGGGCGTCGTGTTGTAGCTGCCGTTGAACGAGATCTGGCGCGGCGTGCCGCCCGCGGATGACACCACGAAGATCTGCGGGCCACCGTTGCGGTCGGAGACGAACGCGAGCTGGCTGCCATCCGGCGACCACGCGGGCGACGTGTCGATCGACTTGTCGTTCGTGATCCGCTTGATCACGCTGCCGTCGCTCGCGCTGATCACGTAGATCTCGGCATTGCCGTCCTTCGAGAGCGTCAGCGCGATCTTGCTGCCATCCGGCGACCACGCCGCGCCGGTGTTCATGCCGCGCTGGCTCGACAGCTTCTTCGGCCGCCCACCACCTGCCGGACCCACGTAGAGGTCCGGGTTGTTGCGCATGAAGGACGTGTAGGCGATCTGTCCGCCCGACGGCGAGTATGCCGGGAGGATGTTCGTCGAGCTGTTGTTCGAGATCTTGAACGCGTTCGCGCCGTCGAAGTCCATCGCGTACACGGCGTTGCTACCCTTACCCTTCACGGTGAACGCGATCTTCGAGCCAAAGAAGCCGGGTTCGCCCGTGTAGAACTTCACGACCTCGTTGCACCACAGGTGCACAATCTGCCGGGTGCTCTGCTTGCGCGAGTACGTCTTGGTCAGCGACGCGTTCGCGCCCTTCGAGACCTCGTAGAGCCGGAACTCGATGTCGGTGGCGGTCGCGCGATACTTGATCACGCCGAACGCGCCGACGTCCTTCCACTTCTGCGGGTCGATGCCGATGCCCTCGGCGCGCAGGTCCGCGAGGAACGACCGCGGCTCGAGCACCTTGAAGACGCCCGCGACATTCAGATCGAACGACGCGACCGTCGAGATCTCCTTCGCGACGCCGCTATCACCCTCGAGGCTCGTCGGAACCGCGATCGGGTAGAGCGTTCGTTTCCCCGCGTTGACGTCGATGACGACGCCCGCCTTGGGTTCCTCGGCTGCGGCTGGTTGGAGACCAGCGACGGCGAACAGGCCGACGATTAATAGAAATCGTGACCTTCGCGGTCTCTCGGCCAGACGGCCTCGTTCCCCTACGGTCACTCGGCGCGCTGCAGTTTTCCGGTGTTGAAGCATATCCATCTCGTCGTCGCCTGTTTGAGCAACTCGATCGGCGGCGCTTCCGGCGAGGAGGCGCGCAGCGTCTGCATCTTCTTCAGCGCACGTTCGACGGCGTCATCGAGCGTTGCTTCACCACTCTTTGGATCGACCTTGAACTTGGCGATCTTGCCATCCGCCAGGAGGTGGATGCATCCGGTCGCCGACTCGCCTGCGAGGATCTTGGGATACTCGAAGTTCTCGACGAAGTCGCGCGCGACCTTCTGGAAGAACGGGTGGCCCTTGGTCTCCTCGGCGAACCCGCGCTCGTTGTCGTTGAACGTGCCGACCTCGGTCGTCGGCTTGCCGGTCGGCGTCTCGTCATCGGTCGGCCGGCGGAACTTGCCGAGCGGATCGGTCTCGGTCTTCGCGACCTTGTCGGGCAACTTGCAGACGGACTTCACGCAGACCCTGCCCGCCGGACAGTCGCTGTCCTGCTTGCACGATTTGTCGTCGACGACCTTGGTCTCGTCGCGCGACACGCCATCGGGCTTGACCACGGCAGGCTTGGCCTGGGTCTTCTTCTGCGGCTGCATCGCGGGCGCCTTCTTGACCGCGATCGACGCCTCGATCGCCTCCATCTCCTCGAGCACCGGCGTGTGGTCGGCGCGCGCGTCGGCCATCCACACGGTCGGCACGAACAGCGCAGCACTGAGGAAGGCTGCCCCGAAGGCCGCCATCACGTGCATCTCGCCGTCCTTGAAGCTCATGGCCAGTGTCCAGGTATCAGACGTCCGTCAGGGCTGCTTGTTCTGATCGAGCTCGGAGAGCTGAAGGGTATCCGTGGGTTCGGTGAGCATCATGACCTTGGTCACGCCCGCGGTCTTCGCGACCGCCATCGCCGTGATCACGACCGCGTACGGCAGGTTCTTGTCGGCCTCGATGTAGAGCTGGCTCTCGCGCTGTACGCGCTCGTTGCTCTTCAGCTTGACCTCGAGCTCGGTCCACGTGATCGCGGTCCCGCCGAGCCGCAGCTTCTGATCCGCCGAGATCGACATCACGAGCTTGCCCTCGGGATCCTCGATGTTCTGCGCGGTGACCGCCGGCAGATCGATGTCGACGCCGGTGTTCATCATCGGCGCGGTGATCATGAAGATGATCAGCAGCACGAGCATGACGTCGACCAGCGGGGTGACGTTGATCTCCGCGTTGAGCTCGTTGTCGCCGCCGCCGCCGCTGCTCATTCCCATCGGCGTCCTCCCATCAGCGCACTCCCATCAGCTCACCTCAGGAAGTGCCGTTTGATGATGTTGAGGTAGTCCTGCTCGAAGGTCTCCATCTCCGAGCGCAGCACGCGGATCCGGCGCATGAAGAAGTTGTACGCCATCACCGCCGGGATCGCCGCGACGAGGCCGATCGCGGTCGCGAACAGCGCCTCGGCGATATGCGGGCCGACGACCTTCAGCGTCGCCGCACCGGCCGCGGCCGAGATCTCGACGAACGCGAACATGATGCCGACGACGGTCCCGAACAGGCCGATGAACGGCGCCGCCGATCCGGTCGTCGCGAGGAACGGCACCATCGATTCGAGCTTGAGCGTCTCGGAGAGCTGCGCGCGGCGGAGCGACCGCTCGATGTTGGTCAGGTTGCCTTCGCGATCGTCCTTGAGGTTGTCGTCGGACGCGAGCTTCGCGAGCTCGGTGTAGCCGGCGACGAACATCTGCGAGATCGGACTGTTCCGCAGAGCCTGGGCCTGCTTGTAGATCTGCTCGATGTCGCGCGAGCGCCAGAACGACTCCAGGAACCGCGCGGATTCGCTCGCTGCGCGGCGGAGATACATCGTCTTGTAGATGATGATGTAGAGGCCGACGATGAACATGACCGTCAGGGTGATCACCACGCCTTTGACGACCCAGTGCGCCTGCTCTAATAGCCGCGCAATGTCGAGGCTCGCAGCGAGGCCGGCTGGCATACTGCTGCTCATCACGGGCTTGGCGATAACACGCACGGGAACAGTGGGTCAAATCGCCCGCGGTATGGCGATCGCGACACTTCTGTGTCTCGGGGTTCACGGTTGCAACACGGTCGATGGCGGTGCCGTCGAGCTGTCGTGGAAGCTGCGTCCCGCGAGCAGCTCGCTCCCCGACAAGTTCGTCGATTGTGACTCGGGCAAGGACGGCACCAACCCCGTGACGAAGATTCGGCTCGACTGGGTCGTCCACGTAGACGGCACGGATCACTCCGGTTCCGACGAATGGCCGTGCAACGACAACCACGGCGTGACCAACTTCGAGCTACCACCAGGCAAGGCCCTGCTCTCCGTGAGCCCACTGTGCGAGACCGGGCCCGCGCTCGCCGGGTCCTACATCGCGCCGGCCGCCGAGCAGCGCCGCGTGATCCTGGGTGAAACCGTGAGCTTGGGAGCGGTCGAGCTCGTCGTGCTGGTCTCGTACTGTGGCGAGCAGCCCTGCATCTGCGAGTAGGGCCGTGCGTGGATTGTCGCGCCGGGAGCTGATCGATGCGATCGATCACACGTGATGGCAGTCGCCTCGCGTGACATGGCGCGCGACTTGCCTATGTCTCGCCCGTGAAGGAACTGACGGCTGGTCCGTCCAAAGCTTGCGCCGCCACCTTCGACCGCGAAGCGAGGGCCGGAGACCGTTCGATGATCAAACACCTCACCACCACATGCTTGCTGGCCCTCTCGGCCACCGGCTGCGTCGTCTACGCCGAAGATCGCTACGAGGACGCCGCGACGATCTCCGCCGAGTGGTCGTTCGAGAATATCGCAACCAATACCCGCACGGACTGTCCGGCCGGCTTCGACACGGTCCGCATGATCTCGCAGCCCGTCGACCGCGACCTCCGGCCACTGGGCGAGCCGTTCGTCGATCTGTTCGACTGCCGCGACGGCCGCCACGCGAGCGAGCTGTTGCCGCCCGACGTCTATCAGGTATGGCTCGAGATCGTGAGCAACGGCGGCGAGTCGCTCTACGCACAATCGACCTCGGCGATCGTCGACGTCATCGATCGCGACGCGCTGTTCAGCGCGACCATCCTCGACGACGGTGGATACTTCCTCTTCGACTGGACGCTCCGCGGCGAGACCTCCAACGCCACGCTCTCGTGCGCCGGTACGGATTCGATCGAGATCCTCAGCACGCTCTCGGGCACGACCGAGGCTCGCAGTGACAAGTTCAACTGTGACGACGGCTCCGCGCTCACCGCCGGGTTGCTCGCCGGGTCGTACACAGTCTCGGTGTCGGCGCTCGATCGATCGGATCGCGCGCTCGGCACCGCCCCCACACTCACCAGCAAGGCGATCCGCGACCGGAATCAGGTGACAGACCTCGGTCTGATCACGATCCCGATCGCGAACCAGTAAGACACTTCTTCGTTCTGTGACGCTCGCCGCGTCTGTCGTGGCGAGCACTGCCGTTGTAAGACGTTTCGCTTGAAGTTCTGATACCGTCCATTCTTGAGGAGGCACTAGATGCGCAAAGTTGTCTTGTCTGCATTGTTGGCGTACGCGGCTACCGGTTGCGTTGCTGCGGAGGACGCGGGGCTGATCACCGCGAACTGGTCGTTCAAGGAGGTCTCCACCGGAGCCGTCCTTGGATGCCCCGCAGGCTTCGATACCACCGCGGTCTATGCCTACCCGGTCGATGGCGCGAACCAGCGCCGCGGCCAGCCGATCATCGATCTGTATCCGTGCTCGGCCGGGACCGGCACGAACGAGTATCCGGTCGACGCGTACGAGGTCTATCTCGAGATCACGAACTCCGACAACACCCAGCTCTATGCGCAGTCGACGGCCGCGATCGTCGACATCACGAGCCGGGACGCCACGTTCACGACGACCATCATCGATGATGGTGGCTTCTTCCTGTTCGACTGGCAGCTCCGTGGCGAGGTGACGGGCGACCCGCTGTCGTGCGCCGAGGCGCTCGCGGACTCGGTCGACATCACGTCGACGCTGAACGGGAGCACGCAGGCGTACACCGATGTCTATCCCTGCTCGCAGGGCTCGGCGTACACCGCGGCGCTGCCCGCGGGCGACTACACGGTGTCGGTCGCGGCGCTCGACAGCTCGGATCGCTCGATCAGCAACACTCCCGCGCTCGTGAACAAGCGGATCTCGGCGCCGAACAAGATCACGGATCTTGGCCTGATCATGATCCCGATCGTCGGCGAGTGAGCCCGCGTGGTCGCGGCGGCCTTCGCCGCGGCCTGTGCTAAGGTCGAATCGTGAGCGCGTCTAACAGGCTTGGCGATCGTCTCGCCGGTCTCCGGATCACCCCGGGCGCGCTCGTGATCATCGGGCTCGAGATCGGGCTGTCGCTGATCTGGCTCCTCTCTGGGCCCGAGGCGCGCCTCAAGCTCGCCGAGTACGTCGCGGCCACGCCGTCGAACGTGTTCGAGCACGGCCGGGTGTGGACGCTGGTCACCGGGATCTTCCTGGAGACCCAGTTCATCGCGCTCCTCCTCCACGGCGTCGTGATGTGGAGCTTCGTCCCGACCCTCGAGAGGTTCTGGGGAACAGCCCGGTTCTATCGGTTCTTCGCGGTGACCTCGCTCGTCGGCATGGTCGCGGGCATCTCGATGGGCTGGGTGACTGGCCGCGAGATGCCGATCACCGGCCTCGACCCGTTCATCTACGCGTCGATCGTCGCGTTCGGCATCGTCTACGCGCGGCAGCCGGTCCAGTTCTTCGGCGTGCTGCCGCTGACCGGCCGCCAGCTGATGTACGGGTTCATCGGCTTCCTCGTGCTCTACATCGGGCTCCAGCAGTTCTGGGAGCTCGGGGCCGCGTTCGCCGCGTCGATGATCGCCGCCGCGATCATGACGTCGAAGCGGTTCTCGCCCGGCCTGGTCTACCGCCGCTGGCGGATCGGGCGGGCGCGCGCGAAGCTCTCGGTGATCGACGGAGGCAAGAAGCCGACGCGACCACGCGACGAGCACAAGTGGCTTAATTAAGGGGCTTGCGCCGCCGCTCCCGGCGTCGTGATACGGTCGGCCCCGATGGAAGAGGACGGCTCCCAGTTCGAGTCAGGCACCGGCCTGACCACGCTGTTCGAGGGCGAGTGGGCAACGGTACGGCGCCTCCGCAAGGGCAAGCTGGTCGTGGTCAACGGGCCGGACCAGGGCAAAGAAGTCGAGATGATCAAGCCCCGGGTCACCGGCGGGCGCAGCATCATCAGCGACCTCGTCGTCCAGGACAAAGCCGTCTCGGGGACCCACTTCGAGGTGTCCGCCCGTGACGACGGCTACCGGCTGCGCGATCTCAACTCGCGCAACGGCATCTTCGTCGGTGACCTCCGCGTCCGCGAGGCCTACTTGCGGCCGGGCACGATCTTCCGGATCGGCCACACCAACATCCAGTTCCAGTCCACGCAGGATGTCGTCGAGATCGAGCTGTCCAAGAAGGATCGCTTCGACGCGATGTTCGGCGCCTCGCCAGCGATGCGCGAGATCTTCGCCCACCTCGAGAAGGTGGCACCGAGCGAGCTGACCTGCCTCATCACCGGCGAGACCGGCACCGGCAAGGAGATGGTCGCGCGCGCGCTGCACAACGCCTCGCAGCGCAAGAGCAAGCCGTTCGTCGTGCTCGACTGCGGCTCGATCCCGCGCGAGCTGATCGAATCCACGCTGTTCGGCCACGAGAAGGGCAGCTTCACCGGCGCGGTCAATCAGCACGTCGGCTGCTTCGAGCAGGCCAACGGCGGCACGATCTTCCTCGACGAGATCGGCGAGCTCGACATCACGCTGCAGCCCAAGCTGCTGCGCGTCCTCGAGCAGCGCGAGATCAAGCGGGTCGGTGGCGATCGCACGCACAAGGTCGACGTCCGCGTGCTGGCGGCGACGAATCGCGATCTCCGCGACGAGGTGAACACCGGGCGGTTTCGCGAGGACCTGTACTTCCGGCTCTCGGTCGTCCACGTCGAGCTGCCGCCGATGCGCGAGCGCCGCGAGGACATCCCGGGCCTCGCCAACCACTTCCTCCGCGAGATCGCCGGTCGCCGCGGCATGACGATGTCGTTCTCGCAGGATGCGATGGCGGCGCTGATCAGCCACGCCTGGCCCGGCAACGTCCGCGAGATGCGCAACGTCGTCGAGCGCGCGGCCGCGCTCACCGATGGCCCGGTGATCACGCGGCCCGATCTCGTGTTCGGTCGCGAGATGGGACCGTCCGTCGTCGTCTCGCACGATCTCGCGCAGGCCGGTGCGCATGCGGCGCAGCGAGCCGCCGCCCAGCTCGCCGGTGTCGATCTGCCGCAGCAGAGTGGCCCGGCGATCTTCGATGCCTCGCTGCTCAAGGCCGGCCTCGGCTTCAAGGGCGCGAAGCAGTCGGTCGTCGATGCCTTCGAGATCGCGTACCTGTCGGCGCTGATGGCCCGCAACGAGGGCAACATCACGCGGTCCGCCCAGGAAGCCGGCCTGACGCGCTACCACCTCCGCGAGCTCTTGAAGCGTCATGGCCTCAAGGGCGGCGACGTCGAGTAGCGGCGCTCAGCGTCGATCTCAACCCAGGCGCTCGACGATCTCGTCGCGGGTCGCGAGGCCCTTGTCGATCAGCAGCGCGAGCAGCTTGCGCAGGACGTCCTCGTCGCGCGCGACCAGCGCCTCGAGCTTCGAGATGCGCGCCTGCAGCGCGTCGATCTCCTGGTGGCGGGCCGCGATCGGCGGCGGACCCACCGGGGGCGGCGGCGTCGAGGGCGGCGGATGCGCGCTCGAGCCCGGCGCGCTCGGAAACACGCGGAGCCCGTCGCGGAGCTCGCCGCCGATCGAGACCGACGTGCGCTCCGGCGGGACCGTGGCGGGCCGCCGGGCTGGCGTCGTCATCAGGATCTGGTACTCGTCGAGCGCGGTCTCGCCGCCGTAGTACTTGATGAGGGCGCGCTCGATCATCTTCGGGCCGGCGAGGTGCGCGCGGATATTGAGCTGGGTGCGGATGCGCAGCTCGTCGATGATGCCGAGGTTCGTCGGGTCGAGCATCGCGACATCGAGGAACTTCATCTGCTGCGCGAACGCGATCAGGTTGTGCGACTTCGCGAGCTGCACCGGCACGAGGTCGAGCACCGCGCGCGGGATCGGGACCTTGTCGAGATCGATGCTCGGGAGCCCGAGCTGCTGGCCGAGCACGCGCACGAGGTCGTCCTCGCGGATGAAGCGCAGCTCGACGAGCGTACGGCCGAGCGGGCGGCCCCACCGGCGCTGATCCGCGAGGGCCGCGCGGAGCTGCGCCTCGTCGATCGCTCCGGCCTCGATCAACATCTGTCCGAGCTTGCGCTTCATGGAGCCTCCACGACCGTCGCGGTTCCGGTACGAGCCAGGGTTCCCAGGAAGCTCGCGGCCTGGCGTTCCGCGGCGGGTACATCGAAGACGACGAAGTGGCCGTCGGAGCCCGGCCGCTGACGGTACTGCGCGAGCACGGCGGTCGCGCCCCCGAGGTTACCCGCGAACGGGGGGCGCTTCGCGGTTCGTCCACGCAGCGCGAGGCCGGTGAGATCCCGGGTGTCGACGAGCTCGACCAGATCGCCACCGATCGCGACGGCGAGCGCCTCGATCGAAGCGTTCGGCGTGTACGTGTCGTCGAAGCCTTCGGTCTGGAAGATGTTGCGCGGCTGGAGGCGCGTGCCATCGGGCGCGGTCGCCGGCTCGCGGACAAACATCGGCGCGTAGTTCGCGCCGTCCGCGCGCTCGACCCACATCTGGAACATCGCGAGCGACGGGTTGTCCTCGTCGACGGGATCGTCGCGGAGGAACGTCTGCAGCAGCATCGAGACGTCGAGCGGCTTGGTCTTGTGGACGAGACTCATGTACAGGAGGCCGCCGGTGCCCGAGAACACGGCGCCGGTCAGCGATGGCTCGAACGCGACGAAGCCGGGGCCGGTCAGCCCGCCCTGCGAGTGGCCGAAGAAGTAGACCTTCGTCGGATCGAACGTGATCGTGCGGACGCTGTCGCTGAACGACATGCCCTGCACGAGGCGGAGCTGCGCGAAGGCGTCAGCGGTGCCCTGCAGCGAGTTGTCGCGCATCGCGTGGGGATTGCCGATGTTGAAGAAGTCGATCTGCGCGTCGCCGGCGGGGTTGCGCGGTCCGTGCAGCACCTGGTCGGTCGAGATCACGGCGATGCCCTCGGCGGCGAGCGCGGCGGCCGTGCCGTCCTCGAAGAACGCGATGTGGTTGCCCCCGGTGCCGTGCGAGTAGATCGCGATCGGCCAGCCCGCCGCTGGCGCCGGGCCGTCGGGCACCGACAGCGCGAACCGCATCGGCTCCATGCGCTGGACGATCGCCGCGCCGTCGGGACCGACCCGGATCTCGCCGGAGCCCGCGACGTTGTACGGGACCTCGCCGGTCTGGAAGTTCGGTGCGACGTAGTTGCCGGAGAACAGCATGAACCCCGGGCCCGGGGTGTACAGCGCGATGTCGGTCGCGACCGGTGCGGGCGCCGCGAACACGCCGGCACGCAGCGCGGGGACGATCTGGGTCGCGTGCTGGGTCGTGAACACCGCGGCCGATACGACGTCGTCGCGGTCGTCGCCGCCGGGCTCGTCGAGGTACGCGAGTAATGGCGCGTAGACCTCGCGGGCGTTCACGATCTGCGGGTCGTCCGTGGTGCCGGTGCCGAGCAGCGCGTCGAACGTGATCGACGCGTGCAGCGAGCCGCCGCCCTCGCCGCGCATCCGGTCGGTGATCACGGCCGCGTAGGTCCTGCCCTCGGCGAGGCCGAACCCCGGATATGCGCGGATGACGAGGTGGTTGCCGAGCAAAGTCTGCGTCGGCTCGGCGCGAAACCGCACGAGCACCGGCACCCGCTCGCCACGTACCGGCGAGTCCGGATCGACATCGACGAGGTACACCGAGGCCTTGGCGTCGACCGAGCCGGCGGGGTCGGGGAGGCTCGCCGGATCGAGCGGACCATCGAAGCGCGCGAACACGGTCGGGTTCAGCGCGAAGCCATCGAGCAGGTCTGCGGCGACGCGGTACGAATCCGCGATCAGGCTGTTGGTCGGAAACAGCGAGAGGTCGATCGTGCCGTCGGTGTCGCGGCGCAGATCGCTCGGGAACGGCAGCGCGTAGAAGTCCTCGGCCGTGTCACCGGGCAGCGCGAACAGCGCCGTGACGGGTGGCGGATCGGAGCAAGCGGCCGGGGCAAGCAATGCCACGGGCGCGACCAGGCGTGCGACGAGCAGAGCGAGGCGAGACGCGCGAGTGCGCATCGCAGGACCCTATCATCGGAGCTGGAGCGAAGCAGAGGGGAAGTACGCCGTCAGGCACGCACCGCCATGCCATGCCGTCTGTGACCGGTCCCACGGGCGAACCGGGTCAGAACGCGAGCACGACGATGCCGCCGAGGGCCATCCCACCGCCCGCCGCCGCGGTCGCGAGGCCGTACTCGGGCTTGCCGTCGACGAGCAGGTACGTGGCGGTCCCCGCAGCGGCCGCGACGAGCCCGGCGATCGTCAGGGTCAGGCCCACGCGCGAGGTGGCGCGCCGCGTGGTGGTCAGCTGCTTCTTGACCGGCATCACCGCCATGTCGACGGCGAGATCGACCGCCGCGCCCTGCTGGGCCGACTCGTCGGGCAGCTTGTCGGGGACCGAGTTCAGCAGCGCGATCGTCGCGAGCACCGCGGCGTTCATCGTCTCGTTGAACGTGCAGACGTCGCAGCGCTCGGTGGCCTGCGAGACCACGCGCCCGGTATCGGTCCGGACCAGCGTGACGACGAAGCCAAAGCTCGTGCCCGATCCAGTCAGCGCCGCGAGGATCACGAGCTCGGCGTTGGTCTGGACCATGACCTCGCGGAGGCAGTGGTGGACGAGGCAGCCCTCGGTCCACTTCGTCGAGTTGCGGAGCCGCTCGCGCATCTTCGCGCGCGGGGAGAGCCAGTCGGTAGCGGTGTCGAGCTGGCTCTCGAGGCTCCGCTCGAACGTCGCCTCGTCGGCCGGCGATGGCCCCCGCACGTCGAGGATGCCGACGATGCGCTGCTTGACGCTCGGCTGGGCCGGCTTCGCGGCATGCTGCGCGTGTGCCTCGCCGGACCCGAGCCCGATCACCGCGACGATCACCGCCAGGCCGATGCGGCGCCAGCCGCGACGAATGATGCGACGAACGACGTGCCGAATGACGCGACGAACCACGTGTCAGGCTTCGTCGATCGAGGCGATGAACTGCTTCATCAGGCCGTCGATCATGAGGTTGCGATCGCTGACCTGGTACTTGCCGTCCCGCCAGCCTGCGTGAACCTCGTCGTACTTCTTCGCGGTGTCGGCGATCACGGTCTTGTAGAGCCCGACGCGCTTGACGATGTCCTTCTGGTTACGCACGAAGTACGCGATCATCGAAGCGCCCGCCGCGACCGACAGCACGAGGCCGAGCGGCCCGCCGAGCGCGTACTTGAGCCCGATCCGCAGCGCGATCATGAGACCGGCGCCGAGCGCGACCTTCTTGGTACCCGAGCCGTCGACGACCGAGTCCTTGGCGAGCGCGAACGACGTGCTGCCCGACGCGATCAGGAGTGCGATGAAGTTGCCCTTCCGGGTCGTCCAGCTGCGGTCGTAGTACTCGCGGATCGCCTGCTTGAGGAACGCGTCGAACGCGTTGTAGAGCCCCTGCGAGCTCACCCCGGTGTCCTTCGAAGGCTCGGCCACGGCCAGACCATACCGCATGCGTCACCTTGGTGCCTGGTTCGGTGCCCTCACACGTCCGCAGGACCACCTGGCGACAACGGGGTTTGACAGGGGTACCTGCGTCGCCCAGATTCGAGGGCATGCACGCGATGAGGATCGGCGCCCTGGCTCTGCTCGTCGTGATTGCCACGGGCCGCGTCGCTGTCGCGGATCTGGCGACCGGTCGTGACAAGCTGATCGCGGGCGACTACAAGACCGCGATCGCCGAGCTCACCAAGGTCACGGGCAAGGATCGCCCGGCGGCGCGGGTGCTCCTCGCACGTGCCCAGCTCGCGACCGGCGATCACGCTGCCGCCGAGGCGACGCTCTTGCCGATGGCACAGGGCAAGGATCCGCTCGCCGCGGAGGCCCGGCTGCTGCTCGCGGAGGTCCGCGAGGCCACCGGCCGGCTCGCCGACGCGCGCAAGGATCTCGAGCAGCTGTTCAAGGATCGCCCCGACGACCGCGCCGTGCGCACCGCCCTCGGGCTCGTGCGCCAGGCCGGTGGCGACATCGCGGGCGCCAGGACGCTGTTCACGCTGACGATCAAGGAGTCGGATGCGAACAAGCTCGCGTTCGACGATCCGCACCAGATGTACCAGCTCGCGACGGCGGCTCGGTACACCGCGAACATCCAGCTCGCCAACGATGCGTTCCGCGAGGCCCTGCGCAAGGGCCCGCAGATGACGGACATCGGCGTCGCGTGGGCAGACTTGTTCTTGCAGAAGTACGCCGCCGCCCTCGCCGAGCAGACCCTCGAGGAGGTCTTCAAGGTCAACCCGAACCATCCCGACGCGCATGCCGCGATGGCCGAGGTGATCCTCGAGACCCGCTACGACCTCGCCGCCGTCCGCCATCACCTCGACGCAGCGCTCGCGGTGAACCCGAAGAACGCGCGGGCGCTCAAGGCGCGCGCCTCGATCGAGATCGATCAGAACCAGTGGGAGGGCGCGACGAGGACGCTCGACACCGTGCTCGCGGTCAACAAGGAGGACGTCGAGGCGATCGCGATGAAGGCCACGATCCACTGGCTGCGCGATGACACCGGGCTCTACGAGGCCGAGAAGAAGAAGGCCTTCGCGATCAACCCGGCGTACGCGCAGCTCTATCGCGTGGTGGCGCGCTCGGCGGTCCGCGAGCATCGCTACGTCGAGGCCGTCGAGCTCGAGAAGGAGGCCGTCAAGCTGAAGCCCGACTTCTACGAGGCGATGGCCGGCGCGGGCCTCGGCTACCTCCGCCTTGGCATGGAGAAGGAGGGCATCGAGTGGCTCGACAAGTCGTGGGTCGGCGACCAGTACAACGTGCGCGCGTCGAACACGCTCGACCTGTTCCGCGAGACGATCCCGAAGCACTACACGACGGCGATGACCAAGAGCTTCCGCATTCGCTACGCGAACGAGGAGAAGCCGGTGTTCTCGCGGTACCTCGAGCCGACGATGGAGCGCGCATTCGCCGACATGGTGAAGCGCTACGGGTTCTCGCCGAAGACGCCGATCACGCTCGAGCTCTACGCGGATCGCGCCGCGTACGGTGTGCGCACCGTCGGGTTGCCGGATATCTCGGCGCTCGGCGTCTGCTTCGGCCAGGTGATCACGGCGATGTCCCCCGCGAACGGGGACATCAACTGGGGGATGGTGATGTGGCACGAGCTCGCGCACGTGTTCGCGATCCAGCTCTCGAATTCGCGGGTGCCGCGCTGGTTCACCGAGGGCCTCAGCGAGTACGAGACGCTGATCGCGCGGCCCGAGTGGCGCCGCGAGAACGACGCCGACCTCTACGGCGCGATGCTCCACGGCACGCTGCCCGCGATCGCCGCGCTCAACTCGGAGTTCATGCAGCCCGATCAGAACGCGGTCGTCGTCGCGTACTACCAGTCGGCGGTCACGATCGAGTACCTCGTGCAGACCTACGGGTTTTCCAAGATCGTCGAGGGGCTGAAGCTGTTCGGCAAGGGCAAGGAGACGCCCGAGGTGCTGCGCACGATCACCGGCAAGCCGATCCCGCAGCTCGACGCCGAATTCCGCAAGTACCTCGAGATCCGGCTCGCGCCGTACGCCGGTACGTTCAAGCTGCCGACACGCGGCTTCGATGACGTCACCAAGCTCGAGGTCGCCGTCGATGCGGCACCGAAGGATGCCCGGGCACGCGCGAACCTCGCGCTCGGCTACTACTACGGTGCCGATGCCGAGAAGGCCGGCGCGACCGCGACCACCGCACTGACGCTCGATCCTAAGCAGCCGATCGCGCGCTACATCCTCGCCGAGATCGCGATCCACAAGGGCGATGCGCCAGGCGCCAAGCGGCTGTTCGCGGGCCTCGCGGCGGACGGTCACGACAACTCCGACCTGCGCGCGCGGCTCGCCCAGCTCGCGGAAGGTGAAAAGAACGTGGCCGAGGTCGAGAAGCAGCTATGTGCGGCCCAGAAGCTCGATCCCGAGCGCAGCTTCGCGTACCAGCAGCTCAGCGAGCTCTACCTCAAGCGTGGCGACACCGCGCGCGGCCTCGCCGAGCTCGAGCACTACGCGTTCCTCGAGCAGATGGAGGTCGCGCCGCTCAAGAAGCTCGTCGCCGAGTACAGCAAGCTCGCGAACTGGGCCAAGGTACGCACCTACGGTGAGATGGCGATGTTCATCACGCCGCACGATCCCGAGATCCTCGCCGGCCTCGCGCGCGCATACGTCGAGCTCGGCGATGGCCCCAAGGCGATCTTCACCTACGACACGATGCTGGCGTTGACCCCGCCACCGCGGCGGCCCGCGCTCGTACACCTCGGCCGGACCCGCGCCCTGATGGCGATGGGCAAGACCAAGGAAGCCAAGGCCGCGCTCGCGCAGGCGATGAAGACCGAGCCCGAGAACGCCGAGGCCCTCGAGCTCAAGGCGAAGCTGAAGTAGCCGCGGGGCCGGCTCATGCTCGGCCGTGGTCCCAAGCGCGTGTTCCCGCGGCCGTGCCGCGCGCCGGCGCCATTCGCGCTCAGAACAGCAGGCGGGCGATGGTGTCGACGACCTGGCGCAGGCGCATCGGCTTGTCGAGGAAGATGTTCGCGCCGGCGTCGAGCGCGGAGCGCCGCGCGGCATCGCCGCCTGCAGAGACCGCGATGATCGGGAGGTCGACGAGGCCGAGCTCGGTGCGCGCGGCGGCGATCACGCGCGGACCGTCGAGGATCGGCAGGTAGACGTCGATGATCAGCGCGTCGAAGGTCTCCTTCCGGAGGATCTCGATCGCGGCGCGGCCGTCCTCGGCGTCGCGGAACACGAACGAGACGCCGCCGCCGAAATCGCGCCGGGTCGAGCCACGAAGGCCTTCCTGGATCAGCAGCGCGACGTGGCGATTGTCCTCGACGACGAGCACGCGGAACAGCCGCGAGATGGTCTTTGGATCCTTGTTGCGGATGCGCTCGACCACCGCGGCGAGCTGATCGCGACCGGGCCCGGGCTCGAACTCGATGCCGGCGCCGGCATCGCCCTCGGCGTTCTCCGCCTGACGCGTCCAGCGCACGACGCCGTCGATCGCGATCGGCTGGAGCAAACCCGGGAACGACAGCACGAGCTGGATCCGCGTGCCGATCGGGATGTCGCGGTGGGTCGCGACGAACGTGCCGCCACTCGACAGGTTCTCGGTGAAGTCGCCGATCAGATCATCGGCGCCCTCGTACTCGACGCACAGCGTGACCGCTTCGCGGTTATCGCGTCGCTTCTCGTCGGCGTCGGTATCGGACTCGGACATCGGGCGCCGCCATGATCGTACGAGGCGCGGACGATCGCAACACCACACGCGCGCCGCTACGCGACCGGAACGCTCACCGTGAAGGTCGTACCTCGACCGACCGTGCTGTCGACCCGGAGGTCCCCGCCGTGGTCGCGGATGATCTGCTGCGTCAGCGCGAGGCCAAGCCCGCTGCCACCTTCCTTCGTCGAGAAGAACGGATCGAACAGCTTTGGAAGCACCTCGGGCGTGATCCCGATGCCATCGTCGACCACGTCGATCTCGATGCGCCGGCCGGCGACCCGGGTTCGCAGCATGACGTGGCCTTCGCCCTTGGCCGCGACAGCGTCGGCAGCGTTGCGCACCAGGTTGATCAGGCACTGTCGGATCTGTCCGCCATCACACCAAGCGATCGGGTCTCCCGCAACGAGATCGGTCTCGAGCTTGACCTTCTTGCCGGCGAGATCCTCGTGGACAAACGAGGCCAGGGCGCTGACCATCGTGTTCACTGGCTCGCGCGCGAGCTTCGGTTTCGGGAGCCGCGCGAAGGCGAGGTACTCCTCGGTGATCGCGGTCAGCCGATCGACCTCGCGGTGGATCGAGCTGCACAGGCTGCGCGCCTCGGCACCTTCGGGGCCCTCGCCGAGCTCGTCCTCGAGCAGCTCGGTGTTGAGCCCGATCGACGACAGCGGGTTGCGCACCTCGTGGGTGATCATCGCGGCCATCTTGCCGACCGCGGCGAGCCGCTCCGATCGCACGAGCTCGCGCTCGCGCTCCTCGACCGCGCGCCCCATCGAGTTGAACTCCTGCGCGAGCTCGCGGACCTCGGCCGGGCCGCGCTCGGAGATCCGGCTCGCGTAGTCACCCGCGGCGATCCGCCGGGCGCCATCGCGGAGTCGCCGCAGCGGGCGCAGCGTGATCACGACCCACAGCGTGACGAGGAGCCCGAGCACCACCGCGGTGATCCCGAGGTAGATCGTCCGCATTCGCAGCGTGTGCTCGTTCTGCTCGAGGTAGGCCGTGGTGCGGCCGACGTTGCGCTCGAGCTGATCGGAGAGCTTGTTGATGAGATCCCAGAGCTTGCGCTCCTCGTCTTTGAGCTTGAGGAGCGACTCGGCGTGGGCCTTGCGCGACTCGGGATCGGCACCGGCCCCGCTCGCCAGCGTCCGCTGGCTCGCTCCATCTCGGGCGCCCGCGAGAAAGTGCGCGTAGACCGCGTCGACGTCGCTGATGCTCCGCTCGATCTGCTCGAGGCGCGGCCGGGTGATCGTGAACTGGCGGGGATCGACCTCGACGATCGACTCGATGCTCTGGAGGATCCGGCGCAGCTCGCGGACCCGCTTGTCACGGTTGCCGCGAAGCCGCGTCAGCTCGGGCTTGATCCGCTCGGAAATGTCCTCCTGGATCCGGTTCTCGACGTACTGATGGAGCTCGTCCTGGCGGCGTGCGAGGTCCTTGCTCTCGAGCGCGAGCGGGACGTAGCCCTTGCCCATCAGCAGGAACTGGTTCTCGACCCGCCGCATGTCGACGACGACCTGCACGGTGATCACGCCGAAGGCCACGGTGAGCACCGCAAAACCGAGCAGGATTCGCGCCGATAGTGTCCTCATGGGCCTTGGGGACCTACACGGTAGCCCGGCGAAAACGGTGGGGCCAGGATCGCGTTCGGCGACTCCGAGATCTGTGTATAATTTGGCCCTTGCCTCGAGGGTCCCCATGAAACGCGCGCTCCCACTCGTCCTCCTGTTCCTCGCCTGCTTCGGGTCGGTCGCGATGGCCGCCAAGCAGAAGGTCGCGATCCTCGGCATCGAGGCCGTGGTTGGTGCGAACGGCAAGATCGATGACGCCGACACCCAGGTCGCCAAGGACCTGACCGCGGCGCTGCGGAGCCGCGCGAGCGCGAGTGCGACCTACACGCTCAGCACCGAGAATCGCGAGCTGGTCGACGAGAAGCTGATGAACAACTGCGGCGGCGAGCACCCGAACTGCATGGCACCGATCGGCGCGCAGATGAACGTCGACGTCCTGCTGTTCGGCAAGATCGAGGCGACCGGCAGCGGCTACAAGGTCACGCTCAAGCTCGTCAGCGTTGGCAAGCGGCAGCAGCTGTCGTCGCTGCCGAACGAGATGCTGCCGCTCAAGGACACCAAGGGTCCGGCGCTCGCGAGCTGGGCACGCACCGCGTACAAGAAGCTCACCGGCGAGGACTCGGACGGTTCGCTCGTCATCAAGGCGAACGCGGAGCGCGGCACGGTCCTCATCAACGGCGAGCGCAAGGGCAACCTGACCAGCGGCCAGGCGACGATCTCGCTCGGGGAGGGTCGCTATCGGGTCGCCGTCGAGGCCGAGGGCTACCAGCTCTGGGAAGAGAAGGACGTCACGATCCGCGCTGGCGAGCCGACGACCAAGGCTGTCGAGCTGACCAAGGCAACCCCGGGGTCGCCGGTCGATGTGATCAACCCGCAGCCCGATCCGATCCAGGGCCGCGAGAACACGGTCTCGCACCGCAACAACAAGACGATGTTCAAGGTCGCGGCAGCCGTCGGTCTCGGCGGCGCGGCGATCGGTGGCGTCGTCTGGGGCATCACGTACTTCGGCCCGATCAGCTCGTACCAGAACGCCGAGCTCGGCGAGTACATGGGCACGCGCGATAGCTCGGGCAAGGTCGGCAGCGGCCAGTGCGGCAACAGCAGCAACCGCTTCACGAACCCGTCGGACCAGAGCAAGTTCGAGGACGCATGCTCGGGTTACAGCCGCACCAAGTGGCTGATCCCGACGACGATCGGCCTCGGCGTGATCGGCGCAGGCGCGCTGATCTACATCATGGTCTCGAGCGACGACACCGAGGAGCGCCCGGCGATGACGGGCCGCCGCGCCAAGAAGCGGCAGTTCGCGGTGACCCCGATCGTGTCTCCCGAGACTGCCGGCGCGACCGTTCAGATCGACTGGTAGTTGGAGCCGCCATTGGCTCTTCAGGCCGGCTGGATCCGGATCACGATCGACTTCGAGGTCGGCGTGTTCGAGCGGTCTGCCACGCTATCGAGCGGGACCAGCGCGTTCGCCTCCGGGAAGTAGCTGGCGGCGCAGCGGCGCGGCAGGTCGAACGGGACGACGATGAAGGCCCTGGCGATCCGCTCGCCGTCCTGCCACTCGCTGACGAGGTCGACGACCTGACGCTCGACAAGCCCGAGCTCCGCGAGATCGAGCGGGTTGACGAACACGACGCGCCGCTCGCCGTGGATGCCGCGATATCGATCATCGAGCCCGTAGATCGTCGTGTTGTACTGGTCGTGGCTGCGGATCGTCATCAGCCGCAGCCGCCCCGGCGGCAGCGTGAGGTCCGGCGGCGTGCTCACCGTGAACCGCGCGCGACCACCGATCGACGAGAACGTGCGATCGCGGGCGACGTTCGGGAGCTGGAAGCCATCGGGCGTGCGGACACGGGTGTTGAAGTCGGTGAACCCCGACACCACGCGCGCGATGAGGTCGCGGATGCGATCGTAGTCGGCAGCGAGCTCGCCCCACGGCACCCGATCACCGAGCAGCGCCTGTCCGAGCATCGCGACGATCGCGGGCTCGCTGCGTAGCTCGGGGCTCGCCGGTGCGAGCACGCCCTGCGAGCGGTGCACCATGCTCATCGAATCCTCGACGGTGACGAACTGCGGGCCGCTCGCCTGGACATCGAGCTCGCTGCGGCCGAGACACGGCAGGATCAGCGCGCGGGTCCCGGGATACAGGTGCGTGCGGTTGAGCTTGGTCGACACGCTCGCGGTCAGCGCACAGCGCTCGAGGCCGCGCGCCGTGCGATCGGAGTCCGGCGCCGCCGACAGGAAGTTGCCGCCGAGCGCCATGAACACACCGACCTCGCCACGCTCGAGCGCGTGGATCGTCGCGACCGTGTCGAGGCCTGGTGTGCGCGGCGGTGCGAACCCGAAGACCTCGCCGAGCGCGTCGAGGAACGCCGGGCGGGGCAGGTGGTAGATGCCCATCGTGCGATCACCCTGGACGTTCGAGTGTCCGCGCACCGGGCACAGCCCCGCGCCGGGGCGGCCCACGTTGCCGCGCAGCAGCATGAGGTTGACGATCTCCTGGATCGTCGCGACCGCGTGCTTGTGCTGGGTCAACCCCATCGCCCAGCACGTGATCACGGTCTTGGCGCCGGCGTAGAGCCCGGCGATCTCGCGCATCGTCGCTTCGGAGACGCCGGATTGCTCGACGAGCGTTGCCCACGCCAGGCCGCGCACGTGATCGCGCCACGCGTCGAAGCCATCGGTGTACTCGGCGAGGAACATCAGATCGATGACGTCGGCGAGGTCGCCCTTGCCGGCGGTCGGCCGATCCGCCGGGGCGGGACGCTCGCGCGACACCGCATCGTCGAGCTCGATCACGGCCTTGCCGAGCCCGAGGAAGAACGCCAGATCGCCGCCGATCTGGATCTGCACGAAGTGCTTCGCGAGCTCGACGCCGCCCATCAGATCGAGTGGCTTCTGCGGGTGCGCGAACCGGGTCAAGCCGACCTCGCGCAGCGGGTTGACCGCGACGATCGTCGCGCCGCGCTTCGCGGCCTCGCGCAGCGTCGTCAGCATCCGCGGGTGGTTCGTGCCCGGGTTCTGACCGACGACGAAGATCAGCTCGGCGTGGTCGAAGTCGACGAGCGATACCGAACCCTTGTTGACGCCGACGACCTCGGAGAGCGCGATGCCGCTCGAGTCGTGGCACATGTTCGAGCAGTCGGGAAAGTTGTTCGTGCCGAACAGCCGGCCGACGAGCTGGTAGAGGAACGCGGCCTCGTTGCTGGTGCGACCCGACGTGTAGAACACGCTGCGACCTGGGCCGGCGCGCCGCACCTCGTCGGCGAGCAGGCCGATCGCGGCGTCCCAGCTGATCGGCCGGTAGTGGCGGCCGGGAGCGCCTGCGGCCGGATCGAAAATCACCGGCTCGGTGAGGCGCCCGAGCTGGCCGAGCTCGAAGTCGGAGAGCAGCCGGAGCTCGTCGATCGAGAGCGCCGCGAACACCTCGGCGGTGGCGTGGACCGTCGTGGTCTCCTCGGCCATCGCCTTCGCGCCGTTCTCGCAGAACTCGAGCTTGCTGCGATGTGCCGCGGCCGGCTCCGGCCACGCGCAGCCCGGGCAGTCGAAGCCCTCGGGCTGGTTCATCGCGAGCAGCGCCTTGCTGCCGCGCCGGACGGCGCCGTCGCGCACGAGATGACGGGTGGTCGCCGCGAGCGCGGCGAGGCCACCGGCGACACGCGGGACTTCCCGCAGCTCGATGTCCGCGACCTTGGTGTCAGGCCGTGGCGTGTCGTCGCGGTCCACACCCCATGGGTAGCACGGGCGGCCTCGACGTCAGACGTCCTCTCAGTCGAACACCACGCTCTTTCCCGCGTGCACCATGACGCGGTCGTCGAGATGCCAGCGCACGGCCGCCGCGAGCACCTGCTTCTCGAGATCGCGGCCCTTGCGGACCAGATCGTCTACGGAGTCGCGGTGCGCGCACCGCACGGTCGCCTGCTCGATGATCGGACCCTGGTCGAGCTCGGACGTCACGTAGTGGCTCGTGGCGCCTATCATCTTGACGCCGCGCTCGTGCGCCTGGCGGTAGGGGTTCGCGCCGATGAACGCCGGCAGGAACGAGTGATGGACGTTGATGATCCGCGACGGGTAGCGCGCGACGAACCGCGGCGACAGGATCTGCATGTAACGCGCGAGCACGATCAGATCGACCCCCGCGCTATCGATCAGGTTCGCGGCCGCCGCCTCCTGCTGGGGCTTGGTCTCCGCCGTGATCGGCAGCAGATAAAACGGCACGCCGAAGTGCCGCGCGACCGGACCGGCATCGGGATGGTTCGAGATCACCATCGTGATCTCGCAGCCGAGCTCACCGGCACGGTGGCGGATCAGCAGGTCGTAGAGGCAGTGCTCCTGTTTCGACGTGAAGATCGCGACGCGACGCATGCGGTCGCCGTACCAGATCCGCCACGCCATGCCGTACTGCAGCCCGATCTCGCGGAGTCCCCACTCGAGCGCGGCGCGGTGATCGCTCGTGATCGACGCGAGATCGAACTGGATCCGCTGGAAGAACATCCCGGCGGCGGAGTCACTGTAGTGGTTCGAGTCGAGCAGGGTCGCGCCGTGACCGTTGAGGACCTGCGCGAGCGACGACACGATGCCCTTGCGATGCGGCGCCTGCACGAGCAGGGTACCGACCCGCGCGGCCAGGCCACTCATGGTCGCCGAGCGAGTGCGGGAGACGACGGGAACTTGCACGGTAGCGGTAGCGACGTTTGCCACGAAACCTCCAGGAGTCACGGTTAGAGCCGGCCACGGAACGCGATGCCACCACCGCCGGGGACGAGCCACGGCGCGACGGCGTGCTCGTCGGACTCCGTCGCCTGCTTCGATCCCTGGAAGTACCAGACGAGGCCACCGATGATCGCGACGACGCCAATACCTCCCGAGAGGAAGCCGATGTTGGTGAGCTGGACGGCGCTGCGTGCGTCGTCGAACGCCGGGTCACCCGGAGGCGCAGCGCACTCGTTCGACCCTAGCGAGCAGCTCGCTGGTACGCGGGTAAGTCCAACGATGCCGAGCGCGCCGCCGCCGATCGCGCCGATCGCGCCGACGACGAGCAGCACCTTCGCGCCGGTCGGCCGGCTCGCCCGCGAGCGCGCGGGTGTGGCGGGCATGCCGTCATCGCGTGACCCGCGCGATGTGCGGAGCTCGGTGGCCGTCACCGCATGCCTGGCCGGCGGGCTCGCGAATGTCGCCGCGACCGTGCGGCCCTTCTCGCCGGAGCCGACGACGACTGTCACCGTCTGCTCCTTGCCGTGGTGCACGAACCGGATCGTGTGCTTGCCCGGATCGAGGTCGTAGGTCTTGCCGTCGTCGAGCCGGGTCGCGAGCAGCATCTCGTCGACATAGATCGTCGTGTCAGGGAGGTCGGCACCGCTGCCGTCGCGCGCGAGGAAGCTCACGGTCGGCTGCATGCGCGCGAGGTCGTCGGTGTAGCGCGCGCAGTCGCCTTGCACGAGCGACGGGCACGCCGACTGTGCGCACGCGAGAAACAGCTTGCGCGCGAGCGAGAGCTTGCCGGCATCGCGCGCGTCCTGACCGCGGCTGTGCGAGTCGAGGCAGACCTCCTTCGAGGGTCCGTCGGCGAACGCCTGAGAGCTGGCGAGCGAGCAGGCGAGCACCAGGGCAGTGCCGATCACATGACATCGGATCATCGGGGTTCCTTTCACAGACAGGCCGGCTTGAAGACCTTCTTGGTGCCTTCGTAGTAGTAGGGAGGCGTGCAGCTCGTCGCCGGCCTTGCCGGTGCACTCGGGCTGGCGGGCGAAGCGCTCGGCGTGGTGACCGGCGCGGACGCGGCCGGCGACGGTGCCGCGCGCACGACCGCGCGAGGAGGCGGAGGCGGCGAGCGAACCGGCTTGCGCCGCGCGGGGGAGGGTGAGACGGCCGGCGTCGCCTGTGG
>JACCTC010000263.1 GCA_013812655.1 Deltaproteobacteria bacterium | reverse complement strand
TCGCGACGCCGATCGCGACGCCGAACGCCCACGCGATCGTGGTGGCGCCACCGGTCAAGCCGCGCGTGATCCGCGCCGAGTCCGACACGTCGACACCGATCGATCGGATCGCCGATGCGCCCGGCATTCCGGTTCGCGGCACGCCGGTGCCCGCCGGCGAGCGCTTCGCGCCCGTGGGCGCGCGCCTCGGCCGCGGCAAGCTCGTGGTCGCGGGTGGCGCGATCGCCGTCGCCGTCGTCGCGGTCATGCTGGTCGTGCGCGCGCGCAGTAGTGATGACGCGAAACCCGCCGCGCCGCCGCGGCGCGCTGCGGTCGTCGAGCCGCCGGCAGTCGTCGCGCCGCCGCCATTGCCACCCGAGCCCGTGGTGGAACCCGAGCCGGATCCGACCGATGGTGACGAGGTCGCCGAGACGTCGCAGCCAACGACCGACATCCCGGTGGTCGGCGAGGGCCCGTGCCGGCTCGACGTCACGACCACGCCGGCGGGCACGCTCGTGCTCGTCGACGGTCAGTCGATCGGGCCATCTCCGATCTCGATCGCCGGACCCTGTCAGAAGCGGCGCGTCGACCTCACGCACCCGCGCTACAAGGCGGCGCAAAAGTTCGTCACGCTCGACGCCGCCAAGCCGACCGCGATCGACGTGATGATGACGCGGCCGACGCACGCGCTGCAGGTGATCACGAACCCGCCGGGCGCGACGATCTCGATCGGTGGCCGCCGCGCGGGCACGAGCCCGACCGTCGTCCAGCTCATGGGGTTCTCGGGGATCGACGTCAAGATCGAGCGCCGCGGCTTCGAGACCGTGACCAAGCGGGTCTACAGCAAGAAGCCGCAGGACAAGCTCGCGGTGACGCTCAAGCGCTCGCTGTGGAAGTGAGCGCGAGCTCGCGCGCGAGCTCGTCACCGGAGTAATCACGACGGCCGCCGGTCTCGGCAGCGCGCACGAGCCGGACGAGCGCTGCGTTGATCGGTGCCGCGCGCCCGAGCCGTTCCGCGAGCGTGACGACCTCGCCCTGCAGGTGATCGATCTCGGTCGGCCGGCCCGCCTCGAGGTCGTCCCACATCGACGAGCGCGCGTGCGCATCGATCGGTACGACGACGGGCAGCAGGCGCGCGAACACGCGGTCCGGGATCGCGAGCAGCTTCGGCATCCAGCGCGGCGGGATCATCGTCAACCGGGCGACGTCGATCCGGGCGGCGGCGAGCAAGTCGAGCGCCTCGGCCTGCGCGGCGGCGAGGCAGCGCCGGTACGCGCGCTGCGCGAGCTCGGCGGCGAGTGGCACCCCGGCGAGGGCGTTGATCGCGTTGTTGAGGTTCATCACCAGCTTGCCCCACTGCACCGCGGGCATGTCGGCGCGGCGCTCGAGCGCGAGTCCGGCGGCGCGACACGCGTCGACCATCGGCTGTGCCGCGGGCGCGTCCTCGATCCGCAACGCGCCGGCCGACGCGCGGTGATACGCACCAAGGCCGCGCCGGATCACGTTGAACGGCACCATCGCCGCGAGCACGCGACACCGCGGCAACCCCGCGCGCAGGACGTCCGCGTTCCGGACACCGTTCTGCAGGCTGACCACGATCGCACCATCGGGGAGCACGCGGTCGAGCGCGGTTGCGGCCTCCGCGGTCTGCGCTGACTTGACGGTGACGAGCACGAGCTCCGCGGCTGCTGCCGCGCTGGCCTCGGTCGAGGCCGTCACCCGCGCGGTCACCGGCGCACCCGCGAGCTCGGAGACGACGAGCCCGTCGGCGAGCTCGCCCATGATCCGCGCGCGACCCACGAGCGTGATGTCGGCGCCGCCGGTCGCCAGCTTGCCGCCGACCCAGCAGCCGATCGCGCCGGCGCCGAACACCGCGATCACGAGCGCGCTCGTGGCTGTCGGAAGGTTGCGGGGTGCGTCATGCCCGCGACCATACTGCGCTCCCGCGTCGCGGCGCCCGCGAGCGCCGGCAATCCTATCGCCTGCGGCCGACGACGCCGCGACGCTCACGCCAGCCGCCATCGACCCAGACGTATGAGCGACCACGGCGCTCCCAGCGCGGCTGCACGTAGACGTGGTTCGCACGCTCGCGGACGTAGTGGCCGTCGTTCCAGCGCCAGCCGCCGCGACCCTGTGTCCAGTAGCCCTGGACCCAGACATAGCCGGGGCGGTAACTGACGACCTCGGCACGCGGCGGGGGCGGCGCGGTCTCGACGACATACCTGGCCTCGCCGGCGCAACCGGTCGCCGGGGCCACTGCGAACGCGGCGCCAAGCGCGAGTGCGGGTGCGAGAAATTTGTGCAGTCGTTGCATGATGTTCCTCCTCGTGACAACGAAGAACAGCAAGCGTCGGACCGCACGACCTGACGATGTTTCGCAACGCTAGCGGCGTCGATCGCGCTGCACCGCGCAGTGCGCCCGGGCGCGCACGATGTCGTGCTCAGGGCTTCGCGCCGTTGGTGATCCAGAGCAAGAACAGCTTGTAGTCGGGGTCGTTGGCGTCGAGGAACGTCGCGTTCGGGTGGTTCTGCACCGCCGGTGCAGGCTCGTAGAGCGGCTTGGTCAGGAGCAGCGAGTCGGCGGGCGCCGCCGTGTTGATCGCGCCGGGCCGCGCCATGATGTTCGCGAGCGTCGTTGCCGCGCCGGCGTCCATCACGAGGATCCCGCCCGAGCCGTTCGCGGTGTGGCAGTTGGCGCAGCCGAGCCCGTCGTTCGCGGCCTTCTGCAGCCGCGGGTAGATGTTTGTCGCGAACGTCGGATCCGCTGGGGCCGCGCCCGGGATGGCGCCGCCGCCGCTCGCGATCACCGCACCGCCGGCTGTCGCGGTGACCTGGGTGACGGTCGTCGCGTTGCCGCCCTGACCGTCGGGATAGGTCACGGATAGCTTGAAGGTGCCGGGCGGGACGTCGAGGAACGCGACGCGCGAGCGCCCGGCGTTCGCCTCGGCCGTGGTGAGCGCGGGATTGATGTCGCCCTGCGCGCCGAAGAAGTACGGACCGATCAGTGCGGGGATCGGCTGATCGTCGACGTCGGTCAGCGTGACGTTCGCGAGCGGGATGCCCGCGAGCGGCATGCCGGCCGCGTCCTTGAGGTCGGCTGCGAGGAACGCCTTGCCCACGTTGACCGGCTTGCCGTCGGTCGCGTACTGGCGGTTCACGTCGGCGACCGACATCACGTAGACGTCGCGGGTGACCGGCGCATCCTCGACAGCCACCGCGATGTTGCGTGTCGTGCGATAGCTCGCGCGCGCGACGGCGAGGAACACCTTGCTGCCGGCGGGGACATTCGCGACCTCGTACGCGCCGTCGCTGGCGGACTGCACCATCGCGACCGCCTCGATGCCGTCCGTGGTGATCGTCGCGTTCGCGAGCGGCGTGTCGGCGGCGAAGTAGTCCATCGCCTTGCCGCTGACGCGCTGGCCGCCCTCGGGCGCGGCATCGACGTCGCTGGCGTCGACGCCCGGCACCGTTGACGGCGCTTCGCCGGCACATCCCGCGATCACCAGTAAGCCAATCAGTTTGCGCATGGTCATCCCCGAACCCGTCGGCGACGGGAACATCAATATAGGTGCCACCGTACCGTTTGTTAAATCATCGTGTTGCGTCGAGATCCTCGGTCATCCCCGGGACCTGGTGCCCCATGGGTGGGGTCTGTGCCCTCCGGCTGTCTTGCCGGGGTCATACCCCACGAGTATGGTGCGCCATGCTCGAGGACAGCCTTCGAGAGGCACTCACCTTCGACGACGTTCTGCTCGTCCCCGGGTACAGCGAGGTGATCCCGCGCGACGTCGACGTCGCGACGCGGCTGACCCCTGCGATCCCGCTGCGGATGCCGCTCGTCAGCTCGGCGATGGACACCGTCACCGAGGCGCAGACCGCGATCCGCATGGCGCGCGAGGGCGGGATGGGCTTCATCCACAAGAACCTCTCCGTCGAGGACCAGGCGCGCGAGGTGCTGCGCGTGAAGAAGGCGCAGTCGGGCATCGTCGTCGATCCGCTGACGGTCGCGCCGGATAAGACGCTCGAGGACGCGCTCGCGGTGATGCGGCACTACCGGATCAGCGGCCTGCCGGTCGTCGATGGCGACAAGCGCCCGCTCGGCATCCTCACGAACCGCGACGTTCGCTTCGAGAAGCGGCTGAAGCTGCCGGTCGGCGAGCTGATGACGAAGAACGTGGTGACCGCGAAGGAAGGCGTCACGATCGACGAGGCGAAGGATCTCCTTCACAAGCATCGCATCGAGAAGCTGCTCGTCGTCGACGCTCAGGGCCGGCTCAAGGGCCTGATCACGATCCGTGATATCGAGCAGGCCGAGGAGCACCCGGCGGCCGCGACCGACGAGCTGGGTCGGTTGCGCGTGGGCGCCGCGGTCGGTGTCGGCGGCGATCGCGACGCGCGCATCGAGGCGCTGCTCGCCGCGGGCTGCGACGTGATCTGCATCGACACCGCGCACGGTCACTCGGCCGGCGTGCTCGCGGCGTGTCGCGAGACCCGCAAGAAGTTCCCGCGGCTCCAGCTGGTCGCCGGCAATGTCGCGACGGCCGAGGCCACCAAGGCGCTGATCGAGACCGGCGTCAACGCGATCAAGGTCGGCATAGGGCCTGGATCAATTTGCACCACGCGGATCGTCGCCGGCGTCGGCGTGCCACAGCTCACCGCGATCTCGGACGCGGTCAACGCTGCCCGCGGCACGGGCGTCGCGATCATCGCGGACGGCGGCATCAAGTACTCGGGCGACGTCGCCAAGGCCCTCGCGGCCGGCGCCGACACCGTGATGATCGGCTCGCTGTTCGCCGGCACCGACGAGGCCCCGGGCGAGATCATTCTCTACCAGGGTCGCTCGTACAAGTCGTATCGCGGCATGGGCTCGATCGGCGCGATGAAGGAGGGGTCGAAGGACCGCTACTTCCAGAGCGACGTCGAGGCCCCGCAGAAGCTCGTGCCCGAGGGCATCGAGGGTCGCGTGCCGTACAAGGGCCCGCTGCGCGAGTCGATCTACCAGCTGATCGGTGGGCTCCGCTCGTCGATGGGCTACCTCGGCTGCGCGACGATCGCGGAGCTGCATGCGAAGGCGCGCTTCGTGAAGATCTCGTCCTCGGGCCTCCGCGAGAGCCACGTCCATGACGTGATCATCACGAAGGAAGCCCCGAACTATCGCCTGGAGTGATCGTGGCGCATCAGGTCATCGTCGTCCTCGATTTCGGGTCGCAGTACACCCAGCTGATCGCCCGCCGGATCCGCGAGCAGGCCGTGTACTGCGAGATCCATCCGTACACGATCGCAACCGATCCGGAGCTCCGCCAGCTGCGGGCGCTGAACCCCGTCGGCATCGTGCTGTCGGGTGGGCCGAGCTCGGTCTACGACGACGGCGCGCCGACGATCGTGCCCGCGGTCTACGAGCTCGGGGTGCCGGTACTGGGCATCTGCTACGGCGCGCAGCTCACCGCGAAGCTGCTCGGGGGCGATGTCCGGCCGGCGGATCGCCGCGAGTACGGCCGCGCGAGCGTGCGAGTCAAGCGCGCGGATGGCTTGTTCAAGAGCGTGCCGGCCGGCGAGGAGCTCGTGGTGTGGGCGTCGCATGGCGATCACGTCGAGGGCCTGCCGCCCGGCTTCGTGCACACCGCCGAATCGGCGAACTGCACGATGAGCGGGTTCGCGAGCAGCGAGCGTCGCATCCACTGCGTGCAGTTTCATCCCGAGGTCGTCCACACGCCGCGCGGCGCCGAGCTACTCGGCAACTTCCTGTTCGGCGTGTGCGAGGCGCGCGGTGACTGGTCGATGGCGTCGTTCGTCGACGAGGCGGTCGCGCGGATCCGCGAGCAGGTCGGGCCCGCGTCTGCCGGCGGTCGCGTGATCTGCGGGCTCTCCGGCGGCGTCGACTCGAGCGTCGCGGCGGCGCTGATCCATCGCGCGATCGGTGACCGGCTGACGTGCATCTTCGTCGACAACGGTGTGCTCCGCAAAGGCGAGCGCGAGTACGTCGCCACGATCTTCCGCGATCACTTCAAGGTCGACCTCCGCGTGATCGACGCCGAGCAACGCTTCCTCGACAAGCTCGCCGACGTCACCGACCCCGAGAAGAAGCGCAAGATCATCGGCTACGAGTTCATCGCGGTGTTCGACGAGGAGGCCAAGACCATCGATGGCGCGCGCTTCCTCGCGCAGGGCACGCTCTATCCCGATGTCATCGAGTCGGTCTCGTTCAAGGGACCGTCGGCGGTGATCAAGAGCCACCACAACGTCGGTGGCCTGCCCGAGAAGATGAAGCTCTCGCTCGTCGAGCCGCTGCGCGAGCTGTTCAAGGACGAGGTCCGCCAGCTCGGGCTCGAGCTCGGGCTGCCGAAGCACATGGTGTCGCGCCAGCCGTTCCCGGGGCCCGGCCTCGCGGTGCGCTGCCTCGGCGCGCTGACCAAGACGCGGCTCGACGTGCTGCGCGCGGCCGACGCGATCATCGACGAGGAGATCCGCGCGGCGGATCTCTACGACTCGATCTGGCAGTCGTTCGGCGTGCTGTTGCCGGTGCGCTCGGTCGGCGTGATGGGTGACGAACGGACGTACGAGGAGGCGCTCGCGCTGCGCGCCGTGCACTCGCGCGACGGCATGACCGCGGACTGGGTACAGCTCCCGTACGACCTGCTCGCGCGGATCTCGACCCGCGTCGTCAACGAGGTGCGTGGCATCAACCGCGTCGTGTACGACATCACGAGCAAGCCGCCCGGGACGATCGAGTGGGAGTAGGGCGGGGCGCGCTCGCCGGCGCCGCGCTCGTGCTCGCGACGCTCACGCCGGTCGCCGCGCATGCCGACGTCGACTGGGCCAAGGG
>JACCTC010000249.1 GCA_013812655.1 Deltaproteobacteria bacterium | reverse complement strand
CGTCACGAGCTTGCGCCGGCGCGCGCGGCGCGCGACCCGCTCGCTGGTTTCAGCGAAGGCCGCCTCGACCGGCGTGAGCCCGCGGTCGTTCGTGGAGCGCCAGCGCCGCAGATCGGCGAGGGCCGCGTCGCGCCACAGCAAGCCCTCGGGCCGGTCGCGTTCAGCCCAGTGACGTGCGGCGGCGACCAGCTGCTCGTGCAGCTTCGCGCCCGAGGCATCCTGCTGACGCCAGGCGTCGAGCCGCGGCCAGGTCCTGGTCAACGCCTCGTGGATGATCTCGACGCGCTCTCCGCCGTCGTCGTCGCGCGAGACGATCAGGCGCGCCGCGAGCAAGCGTTCGACGATGTGGGACGCGGCCGGCCCGCCGCCGAGCGCAGCCACGAGCTCGGACCGACCATGTACGATGCGCGCGCCTTCGGCGGTCAACAGGCGGCGGAACGCGAGCCGGACCAGCTTGCGATCCACCACCGTCATGCGATCGACGACGCCGTCTGCGTGTTGCACGAGTGCACCGCTGACTCCGCCGATCTGCTCGTACGCCAGCTTCGTGATCCGCTTGAAGTGTCGATCGCGTCGATCCCACAGCTCGGCCGCGGCGAACGACAGCAGCGGCAGCGCGCCGGGGCGATCGACGACCTCGTCGACCATCTTCGCGGGGAGCGCGGCATCCTCGAAGTCGTAGCCGAGGCGACGTGCCGGTTCGGTGACGATCCGCTCGAGGTCTCCGCGACCTGGCACGCCGAGGATCTGGACGCTGTGCGCGATCACACCTCGCCACGGCGCCAGCTCCTCGACGCGGCACAAGAAGTCATCGCGGACGCCGAGCACGACGCGGGCGTGCGGGCTGGTCGATAGCGCGATCACGGCACGCGCGAAGGCGACGCGTTGCTCGTCGGTCGCGCCCTGCGTGAACAGCTCCTCGGCCTGGTCGATGATCAAGACCAGCGTGCCCGCGTGGCGCGCCGCGGTCGCGACGAGATGCGCACCGAGGTCGGCGCTCGGCTCGAGGGGTTCACTGTGGTGGCCATCGCGATACGGGGACGCGTCGACGCGCGTGCGGATGGATGCGAGGATCGACAGCGGATCACGACCCGGCCGGATCGTGATCGCCTGCCAACCGGTGGGCAGCGTCGGGATCACGCCGGCCGCGAGGAACGAGGACTTGCCGGCACCCGACGGGCCGACGACCGCGACGATCGGCTGAGCGCGCAAGCGATTCACGAGCTCGGTCGCTTCGCGCTCGCGACCGACGAACGAACCGTGATCGCTCGTCGTGAACGCGGCGAGGCCGGGATATGGGGCGCGCTCGTCCAGGCTCGTGTGCTCGGAGCTCTCGCTGGTCTCGAGCACGTGGTCCGCCAGCCACGACCACAGCCCGACGTCGTCGCGCTCGAACCCTCGCGGAAACGTGGTGTGGAGCGCCGCGCCGGTCCGCGACGGCCCGCTGAACACGAACAGCTCTTCGGGCTCGCCTGCCATCGGCGCGGCGATCACGACGAGCGGGGCGAGCAGCACGACGCGGGCCCCATCGGCATCGAGGACGACGACGCGGTCGCCGTCCGACGGGCCCTTGCGGATCACGCGATCGTCGGATCGCGGGCCCACCCACAGCTCGACGCCGGACGGGACTTCGCGGCCGACCTCGTAGTCGAGGAGCCAGCCGAGACCGTCGAGGATGCGCTCCAGCGCCGCGATCTGCCGGATCGCACGCGCGCGGTCGCCGAGGTCGCCGTCGGCGATCGTGTGCTCGCCCCGAACGAGCTCGCGGAGCGCGTCGATGGCCCCCTGGTCGGCACACCAGATCGCGAGCTCCGGGATCGGCCAGGTCTCCGGGCTATCGGCGAACTCGCGGCCGAGCCCCACCGCGAGCTCGATCCACTCGTCATCGCGTGGCGCTCTCCGGCGCAGGTCGCGCAAGCGGTCGGCGATCGGTGATGTATGCGAGTCGATCCGACCGATTCGCGATCGACTTGCGATCGCGAGCACGCCAAGCCAGCGCGCGATCACGCGCCCCACGATCATCACCCGCTCGCTGACCCGATTCGGGGATCGCGCGGCGATCAGGGCCGTGATCGCCTCGGCGATTGGTTGTGGTGCGTCGGCCGTCCACCCCGCCTGGAGCTCGGCGCGCATGCCGGGCACCGGCTCGACGGCGTCGTCGGTCCAGCCGGTCGCTGCACGCAAGGCGGCGACGAACGCGTCGAGATCTGGGTAGCGATCCTTTGGTTCCTTCGCGGCCGCGCGCGCGAGCACGCTGTGGATCGCGTCCGAGATCCCGGGGGGTCGCGGCAGTGGCGCCTCGAGGTGCTGCTCGGCGAGCTCGGCGAGCGACCTGCCGTTGCAGGCGCGCTTGCCCGAGAGTGCCTCGTAGGCGAGCAACGCGAGCGCGTACTGATCGGTCCACGGACCGACGAGGCTCGGATCGATCCACTGCTCCGGCGCCATGTACGGTGGCGAGCCGAGGATCTGACCGGCCTGGGTCAGGCTCGTGGCCGGCGCGGTGCTCGTGGTTGGCGTGGTGGCGGCGACGGTGGCGGCGAGGGTTGGCGTGGTGGCGGCGACGGTGGCGGCGAGGGTCTGAGAGCCCGCCGACGGCATGGTGTGATCCAGCGCCGACACCGGTTGCGCGGTGTGATCCAGCGCCGCCATCGGTTGCGGCGGGGGCCTCGTCGCACGCTTCACGCGCACCGCCGGGACCTCGCTCAGCTGGACGTCAGACGCGACGAGCTGCTTCGCGATTCCGAAATCGAGCAGCTTCGGCATCAGCCGGCCCGCCTTCGCGGCGACCATCACGTTCGCGGGCTTGATGTCGCGGTGAACGATGCCTTGTGCATGGGCGGTCTGGACCGCGTCGCAGAGCCGCTCGAGCATCGGGATCGCGCGCTCGAGGGAGAGCGGCCCGGACTCGAGCAGCGTCTCGAGCGACGTGCCCTTGACGAGCTCCATCGCGATCCACAACGTGCCGTCGTCCTCTGCGCCGAACGCGTAGATATGGGCGGCACACGGATGGTCGAGGCGACACGCGAGTCGCGCTTCGAGCTCGAAGCGTTCGGTCGCATCGCCACGCACCGCCAGCGACCGGCGCATGACCTTGACAACTGCGGCTCGGCCGAGCCCTTGCTGCTCGGCGAGGTAGACGGTCCCGAAGCCACCCTCGCCGATCTTCTGCCGCAGCGCGAAGCCGCCGAGCACGACGCCGTCCATCACGGCATGATCCGCCGTGTTTGTCATGAGCTCTCCAGTGAGATGAGAGCGCTGGCATCCTCGCCACACGGCGCGCGCTCGCTCGACGTTGGTTACTTACGATGCCGTGTGCGTTCGTCTGCTAACCGGGATCGCACTTGCACGTGCATGTGCCACCGTCCGTGTAATTCCTCGCAACCATTGCACCGCCGACGACCTGCGGCAGGTCGGCCGGCTTCAACGGTCGAACGGTCTCGGTCGTCAACTTGAGCTTGTCTAGCTTGGTGGTCTTCTTCATGTGTTCCCCCCCGAAGATTGTTGCGAGCACCCTCTGTGCCAGAGGCGGTTGCTCGAGGCGCTCGAGCGACGTCGTCATTGTTGATGGTCCGTCGACTATTCGCCGCACTTGCACGTGCAAGTCATTGCCTGGGAGAAGATGCGGCCACCAGCGACTTGCGGCAGGTCGTCGGGCTTCAAGGGTCGAACGGTCTCGGTCGTCAGCTTGAGCTTGTCGAGCTTGGTGGTCTTCTTCATCTGTCTTGTTCCCCCGGATCTGGTTGCGAGCACCCTCTGTGCCACGGGCGCTCGAGCGAGATTTCCACCCTAATGCTCCGATCACCGGCTCGTCAATGTGTACTTCGAAATACCGATCTCGACTCCCGTACGTAACACCGTCACACAAGGCGTAACACCGTTACGCCTTCCGGTACGACTCGAGATCGATGTCGTACTTCTTGATCCAGCGATGGATCTGCATGCGCGCCTTGCCCATCGCACGTGCGACATCGGCGACGCGCCCGTGGTGTTGTGCGAGGAGTGCGATGATGTGCGCTTTGCGTTCCTCGTCGTCATCGTCGTCACGTGCGAGCTCGACGGCTGACACCCGAGCATCAACGCCGAGCCGAAGCTCGTCGGGAAACCCGCCCACATCGATCTCGATCGGGCCGGTGTCGGTGCGAGCGATCGCGAAGCCGAGCCCGAGCGCCTTCTCGAGCTCGCGGATGTTGTGGGGAAATCGATAGAGAAACAGCATGCGGGCAGCCGCACGCGAGATCCGCACGCGTTCGGCGTCGGCGTTGATCCGACGCAACAAGCCCGCGACGATCAGCCCGAGATCGTCACGGCGTTCGCGCAATGGCGGCAATCGAATGGTCAGGCCACCGAGGCGGGCAAACAGATCGGCTCGAAACTTGTTGGAGTCGACCAGGCGATCGAGCGGTCGGTGAGTGGCCGCAACGACGCGGACATCTACCTTGACGGCCTTGGTCGCGCCGATCGCCATCACCTCCTGCTCTTGCAGGACGCGCAACAGCGCGACCTGTGCGGGTAACGCGAGCTCGCCGATCTCGTCGAGAAACAATGTGCCGCCGTCGGCGGAGCGCACGAGTCCGGGCCGATCTTCGATTGCGCCGGAGAACGCGCCCTTGCGCGCACCGAACAGCTCGCTCTCGACCAGCGTCGCCGGCACCGCACCGCAGTTGAGCGCGATCAGGGCCCCCGCGCGACCGGAGAGCCGGTGCAGCGCGTTCGCGACGACCTCCTTGCCGGTTCCGGTCTCGCCGAGCACCACGACGGGGATCGTCGAGCGTGCGATCTTGGCGAGCCGCTCGAACTGCCGCGCGAGTCCCGGCACGAACGTGGTGAGCGGCAGATGACGGGACACGTCGGTGTCGGCGATCGTGCTCGGCGTCGTCGGCAGGCCGCGAGGAACACGGGTTCGGTAGACGAAGAACGTGTGCCCGGTCTCGATGACATCCCCATCGGCAAGCTCCGCGGTGGCTTCGAGACGACGACCGTTGATGACCGTCCCATTCTTGGAGCCGCGGTCCTCGATCACGAAGTGACGGTGTTGCCGCACGAGCCGCACGTGGTCGGCCGACATCCGCTCGTCCGCGACGCCGATCCTCAGCTCTCCGCGGGTGCGAACGACCTCGCCGGCGCCGCGACCGACGAGAACGCGATCGACATCGTCGAGCAAGATCCGTTCAGGAGCCTCGAACGGCCGGTCGCAGCACATCGCGCGCACGATCCCCGGCACGCCATCGACGACGTGGTCGAGATCCTCCTCGTGAACGGAGACGGTGCTCCCCATCCGGCAATAGTAAGACAGTTGGCGCTACGCGATCGCGGTGATGGTCAGCAGCCGATGGCGCTGGCGGTCGTCCGGCCCCGCAGATTCGGCTTCAAGTGCACCACCGACCTCGCACTCGTCGTCGACGTGCTTGCCGAGTAGCGCGCGACCGATCGGCGAGGTCGGCGTCAGCACGGTCACCTCGCCGGGCAACACCAGGCCACCGCCATGGGCGGCGAGCCAGAACCGCCGGGTGCGACCGGCTTCCTCGACGTCGACGAGCGCACCGAGCGCGATCGCGTCGTCGTCCCCAAATGTCCGCAGCGCCATCGCGCTTGCCGTCGCGACCGCCGCCTCGAGCTCGGCGACCCGCCCGGCGATGCCGCGCGCGAGGTACGACTGCTCGAGGCCGCGGGTGTCCTTGTCGTTCTCCGGACGCGCCTCGGCGTGCGTCGCGCCCTCGATGGCGGCGGCGTGGGCCGCACGCGCGGATGCGAGCGCCGCCTCGAGCTCGGCGACGAGCGCGGCCCGCAGCGAGGCCTTGGCCGTGGCCTTGCCGGCGCTTCCGGATGCCGGCTTGCTCGCGCGCGTCATTGTTGCAGCTTACGCGCGGCTCAGGCCCGCAACACGATCTTCATCACCTCGTCCTGCTTCGAGTTGAACATCTCGTAGCCCTTCGCGGCATCCTCGAGGTCCATGTGGTGCGAGACCACGAAGCTCGGATCGATGTCACCGCGCTCGATGCGCTCGAGGAGCGGCTGCAGGTAGCGGTGCACGTGGCACTGTCCCGCCTTGATCGTGAGCCCGCGGTTCATCAGCGCGCCGAGCGGGAACTTGTCGACGAAGCCGGCGTAGACCCCGACGATCGACACGATGCCCGCGCTGCGACACGCCATGATCGCCTCGCGCACCGCGATCGGACGATCCAGCTCGATCATCGCCATCTGCTTGGCGCGGTCGTACAGGTATTGCGCGCCATGGCCGTGCGCTTCCATGCCGACGGCATCGATGCACGCGTCGGGGCCGCGCCCGCCGGTCATCTCGGCCAGCGTCTCGAGCACGCTGGCTTCCTCGTAGTTGATGACGTCCGTCGCGCCGGCCTTCTCGATCGCCATCTTCAGGCGATACGGAAACCGATCGATCGCGATGATGCGCTGCGCGCCGAGCATCTTGGCGCTCGCGATCGCGAACTGGCCGACCGGACCTGCACCCCACACCGCGACGACCTTGTCGGGCGTGATGTCGCAGAACTCGGCGGCCATGTAGCCGGTCGGCAGGATGTCCGACAGGAACAGCGCCTGCTCGTCGGTCAGGTGCGCGGGCACCTTGAGCGGGCCGACGTCGGCGAACGGGACGCGTACGTACTCGGCCTGGCCGCCGGCGTATCCGCCGGTCAGGTGCGAGTAGCCGAAGATGCCGCAGCACGGATGCCCGAGCATCTTCTCGGCGAGCCACGCGTTCGGGTTCGTGTTCTCGCAGCACGAGAAGTTCTTCGCCATGCACTGCGCACACGACCCGCACGCGATCGGGAACGGCACGACGACGCGATCGCCGACCTTGAGGTTCGACACCCCGCTGCCGAGCTCGACCACCTCGCCCATGAACTCGTGGCCGAGGACGTCCCCCTTCTCCATCGTCGGGTTGAAGCCGTTATAGAGGTGGAGATCGGAGCCGCAGATCGTGGTCGACGTGACCTTGAGGATCGCGTCGCGCGCGTTCAGCAGCTCGGGATCCGGAACGTTCTCGACTCGGATATCCTGCTTGCCCATCCAGCAGCTCGCCCTCATAGCCGGAGTCCTTTCTCGGCCAGCGGCCGTTCCGATGGACGGGCCGGATGCGGCCCGCGATGGATGCTCGCGTCGGAGTGCACGACCTCGCCGGTCTCGAGCACCTGCTTGAACCGCCGCAGATCGCCCTCGATCTGCGCACCGGATGCGAGCTGCGCGAACAGCGCGCCGAGCGCGAGCCCGCCCGGCACGTCGTACTGCATCTCGACGCAGATCTCGGTGCCGATGCCATCGAGCGTCGGCTTGAACGTCACCGAGCCACGGTGCGGAACCTGCGCGCCGGCGACGGTGCGCCATGCGAGTCGCTCGGCCGGTCGATCACCGACGAGCTCGGCCTGCCACTCCGCGCGCTGACCGGTCGGCAGCTTCGCGACCCAGTGCGAGAGCCCGTTACCAAGATCGCGCACCGACTCGACGTGCTCCATGAAGCGTGGGAACTGCTCGAAGTCCCGCCACTGCGCGTAGACCTCGGATGGCGGCCGGTTGACCGTGATCGCGCGCGTCACGGCTGCGCGCGCGGACTCCTGGGTGCGCGATGCCTTGATCGCGGCGACGACGTCGAGCGCGGTCACGCCGAGCACGGACATCAGCGAGCCGAACAGTCGGCCGCGTCCGTTGCGCTCGTCGCGCATCGCGATGCCGAGCGTCGCGAGGTCGATCGCGTCGCCGACCACGCGGCCCCACAGCGGCAGCGGCCGCCGCGGGCCGGTCAGGATGCCGATGCCGACCGCGAGCTCGCGTGCGCCACAGGCTCGCAACAGCGTTCGCGTGCTGCTGGTGTCCTGCACGCCGATCACGCTGGACAGCACGCGAGGTGCGGCGATCTTGGCGACGCCGAGCCCGATGCTCAACCAGCCGAGGCCAGTGGCGAGGAGCGGCAGCGAGGCGCTTTCCTTACGTTTGGTTTGGATCCCGATCATGATGTTGTTCTCCTCGGCAGAACCCGAGCAACCCGCGTTCCACCGGGATGCTGGAAACCCGCGTGATCTGCGATAGATCGTCGAGCGCCGAGGACGCCGCGCGCGCGCACGCACGCCGAACTTCGCGCGCGTTTACGGCGATTTGAGGACGCTGCCGGCGATCCGAGTCGCGCTCGGCGTGCGTGGATCAAACCGCGAGCTGCCCGATCGAGCCCCGAGCGCTCCCGGTTGCACGAGCTGCGCTCTGGCAGATCTCCCGATCGACAATCGCGTGCAGATTCGGCTACAACTCCTCCACTTCAGTGGGATATCTCCCACGTGAGGCGACGCACGCTCGGGCTTTTGCGATCGCCTTCAGCTATGCTGTGTGACCATTTTACCTGCGAGACGCGATGTCCAACCGTAAAGCTACCTTTGCCAAGCGCCAGCGCGAGACCGAGCTCAAGGATCACGCGCGCATCAAGGATGAGCGCCGCAACGCGCGTCGCAGCGAGACCAAGGTGAGCAAGGGGCCGGAGATCGACTGGGGGCAGGCGATCAACACCGCGAACACCAAGATCGATGACGTGATTCCGACGGGGCCCGGCGACGGCTCGACGACAGCGTTCGCCGCGATCCGCGACTTGACGCCCGAGGAAGTCGAAGCCGCCGCCGCCGAGGCGGCCGCCGCCGCGAACCAGGCTGCCGCCCATGGCCGCGCCCAGAGCCTCGCAGCCGCCGAGGCCGCTGCCGAGGCCGCCGCTGCCGCCCGCCCGAAGCACGCTCAGCAAGCTCAGAGCCAGCAGGGTCACCAGATTCCGGGGCAGACCACAGTTGCACCGCCAACCGACGTGGCACCCGCCGGCGCGCGTACGCCTGCAGCCCGCGCCACCGAGAAGCCAGCGTCTGCCGCCAGTGCGCCGACCCGGCCGACGCCCGCGCCGCGCACCTCGCGAGCGGCTGCGTCCACGCCCGCTCCCGGTACTGGCGCTCCTGCGACCCCGTCCGCATCGCCTCGCCGCAAGAGCTGATCGCGAGACCGCGCCGCGGTACGCGTTGACGCCGCGAGGCGGCGGCGGGACCCTGCAGGCATGGCGGTCGGAGCGTTGCTCAAGGATTCGTATCGCATCGCGCAGGCGGTGGTCCGCGTGCTCGGAGACTCGACCAAGACGCACGAGATCCATCGCGTCGAGGAGATCACCGGGCGCCCGCGGTTTCGCCGGATCCAGGCGGAGCTCGAGAGCACGCCGGAGGGGCGACGGCTGCTCGCCGAACGACCGGAGCTGTCGACCGAGCTCGTCGACTTCGATCACCTGCGCGAGCTGCCCGAGACCACGCTCGGCGGCGCCTACGTGCGGCACCTCGATGGCAACGGCATCACCGCGGACTACCAGGCGGCGGCAACGCGCCACGTCGACGATCCGGACATGGCGTATCTGATGCGCCGGTTCCGGCAGACCCACGACGTCTGGCATGCGCTGCTCGGCATCGGCATCACCGGCCACGAGGAAGTGCTGATCCACTGGTTCTCGTGGGGCCAGCTGCGGCTGCCGGTGTCGGCGATGATCATGATGCTCGGCTCGATGAAGCACCTCGTGCTCGAACGCCGATGGCAGGCGGTGCGGCACTCGACGCTCGAGGCCTATCGTGCCGGGCGTGATGCAGCGCCGCTTCTCGGCGTGTTCTGGGAGGATCTGTGGGAGAAGCCGCTCGATCACGTACGCGCGGCCTACGGAATCGAGCCTCTCGATCGATCGCGGTTCGACTGAGATGGGACGCAAGCGGCCCGAGCGCACGGCGCGCCGCGCCAACGAGCGAGCCGCGCGTCAGCTCGTACGTGATCGCGAGAAGCTCGCGGCACTCTCCACCGGCGGATCGAAAGAGCACCCGATCCACGTCGACTCGGCGGCCGTCGTCGAGGTCCGCGTCCGTTCACTCGCGTGTCCGCAGTGCGCGGGCAACTACCGGCTGATCGATCACCGAGCGCCCGCGTCGGGCCTGCGCGAGGTCGACGTCAAGTGCGATCAGTGCGGCGCTCCGCGAACGCTCTGGTTCAAGCTCGTGACGAGCGAACCCAATTAGCGCCTGGTCGGCCCACTCGAGGTGCGTGGGCACGCTGGCGAACCTACACGATGCGATCGCGGCCGCCGCGCTTTGCCTCGTACAGACGCTCGTCGGCCTTCGCGAGCAGCTCGGTCGGCGTCCCGCCGTCGGCGCCGAGCATCGCGAGCCCCGCGCTGAACGAGTAGCTCACCTCCATGTCCTCGGGCCGATCGCCAAGCGCGACACGCACCTGCTCGAGCACGCGACGCGCAGCCTCGAGCGGCGCGCTGCGCAAGACGATCACGAATTCCTCGCCGCCGTAACGGCCGACCAGATCACTGGCACGCAGCCGCTGCTCGAGGTGACGGGCGAAGTCACGGAGCACGGCATCGCCGGCGAGGTGGCCTCGCTGATCGTTGATCTTCTTGAAGTGATCGATATCGATCAGCGCGACGGTCAGCCGCTCGCCGTCGACGAACGACCGCTGGATCGCCTCGTCGAGCAGCTCGAGGATGTGGCGCCGGTTGTATAGGCCCGTCAGGCCGTCGCGGATTGCGAGGTCCCGCAGCTTCGCCTCGCTCGCGCGCAGCGCCGACTCGGCACGACGTTGCACGGTGATGTCGCGGAAGCTCCAGACCCTGCCGACGATCTTGTTCGCGACGAGCTGCGGGCGGCTGCAACGCTCGAACACCCGGCCATCGGTGAGCTCGAGAACATCCACGGTGTCTCCCGCTGTCCCGACGAGCAGCTCGTTTGCATTCGACGACAGCGTGCTCAGCGGATCGGTGTGCTGCTTGATGTGTGCGCGCACGGCACTGACGTCACGCAGGGCTTCGACGTCGAGCTTCCACATCTCGATGAACCGGCGATTGAAGGCGAGGACGTGGTGATCGTCGCACGCGAGGATGCCCTCGCCGGTCGACTCGAGCGTCGCGGTCAGCAACGCCTCGCGCATCGCGCGGTTCTTGAGCTCCAGCGTCAACGACGCCAGGCTGCCGAGGAACGCGGCGTCCTTGCGATCGGTCGCCGTCCACGCGCGCGCGGCCCCGACGTGCTCGTGGCAGATCACGCCGACAAGCCGGAGCCCGCTGCGGATCGGCGCATCGAGGAGCGCACCGATCCCAAGGGGCGCCGAGTACGACGCCGCGAACTCGCGGGTCCGCGGATCGTGCAGGGCGTCCTCGGCTGCGATCGTCTCCTCGGTCGCGAGCGCAGCGAAGTAGTCCGGCAGCTCGGCACTCTTCAGCACGGTACCGCTCGAGTGGCGGTGAGCGGTCGCCTCGTAGAGGTCCACGCAGGTCAGCTCGCCACGATCCTGATCGAGGAGCCAGACACTTGCGCGTTCGACACCGAGCGCATGCGCTGCGGTCTCGGTGATCGCGCGGATCGCACCGTCGGGATCACCTTCGTAGCGCCGCCAGATCCGGGCGAGCTCCGCGATGGCGTCTGGTGTATGGCTGGCCGGCGACGTCATTCCCACAACCTTGTTGCCCGAGATCTTCCTCAGCCGAGGAACGTGCGGAGATCGAAGCCCACATCTTCTTCGCGGTTCTCGAGGCCAGCACCGCTGCGCCACGATCGAGATTTTCCGCATGCCTGGCACAGGCTGATATCACGGCCGCCACTCTTGCCGGCGATCACGTAGCTGAGGACGGCTTGCTCGTTACAGGTCTCGCAGACGTGCAGCAGCAAGTCATCCCGGCGAAACCCGCGCTTCGACAGCTTGTACTCGAGCGTGGCGAGGTCCGTGATTGCCATGCCGAGGATCGTAGTCCGTTTTGCGGCCTGCTGCACGAGCACAGGAACGCGCTAGCATCCGCTGATGGACGAGCTCGTCGCCCTGTTGCGCGGCCGCCGGGTCGTCGCGCTGACCGGTGCTGGCTGCTCGACCGAGTCAGGGATTCCTGACTATCGCGGACCGGAGACGCCGCCGCGTGCGCGGCCTCCGATCCAGCACCGCGAGTTCGTCGATCGCGAGGATGCCCGCCGTCGCTACTGGGCGCGGTCGCTGCTTGGCTGGCCACGGCTGGCAGGCGCCCGCCCCAACCTCGGCCACCACGCCCTCGCGCGGCTCGAGCAGGCCGGCGTGATCGCGGGCGTGATCACGCAGAACGTCGACGGCCTGCACAGCAGGGCCGGTAGCGTGGCCGTTGTCGAGCTGCACGGCGGCCTCGCACGCGTGCGCTGCCTCGGCTGCGAAACGATCACCGCACGCGACGAGCTGCAGCAACGACTGCACGCGGCGAATCCCGCATGGCGCGCGCGCGACGTGACGATCGCGCCCGACGGCGATGCCGAGCTTGCCGACGAGCTACTCGCGACCTTCGCGATCGTGCCGTGCACCGCCTGCGGCGGCGTGTTGATGCCCGACGTCGTGTTCTTCGGCGGCAGCGTCCCGCGCGCGACACTCGATGCCGCGTGGGCGACGTTCGATCGCGCCGAGGTGCTGCTCGTTGTCGGCTCGTCGCTGACCGTGTTCAGCGGCTACCGGTTCGTGCGACGCGCCGCGGAGCGCGCCGTGCCGGTCGCGATCCTCAACCGCGGTCCGACACGCGGCGATCCGCATGCAGCGATCCGGCTCGACGCCCGCGCTGGCGAGGCGCTGACGACCTTGGCCCACGCGCTCGCCTGAAGCACGCCGAACCGGCAACCGAGACGCCGGCGACCGCGGTTGTTGAGGTCACCAGTCGCCAGCGTAACTGCCAGGATCACCGACGTCCCACCGGTGCATCCGCGTGGCGCGGGGCTTGCTGGACGGGCCACTCATGCGTAGCTGGCTTGGCCTCGTAGCGATCGGCTTTTTCGCCTTGCAGGTCTCGTGCGTCGAAGACGAGGACAGCTGCGAGTCCGAGGACTGCCACGCCGAGGAGGACGGCGCGCTGTTCGAGCAGGCGTACGACGAGGCGATGGAGGAGGGTAAGGAAGATGGAACCGATTGCTCGGGCGTCCGGGTTCCGGACCGCACCGGCTTCAACAAGCGCGTCGCGCTGACGTTTGACGACGGACCCAACCCGGCGACCACGCCCAAGGTCATGGAGATCCTGCGCCGCCACAATGCGCCCGCCGCATTCTTCACGAATGGCTCGCGCTACGCCGCTGCCGGCGCACCGGAGCTCGCCAAGCAGATCGCGGCTGACCCGCTGTTCATCCTCGCGAATCACAGCCACCGTCACCTCAATCTCGCGCAGCAGAGCGCGACCACCGTGGCACGCGAGATCGATCGCACCGACGCGTTGATTCGCGGCGCCGGCGAGACGCCCCGGTTCTTCCGGTTTCCGTTCGGCAGCGCGACGTGCAGCGCGAAGCAGGCGGTGACCTCGCGCGGTTACCGGATGGCCGGCTGGCACGTCGACAGCGCCGACTGGTGTTACGCGGCGGGCGGCGGGACGTGCAAGGCATCGACGTTTCGCCACGTGCCCGATGCCATGCGCGGCGACATGAAGGCGTACGTGCTGCAGCAGGTGCGCGCGAACAACGGCGGCGTCGTGTTGTTCCACGACATCCACGCGTCGACCGCGAATGCCCTCGAGGGCATCCTGATCGCGCTCGCGAACGAGGGCTACACCTTCGTGCGCCTCGACGACACGGCCACGTGGCCCAAGCTCAACGGCAGCACCGCACCGGTGCCGAACACCAAGTTTATCGGCGACGCCTGCGCGACTTCTGCGGACTGCGCGTTCATGGCGGGTGGTGGCACCGGCCGCTGCCACGCCGCGAAGTTCTGTACGATCACGTGCGCCGGCTCGTGCCCCGATCAGGTCGGCAAGGCGCCGACGTTCTGCATGGCCGACGCCGCGTCGGGCAGCATCCCGAAGGGCATGTGCGTGTCGAAGGTCGCGGCTCAGAACCAGAGCTGCGCCGCCCTGCCCGGCACGATCGCGCGCAGCGAGGCCCGCTTCATCGGCGTGAGCGGCGCGAGCCCGGCGACCGCGAACGTCTGCGCACCGCGGTGAAACGCGGCTCGCCGGCTCGCCGCGGCACTCACACGCTGGCGACGCCGCACCGCGCACGCCGCCTGACGTATCCTCGCGGCATGTCCGACCTCGCCCAGCGCTTCGCGGATGCTCAGGCTCGCATCAAGCCCGTCACCGGGCTCGGCAGCGACGTGATGCTCGACCTCTACGCGCTCTACAAGCAAGCGACGAGCGGCGACGTCACCGGCGACCGCCCCGGCATGCTCGACGTCCGCGGTCGCGCGAAGTACGACGCGTGGGGCAAGCGCAAGGGCACGTCGAAGGACGCCGCGATGCAGGCGTACATCGACCTCGTCGGCAAGCACGCGAAGTAACGCGGCGACTGCTCCGAAGCCTTCGGATGGCAGCGCGCCATCGCGTGCTGCATGCTTGCGACTCGTGCGGCTACTCGTCCTGTCGTTGTGTCTCGTCGGCGCGCTGTCGCCCGACCTCGCGTATGCCGAGGGTCGCGTCGAGACCGGCTACCGACGTGGCCGCGCGTTCAAGCTGCGCCTCGTCACGATCGGCTGGGCCGAGGTCGAGGTCGCGACCGCGCGCGCGTACCGCGAGATGGCGAAGGCCGCCGAGCGCGACGGCATCGAGCTCGGCATCCGCAGCGGCTTTCGCAGCCGCGAGCGTCAGCTCTGGCTCTATCAGGCCTACCGCGCCGGCCTCGGCAACCCGGCCGCCCGCCCCGGCTACTCGAACCACGAATCAGGCCGCGCCCTCGATCTGCACGTCGACGACACCACGCTCGCCTGGCTCGGCAAGCACGCCCGCCGCTATGGCTTCAAGCAGACCGTGCGCGGCGAACCGTGGCACTGGGAATACACGCCGCTCCGCCGCGGCGCGACGCGCCGGATGACCGCGACCCGCGCCCCGCGCTGAGCGTTAGGATGGGCCGTGTCCGGCCTTGGGCCGCGCCCACCTCGATGCGCGACGGTCTACCAATGGACTACCGCTGGACGTCCAACGGTGTACCGACCTCTTGGGGGTGTGCCGCGAACCGAGTGGCGTCTTTGTCCGGCCTTCGTCGGGGGTTGCTCGAGTGCACGAGGCGGTGAGCTGCTCCGGTTAGGGTGCCCGCTCAGGTCACCGCGGCGAGGCCCTGGATCGTCATGCCGCCGTCGACGGCGAGGCACTGGCCTGTGATGTACGAGGCGGCGGGCAGCGCGAGGAAGGCGACGGCGGTGGCGACCTCGCGGGGCTCGGCGATCCGGCCGAGCGGCGTACGCGCGAGGATGGCGGCGAGTGCGTCGGGGCGTGCGAGGACGGGCTCGACGAGCGGCGTTCGCGTGTACCAGGGCGCGACGGTGTTGACGCGGATGCCATCGCGCTCCCACTCGAGCGCGAGCGTGCGTGCGGCCTGGGCAAGGCCGGCCTTGGCGGCGGCGTACGCCACTCCGGTCGCCAACGCGACCTGGCCGGCGACCGAGCCGACGTGGATGACGCTCGCGGCGCCGGCCGCGCGGAGCTGGGGATGGAGATCGCGAGAGAGCAGGAGCGGCGCGGTCAGGTTCAGCGCGATCAGCTGCTCGATCGTGGCGTCGTCGTAACCGACGAGCGGGCTGCGGATGTTGGTGCCGGCGTTATGGACGAGGACGTGGAGTGGCGTCGTGATCGCGGCCACGATGCGTGCGCGGTCCGCGGCGATCGTGACGTCGGCGACGATCGCGGTGACGCCGAGCTCGCGGACGACGGCGTCGAGGCCATCGGCGCTGCGTGCGATCACGGTCACGGTCGCGCCGAGCCCGATCAGCTCCTCCGCTATCGCGCGGCCGATGCCACGCGTGCCGCCGGTCACGAGAGCCGTTCGCCCGCGAAGCTGCCATGGCGAGTCCGTCACGCCGGCATCATCGGTGACGTCGAGCGTGCGTTCAAGCGTGCGAGGATGCCGCCATGAAGCCGCGGATCAGGCTGCTCGCCGACGCAGAGTTTCCGCTGCTGTTCGCACACCTCTGCCGGAGCAGCGACGAGTCGGGACGCGACGGCGACGTGATCTTCCGGCCGCGCTCGCGCCACGAAGTGATGGACGAGGTCGTGATCGGTCAGCGTCACCGCGAAGGGTGGGCGCGCCCGCTCCGCGAGCCGCTGTGGCTGCGCACGTGGGGCCTCATCGACGGCACGACGATCGTCGGCCACGTCGATCTAACCGGCGGCCGGCTGCCCGCCGAGCTGCATCGCGCGACGCTCGGGATCGGCATCCAGCGCCGCGCACGCGGCCAGGGCCACGGCCGAGCGTTGCTCGAGACCGTGATCACGTGGGCTCGCGAGCATCGCCTCGCGTGGCTCGATCTCGGCGTGTTCGCGCAGAACAGCCGCGCGCGTGCGGTGTATCGCGCGGCCGGGTTCGTCGAGGTCGGCACGGTGCGCGATCAGTTTCGGGTCGACGGCGTGTCGATCGACGACGTCGCGATGACGCTCGCGCTCTAGATCCGCTCGAGCGCGGCGAGGAACGGCACGAGATGCGCGCTCATCGCACGGACCTCGTCGACGCTGCATCCGAGGGCAACCGCGAACCGCAGCAGCTCGCGCGCCTCGCCCTCGGAGACGTAGCCTTTCGCGAGGACGACCGCGATCGCATCCATCACGATCATCGCGGCGAGCTCGCCGGGATGTACCGAGTTGCCGCGAAACGGCCCGGCATGCGCGCGCATCAGCGCGACGAGCTCGGCGGGCTCGAGGGGTTCGTCGAGGAGCAGATCGTCGAGGGCGACCGGCCGACCGGAACGGGCCTCGAGCAGCCGCTCGATCCGCAGACCCTCCTCGAGGCCGAGCTCGTGATCGGCCCGCGCGATCGCGAGGACGGCACGCGCGTAGATCTGCGCGAGGCCGATGTCGAACAGGCGGGCCTGGATCGCCATGGTCACCGACCCTGGAAGCTCCCGGGGCGACGCTCCATGAACGCGCGCAGACCCTCCTGCATGTCCTCGCTGTTCATCAGCGGCTGCAGATCGGGCAGCAGGCGGATCGCCGCGGCCGCCTCGGCCTCGGGCAGTGCCGCGCGCGCCGACGCCAGGGTCGCGTAGACGCCGAGCGGGGCCTGCTGAGCGATCACGTCCGCGAGCGCGGTGGCGCGTGCGAGCTGCTCGCCCGGCGCGACGACCTCCTGGACGAGCCCGATCCGCAGAGCCTCGGCGGCGTCGAACTCGTCGCCGGTCAGCAGCCAGCGCATCGCGTTGGCCCAGCCGACCTCGCGCGGGAAGCGCAGCGTCGCGCCGCCAACCGGATAGATCCCGCGCTTGATCTCGATCTGGCCGAAGCGCGTCGAGGCTGCGGCGATCCGGACGTCGGTCGCGAGCATGAGCTCGATGCCGATCGTCAGGCAGATGCCCTGGACCGCGGCGACGATCGGCTTGCCGAGGCGACGGCCGCTCAGGCCGAGCGGATCGAGACCGCCGTCGGGGATGTGAAACCGTCCGCTCGCGAAGATCGGCGCCCACGCCGGCAGATCGAGGCCGCCGGTGAAGTGATCGCCGAGGGCATGCAGCACGCCGACCCGCAGCTCGGGATCGCGATCGAGCTCGCCGTAGGCCAGGCACACCGCGTCCCACAGCGCGAGATCGAACGCGTTTCGCTTCGCGGCACGGTCGAGCCCGATGAGGAGAACGTGGCCACGGCGGTCGAGCTGGATGCGGCCAGTTGTCATCACTCGAACCCTACCCCACCGGTGGTGGCTGATCGACTGGCCAGGTCACCGTGGCTAGTGAGGTGAGCTAGCCCGAGCAGGAACGTGTGGATCCCCACGCAAGTTGCTGTGACTGCGCCACGTGTGTGTGGCCGGCTTCCTGCTACGGCACGACTGCACATATGCGCCTCACCTGGATATCCTCGTTCGTGGTGCTCACTGCATGCAGCAACGCAGCGGTAGAGTCCGAGGGAAACGCGATCGACGAGTACATCACCGCGTTGCCATATCTCCCGGTCGCGCCCGCGAAGGTCGACATGGGTGCCCGCACGCAGGACGCGCGCGAAGGCGACTACCAGTGCTCCACGCAGAACCTGCAGGAGACCCGCCAGTACGACCGGATCGTCGGCTACGCCGCGAACTCCGATTCGCTGTATCCCGGCGCGCTCGTCAGCGCCGACTCGGTCCTTACCGGCCTGTTCACGCAGGTCGTGCTGCCACGTGCGCCGGCGACCATCTCGGTGAGCCTCGAGAACCTCGGCGGCGGCAAGAGCGCCGTGATCGAGGAGCCGAGCCTCTCCGCCTACCGCAACGCGCTCGCCAGCATCCTCGACGCCGAGATCACGGGGTCGACGCCCGCCAACCTCTATAGCGAGATCGAGCAGGTTCACTCGGAGAGCCAGCTCAACATGGCGCTCGGCATCCAGGCGAGCTGGGGCCTCGGCCTCGCGAGCCTCAAGGCTAGCTTCAACTGGGACAAGCAGGAGATCCGGTCGCGCTACGTCGTCCGCTACACGCAGGCGTACTACACGGTCGATCTCGACGCGCCGGCGTCGCCGAGCAAGATGCTTGCGCCGACGGTCACGCTCGAGGAAGTCGCCTCGAAGATGGATGACGCGCATCCGCCCGCTTACGTCTCGTCGGTGACCTACGGCCGCATGGTCGTGTTCACGTTCGAGTCCGAGTACTCCAACGAGGAGATGGGCGCGGCGCTCGAGTTCGCGTACTCGGGTGGCGTCGACGTCCGCGGCGACGTCTCGGTCACCTACAAGGACATCATCTCGAAGAGCAAGATCACCGCGTTCATCCTCGGCGGCGACGCCGGCACCGCGGTCAACACGATCGACAGCTACGAGAACCTGATCGCCTTCATCAAGACCGGCGGCAACTACTCGAAGGAATCCCCGGGCGCACCGATCGCGTACAAGCTGAACTACCTGCAGGACAACTCGCCGGCACGGATGTCGTTCACCACCGACTACGACGTCAAGGAGTGCACGCGGGTCTCGCAGAAGATCAAGGTCACGCTGCAGAGCATCGCGGTTGACAACGCCGGCGGTGACCCCGGTGACGACCTCGAGATCTACGGCCGGATCTGGGCCGAGGGAACGTCGTCGAGCACGCTGTTCGACAAGAACGGCGACAACTGGGTGCGCATCCGCCAGGGCACGCAGTTCGGTAGCGGCGCGCCGCTCGCCGAGGCCGTGATCAGCGTGTCGCCAAAAGCAGGCGAGTCGATCCGCTTGCGCGCCGACCTCCGCGAGAGCGATCTGTTCAGCGATGACGCGCTCGGCAACGAGACGCTCACCAACGCCTTCGAGACCGGCTGGCGCAAGGAAGCCACGATCACGCTGACGGGATCCGGCGCGCGCGTCCGCATCAACTACTCGCTCTCGCCGATCTGATTCAGTCGGCTGCTTCGATCGGATAGCCTGCGGCGCGCAGGCGGTCGACGCCGTTCTCCCGCACGCTCGCGCGCGTCACCCGCAGCACGCCGAGACCGCCGAGCTGGTCGCGGCCGTCGACGAGCGCGGTCACCGCTTCTGGATCGAGCGGGGTCTGCGTCAGATCGAGGCGCTCGAGACCGGCGGCCACCGACGATCGCAGGACCGCGCGACACAGCTCGATGCCGCGCGACGGATGCGTCAGCTTGAGCCGGCGTAGCGCCGGAAACCGCGGCTCCGCGAACGTGGCGGCGAGCCCGCTCGGGTTCGGGCGCGCGAGCTCGAGCTCCGCGAGCACGGGCCACGGTGTGGCGAGCACGATGGCGAGGTCGGCGACGTTGCCGTCGATCACCAGCCGCAGCCGGCGCATCCGCTCGGCGGGGAGCGCGTGGAGCTGGACGGCGCGCGCGGCGAGCTCGATGTCGAGCTCCTCGAGCATCGGAAACGTCGTCGCGAGGCCCGCGAAGCTGACCGCCGCCCACGGCCGAGCCCCGCTCGCCAGCGTTCGCTGGCTCGCTCCATCTCCGGGATTCGCGGAGCGGTCGTACTCCTCGCGGCGCATCACGAGCTTGCGGAGCGGCGGCCGCGCGGCGAACAGCAGCGCGAGCACGAGGCCGATGTCGCGCGTCGTGCTGATGCCGAGCAGGAGATCCGAGACGAACCTCGCGGACGGATGTCGGAGGATCTCCCAGAACAGATCTTCGTCAGCCACATGCCGCCGCAGCAGCACCGACGCCGCGCGCAAGAAACCGTGGTCCCAGGTCAGCATGCCGCTGTCGGGCATCGTCCGCGG
>JACCTC010000243.1 GCA_013812655.1 Deltaproteobacteria bacterium | reverse complement strand
GCCAGAGGAGCGTCAGGAACGAGCTGATCGTCCGCTGCACGCGCTTCCAGAGGCGATGGTCGTTGGGCTCGAAGACGACCCACTGGGTCGCGCGCTCGATCGACGACTCGACCATGATGAACAGGCGACGCACGTTGATGTAGCGCCACGACGGATCGCTCGAGAGCGTGCGAGCGCCCCAGATGCGAATGCCACCGTTCATGAAGCGAATGGCGTTGATGCCCTTCGGGTTCAGGAGGTCCTGTTCGCCCTTGCTGACGTTGTACTTGAGGCCGAGCGCGCCGCGCACGATCTCGTTCGCGGGCGCCTTGTGGACGCCGCGCTCGCTGTCGGTGCGCGAGTAGACACCCGCGATGTGGCCCGACGGCGGAACGAAGATGTTGCCCTTGTCCGGGTCATAGACCTGGATCCACGGGAAGTAGTACGCGCCGTACTTCGAGTCGCGCGGCTTCGGGAGCTTGTCGACGCCACCCGTGATCGTCTCTGGCGAGTCGAGGACCGCGAAGCGATCCTTGCGCGTCTCGGCGTGCGAGAGCAGCGCGTCCTGAACGGCCGGCGAGACCTGACCCGGAGCCGCGAGGATCGCGACCTCGTCGATCTCGTCGAAGCACTTCAGACCGGTGCGCGCGCCCGGGCCGCCATCGCGACCGATGTAGAGCGCGTCGCGACCGCCGCCGGTCGTGACCGGCTGGGCTTGCTTCTCGTCCTTCTTGTCGCCGGTCGGCTTGACCTCGACCTTGGCGGTCTCGGGTGCGCCGACGTTGACGACGAAGCAGCGCGAGCCGCCGTTGTTGAAGAAGCCGTAGACCGCATGTGCGAGGTGCTCGCTGCAGTCCTTGAAGTCGCCGAACGTCTTCACGAACTGCGACCAGTTCGTGATGAGGACGGACTCGTTCACGGGCCCCTTCGAGGACTCGCCGAGGAAACCAACGGTGTTGGTTCCGACTGCTTCGATCGGCTTTGAACCGCGATCGACTTCTTCGACATAAACGCCAGGTGACAGGTAGCTGGTAGCCATTTCGAGTGTTCTCCCTTGTCGTTGCAGATGACGGTGGTCTTCGTCCGTCTATCCCACCCGGTCGGCTCGGTACGAGCGTTCCGGGGTTTCCTCGGCTCGACGCGTGCCCCATGCACGTGACGAGCACGAACCTTATTTCTTCGTTCCGCCGCCTCCGCTGGGTCCGGGCGTGCCGCCCAGGTCGAGCCTGCGAGCGGCGAGGAACGGGTTGCCCGACGGACCGGTCTCGGAGATCCGGGGGTCGGTGATCGATTTGTACTCGAGCTGGCGCGACTGCACGCGCTTGAACTCTTCGAGCTTCTCCGGAAGGATCGGGATCGCGGTCCACGCCTGCACCGCCGGACGCACCGGCTGGTTGAGGCTTCCCCAGAACCGCGCGAGCGTGCCTTCGTCGAGCCGCGCCGACATCAGGATGTTGAGCTTGAAGTCGTCCTCGAACGACTGGCCCTTGAGCCGGTCGCGCGTGATCTCCGGATTCTCCATCACGGTGCGGATGATGAGCCCGAGCAGGAGCTGCTCGTCTTCCGGCGTCTGCGCCCACGCGGACATCAAGTAATCGAGGCGGACCCACAACCGGCGGCGGCGGAAGAATTCCTTGATCGAGCCGTCGTCCTGCGGAACCTCGACGAGCTCGCTCGACGGCGTCGAGTCGTAGCCCTCGGGATCGATCGACATCTGATAGAGGTAGACCGAGACTGCCGGCAGCTTGCCTTCGATCGCGTCCGGCTTCGGCGCTTGCTCGACGATGTGCACGCGCTTGTAGCCGTTGCGCTTGAACTCGTCCTGCAGCAAACGCGAGAGCGTCTCTGACGTCTCCTTGATGATGTGGTGTTGTGGCGTCATCGAGTGGCGTCAGGTGCGGCTGCTTCAGTCCCCCAGAAACAGCGCGGACGGATGTTAGCTCCTTCACCACTTCTCTCAAGCGATAAGGGCGTCAAAAAGCCGCGCCTCATTGACACCGTGCATCTAGGTAGACATCGTGTGCGAATGCCCCGCAGACATCTGTTCGTCTGCACCAACCCACGCGCGAGCGGAAAGCCCGCATGTGGGCCGCGTGGAGGCGACGCGCTCGCAGCTGCGGTGCAGAACCTTCTGATCGCGCGCGGAGCGACGGATGTCCTCGTCACGACTTGTGGTTGTCTCGGTCCCTGCTTCGACGGGCCGAACGCCGTCGTGTATCCAGACGCGATCTGGTACGCCGCGCTCGAGGTGTCCGACGCAGCCGGTCTCGTGGAACACCTGATCGACGGGACCCCGCTCGCTGCGAAGATCGCCGACGCGCCGGGGACCGGATCTGGGAGTTGAGCTCGCACGCTCCCGATAGTTTTTCGCAACCGTGGCGTCCTGCGGTCGAGAGCTCCGAGCAACCAGGAGGTCCGACATGAAGACGCACGTGATCCTCGATCTGCAGACGGGACAGCTCTACACGATCGGTCGCGACGGCACGCGCTACACGGCGGCGGATGTGAGGCGCGCACAGTTTCGCGCGAAGCGCGGCGACGAAGCCGCGCGCGCGATCGTCGCGAACATCGATCGCACCGACGAGCTCGCGGACACCGATCCCGCTCTTCAGCGTGCCGACACTCGACGAGGTCGGTGCGCGCGGAGCGACGTCGAGTGGTGACCGAGCTCAGCCGATCGCGGCGCTGATGCGCGCGACCGGAGTCGCGGCCCACGCGGCGAGCGCACGCGCCGTCGTGATGTCGAGGTCGTCGGTGATCTGCATAGTCGTCACCCACGGAAAGCTTTCGGACAGGATCGCGGCGAGGTCCGTCGACGACGCCACGCCGAATCCGGGAGCGAGCAAGCACACGCTGATGTGGAGTTGCGACCGGCTCAGCAGCTCGATCGCCTCGAGCGGGGTCTGCGGAGCAAGCGGCGTCAAACCGCCGTGCACGAGCCGTTCGATCAGCGAATTGCGGCGCTCGACCTGATCGTCGATCACGACGACGGCACGCCGCTCGGCCGCCGAGACCGCATGCTCGATCGAGGATTCGATCGCGGTGCGCATCATGACCGGGAGTCGATCGAAGACGACCGCGAGGTGCCAGCCAGCGCGGGGCCCAATTCGCTCGACGCGAACGGCGCGCGCGGTGACCCAGCCGTCGCCCTCGGGGAGCCGAAGCTCGAGATCGAGCGCGTCCTGTGGCAACGAGCCGGTCGGCTTCGCCGACAGGTGGACGAGGGCACCGGTCTCGGAGAGGTTCTCGAGCGAGCCGTGCAGCGGCGCACGCGCGGTCTCGGAGTGCCCAGTTTCGGAGCGAATGACCGCGAAGCCGCGAGCCGGGACTCGCATCGCACGTCGACGTTCGAGCTCTGCCAAGGTTCGCCGAGCATACGCGATGCGATGCGCGAGGCGATCGCAAACATCGTTGCCTCACGCGTGTTCCGGATGCGGACGTGTTTTCCGTCCTCGGTGTGAAACCTGCGTGACGAGTTCGCACACGCGAGCGCGATCGCACCGACGAGCGAGGCGCAGATCTCGGGTCGCCGTATGGAGGCGTACGCGGATCGACACCACAGGTGCGACGAGCGGTGGCGCGCGTCGCGAGTCAACCGGTGACGCGCGGCGTCAGTAGGTCAGGAGTGCGTCGAGGTTGCGGCGCTCCCAGCGCTTCGCCTCGTCGTACTGCTCGAACTGCGCCTCGTCGGCCATGAACTCCTTCGAGTGGAACTCGCGGCGGCCGTTCTTGACGCGGATGTCGTGCACCTGGTGCAGCATCTCGTGGAAGACGATCCACGCGACGAAGTAACGCGGGATGAACTCGCGATCGAGAGAGCGATGGATGCGGATCAGCCGATCCTCGACGGAGTAGCTGCCCATCTTGATCGAATTGCGGCGGCGCGGCCGGCCGCAGCGTGCGCCCCACGTGATCGCTGCGTCGATCTTGTTCTCGAAGTAGCGCGCGTTGAGATCGTCGTAGATCGCGCGGAGATCATGGTGCTCGCCCGCGGTGAAGATCACCGTGGTCGGCGTGCGGCGCGAGCGGCCGCGAACGTGTCCCGAGTTGTCGTCGATGAAGTCGCCGAGCACGCGAGAAGCATCGGCGTCGTTATCGGCGATGTAGCGCGCGAGGGCGCGCGTGATCAGCGGATCGGCATCGGCGAACATGTGGTGCAGCCGCACCTCGTATCGACGCTCCTTCGCGACGCGCCGGACCGAGATCATCGTGTAGCGGTTGTCGGTGAGCGTGACCTGGACGCGGCCGCGCTGGAGATGCGCGCGGATCCGGCGCTCGAGGCTGTCCTGAGCATCGAGGATCTCCTGCGAGATCCGCTTCGTGGTCTTCGACACGCCGCTGCGACGTAGGGCTTCGACCAGTCCGACCGCGCGGCTCGTTCCTTCACTGGACAGCGAGCTGCCAGAACAAGGATCGACGTACGGGGCAGAGGGTGATGCCGGCAAGGCTTCGCTCAACGCGGACTCCTCTTATTGAAGCACATCGACAAGTTATGGGTGCTCGTAAGTCAGGGCGCGCGCCGGGCGGACGGGTACCAATGCGTAGCCCGCTCCGGTCGCCACGCCGTCTGCCCGCCACCGCCGCAACAACCAACAAGAAAATGCTAACGCGCCGCTTCCCTGTGGATCAAATTATCCACAAGCAGAGGGATCGGATCCGATCGCAACTGTTGGGAAAACTGGATGTATGGCGGGATCGCACCAGCCCTCGAGAGGATCAGCTATCGTCCGCCGCCATGAGTGCGTTTCTGTCGACTCACACGAGGACTCATAGCTGCGGCGCCCTGCGCGCCGGGGACGCCGGCAAGAAGGTCGTCCTGACGGGCTGGGTCCAGTCGTATCGCGACCACGGCGAGCGGATCTTCATCGACCTTCGCGATCGCGATGGCGTGACGCAGGTCGTCGCTGACAAGTCGCGGATCGCGGCGGTCCACACGATCGCGGACACCCTGCGCGCGGAGTGGTGCATCGGCATCGTCGGCGAGGTCCGGATGCGCGGCGAGCAGCTCTCGCGGGGCGAGCCCGGCGAGGAGCGCAAGCTCAAGAAGATGACGAACGAGAAGATTCCGACCGGCGAGGTCGAAGTCTGGATCGACGAGCTCGAGGTGTTCTCGGAGGCGGAGACGCCACCGTTCGCGATCGAGGACAACATCGACACCAACGACACGGTGCGCCTCAAGTACCGCTATCTCGATCTGCGACGGCCGCGGCTGCAGAAGAACCTCGTGATGCGCTCGCAGATCACGCGGACGACGCGTGACTACCTCGGCACGCATGGCTTCCTCGAGATCGAGACGCCGTTCATGGTGAAGTACACGCCGGGTGGCGCGCGAAACTTCCTCGTGCCGTCGCGGCTCAATCCTGGAAATTTCTACGCGCTCGCGGAGTCACCGCAGATCTTCAAGCAGCTGCTGATGGTGGCGGGCTACGAGCGGTACTTCCAGATCGTCCGCTGCTTCCGCGACGAGGATCTGCGCAACGAGCGGCAGCCGGAGTTCACGCAGATCGACATCGAGATGTCGTTCGTCAACGAGCAGATCCTGCAGACCATGATGGAGGGGCTGATCGCGACGTTGTGGAAGGACGTGCTCGGCATCGAGCTGAAGCTGCCGCTGCGGCGGATGGCGTACGCCGAGGCGATGGACAAGTACGGGGTCGACAAGCCGGACCTAAGGCTCGACCTCACGCTGTGCGACATCACCGAGCCAACGCGAACCAGCGGCTACGGCATCCTCGAGAGTGTCGTCAGCAGCGGCGGCATCGTGAAGGCGCTCCGCGTCCCCAAGGACGAGAAGCTGACGCGCGCGATCCTCGACGGGCTCGCCGACTTCGCGAAGTCGTTCGGCGCACAGGCCGCGTGGATCAAGGTCGGCGACGGTGGCGCCTGGAGTGGCGGCCCGGCCGCGAAGAACTTCAACGAGGCGGCGCGCCAGCAAACGAACCAGATCGCGAAGGCGCAGCCCGGCGACGTGCTGATCTTCGTCGCGAACAAGGCAAAGATCGCGAACACCACGATGGGCGCGATCCGGCTGCACATCGGCGAGAAGCTCGGCCTCATCCGCAAGCACGAGTGGCAGTTCATGTGGCTGACCGATCCGCCGCTGTTCGAGGTCGACGACGCGACCGGCGAGATCGCCGCGGCGCACCACCCGTTCACGTCGCCGCGTACCGCGGACGAGCCGCTCCTCGACGAGGCGCCGGCGAAGGTGCTCGCGCGCGCGTATGACCTCGTGCTGAACGGAGTCGAGGTTGGTGGCGGGTCGATCCGAATCCACCGCAGCGATCTGCAGGCGCGCGCGTTCAAGGCGCTGCGCATCAGCGAGGACGATCAGCGCGCGAAGTTCGGGTTCCTGCTCGACGCGTTCAAGTACGGGCCGCCGCCCCACGGCGGCATCGCGTTCGGGCTCGACCGGCTCGCGATGCTGATGACCGGCGCCGAGTTCATGCGCGACGTGATCGCGTTCCCGAAGACGCAGCGCGGCTCCGATCTGATGACCGAGTGTCCGACCGCGGTCTCGAAGAAGCAGCTCGAGGAGCTGTTCATCCAGGTCCGCCCCGACCTGCCGACGAAGTAGCTCAGGCCGTGTAGGCCGGCGTGATCTCGACGGTGATCGGCGAGCCGCGACGGATCACGTGCAGGGTCACCGGCGAGCCGGCGGTCCACGTGCGTAGCGCGCGATGGAGCTCGTCGATGCCGTCGGTCGCGATCGTGCCGAACCGGACGATCAGATCGCCGTCGCGGAGGCCCGCACGCGCGGCCGGGCTACCCGGCTCGACGCTCTGGACCTCGACGGCCGCGGCGCCGAGGCCGTGGTGATACGCGAGCCGGCGATCGAGCGGTCGCCGCATCGCACCGACGCCGAGCCACGCGCGACGGACGCGACCGTGCTGCAGCAGCTGGCCGAGGACCCACGCCGCGGTCTCGACCGCGATCGCAAAGCCGATGCCCTGGGACTGCGCGATGATCGCGGTGTTGACGCCGAGCACGCGGCCGCTGCCGTCGAGCAACGGTCCGCCGGAGTTGCCGGGGTTGAGGGGCGCGGTGTGCTGGATGATGCCGTCGATCAGGCGACCACTGCGTCCGCGCAGGCTGCGGCCGAGCGCGGAGACCACGCCGGTCGAGACCGTCGACTCGAAGCCGAGCGGGTTGCCGATCGCGACCGCGAGCTGGCCGACGCGCGGCGCGAGTGTGCCATCGATCGGCAGGTACGGGATGGGACTCGTCGCTGCGAGCGCTGCCGGATCGACGCGGATCACCGCGAGGTCGGTGGCCGGGTCATCGCCCATCACCTGCGCCTCCGCGGTCTCGCCCGACGGCGCGCGCACGCGGATCCGGCGCGACGCCGCGACGACGTGGCTGTTCGTGAGCACGTAGCCATCCGGGGTCACCACGAAGCCCGAACCGGCGCCGCCGCCGCCGCCACGCGAGCCGCGCTTCGCTGCGATCTCGAGGCTGACGACCGCGGGCCCGGCGCGATCGACCACGCCGGTCACCGCGTGCGAGTAGGCGTCGAGTAACGTCGCGTCGTCGAGTGTCGCGGCGGGCGCCGCACCGGCCGGCACCGCGGTCGGGGCCGGTGGCTCCACGCGTGGCGCCATCGCGATCAAGGCTTGCTCCCGAGCGTCACCGCGAGCTCGAGCCGCGCCCCACCGCGGAGCACCACGAGCGTCACGGCCGCGCCCGGGCGATCACCGAGGGCGCTGCGCAGGCTGTCGGGTCCGGTGACCGCGGTGCCCTCGACCTCGACGAGGATGTCGCCGATCTGCACGCCAGCGGTCGCCGCCGGTCCTGCGTCCTCGACGCTCGCGACGAGCGCGCCACGATCGCGACCCGCTGCAAGCTGCGCGAGCGGTGCCGGCAGCTGCGCGGGGTACGCGCCGACGCCGAGGTAGCCGCGACGGATGCCACCGTGCGCCACCAGCTCGTCGACGACGCGACGGAGCGTGATGACCGGGATCGCGAGATCCGAGCCGCGCAGCAACGTGCGCGTGTTCATGCCGATCACCGCGCCGTCGGCATCGATCAGAGGACCGCCCGCGAAGCCGCGCGGGATCTGGCGATCGCTCTCGACGTAACGGTCGAGACGGCCGCCCCATGCGGTGCGGACCTCGGGACCGAGCACGCCGATCGCGCGCAGCGAGGCTCGCGCGCTGCGTCCCGGGCGGCCGAGCGCGAGGGCGAGGTTACCGACGGAGAGGCCGTCGAGCTCGCGCAGCTTGGCGGGTGCGAGCCCGCCGCCCGCGACCCGGAGCAGCGCGACATCGGTCCCGGCATCGCGGCCGATCACCTCGGCATCGCGCCGATCGAGGTCGCCATCGGCGGTCGCGATGCCGACCGTGGTCTGGTCGGGTGTGTGGAAGCTCGAGGTGATCACGAGGTCGGCGGTCGCGCCGGGCCACGCGATCCCGGTGCCACCCGAGCGACCACGATCGACATGAACGACGGCGGGGGCTGCTGCCGCGACGGCGGCGGCGAGGGCCTGATCGAGCGAATGAAAGACGTCGAGTGCTGGTTGCGCCATTGGAATTCTCCTTCTCGGAATTCATCGTGGCGCGCATCGCCGACCGCGAACATCGGCCAATAGGCGAGGTTCTCGACGGAAATCGGTCAGGTACCCGGGCATCTGTCGGGACGCTGTACAGCTGCCCTGCCCATCCAGCGAGGGTTGACCTGGAGGTCCCGCGTGGTCACCTTACACTCTAACGTTCGCGTCAGCTTTGACCTCCGACCGCCAGAGGCTGAGACAGACCCATGACCCGCAATCCAAATCTTCCGTCGATCATCGCCGTCACTGACCCCATCAAGGTCTCGCTGCTCACCGACGACCCGTTGCTGCGTGCCGGGCTCTCGAGCCTGCTCGCGCAGGTCGGCTCGATCGACGTCGTCGACAAGGATGGCGCCGAGGTCGCGCTCTGGGACGCCGGCATCGATGCGAGCAAGGCGCTCGCGCGGTTCGCCGAGCTCCGCGCGATGACCGTGCCGGTGGTCGCGGTTGTCGGTGATGCGTCGCACGTCGGCCCTGCCCTCGCGGCCGGTGCACGTGGCGTCGTGCTGCGCGATCAGGTCGGCCCAGGCATCCATGCCGCGCTCGCGGCGGTCCGCAGCGGTCTCACCGTGATGGATACCGCACTCGCTGCGAGTCTGGTCCCGAACCAGCCGACGCGAACGCACGAGGCGTCGGCCAAGGGACGCGGCGAGCTGACCGAGCGCGAGCGCCAGGTCGTGCAGCTGCTGTCCGAGGGGCTGTCGAACAAGCTGATCGCGGATCGCCTCGGCATCAGCGATCACACGGCGAAGTTCCACGTCAACGGCGTGATGATGAAGCTCGGCTCGTCGACGCGGACCGAGGCGGTCGTCGAGGCGATGCGGCGCGGGCTCGTCCGGCTATAGCCGGTACACGGCGGCCGCGTGCCGGGGCGTCGCCGGGCAGCCAGCCGTAACGATCGAGCGCGATCAGTCCGCGGTCGGTGATCGCGATGCCTTCGCGCTCGAGCAGCTGGCGCTGGATCGCCGCACCCACGGGATCGTGGATCGCGATGCGGCCGCGCGCAGGACCTGCCTTGCCGATCACGCGCTGCCACGGCAGCTGATCCGCGGGCTTCGACACCTTGAGCGCCGACGCCGCGATCCGCGCGCCGCCCGGGATCCCCGCGAGCTCCGCGATCTGGCCGTAGGTGGCTACCCGCGCCTTCGGGATGCGCCGGATCACCACGTAGATCGCGCGATAGAGGCGCTGCAGGTGCTCGCTCTCGGTGGACGCCATCTTCGAGCGCACGCTATCACCGCTCCATGAAGATCCAGGTCCTCTACTTCGCGGTGTTCCGGGAGCGGATCGGGCGCGACGAGGAAGAGCTCGAGCTCGCCGCGGGCGCGACCGTGCGTGACGCGATCGATACGCTCGCGACCCGACACCCCGCGATCGGTGTGCTGCGCGGCAAGTTTCGCTGCGCCGTGAACCAGGACTTTATGGACGACGAGGGTGCGCTCGCCGACGGCGACGAGCTCGCGCTGATCCCGCCGGTCGCCGGCGGAGCCGGGACTTCGACCGATCCGATCGGCCCGCCGCCTCCTCGTCACGTCCAGCTGCTCGCGACACCACTCTCGCTCGATCGCTGCCTCGCGGCTGTCGGCGGTCCGGGCATGGGCGGCGTCGTCACGTTCACCGGCATGGTGCGACGGCACAGCCGCGGCGTCGTCGTCGATCACCTCGAGTACGAGGCGTACGGCACGATGGCGGTCCGCGAGATGTTGCGGCTATGCGACGAGATCGAGGCGGAGGTCATCGGGGCGCGCGTTGCGGTCGAGCACCGGGTTGGCCGGCTCGCGATCGGCGACATCGCCGTCGTGATCGCCGCGGCCGCGCCGCATCGTGCGGAGGCGTTCACCGCGTGCCGCGCGATGATCGACCGGCTCAAGGATCGGGTGCCGATCTGGAAGAAGGAGGTCGGCGAGGACGGCGCCGAGTGGGTCGGGCTCGGGCCGTAGGATCGGCTACCGGTCCTCGCCCGGTGGCGTCGGCGGTGGCGGCGGTGGCTCGCCGGCCGCCGGGACACCCGGTGGTGGCGGGCTCGCAGAGCCGGTGTTCGGCGAGTTTTCGCCCTCGGGACCTGGCGTCGGCACGGTCACCGCGGCATCCGCGCCGGCGTCGATCGCGACGGGCGGTGGCGGGTTGAACGTCGGCGTGGTGATGCCGGTGTCGGCAGGAGGAGGCCGGACCTCGGACTCCGGCTGGATCGTCAGGTTCGGACGCGACGGCTGGCCGGGCGCGTCGTCATCGGTCGGCAGGCCCGGTCCGCAGATCTGACCGAGCCGCTTCATCTCCTTCACCTTGCCGTCGAGCTTGATGTGATAGAGGTTGTCCGGCCCGAGCGGCGCGCCGGTCGTCGAGATCGCGGCGAACGTCTTGGCCTCGCGCTTGAGCAGCGCCTGGCTCCCGGTGAACCGCAGGCAGCCGGTCGCCATCGACTCGTTGATGTCCTGCGCGAGCGTCATCGCGAACTGCACGTGCAGCTCGCCATCGTCGGACTTGCTCTCGAAGCGCTTCACGGTCAGCTGGCCCTTGCCGATCTCGATCTTCGCGAGCAGCGAGGTGATGTTGACCTTGCCGAACTCGATGCCATCGGCGGCGAACGCCTGGTTGCGGTTGTTCTTGAGCTTCGGCTTGAGCTTGGTCTTGCCATCGCCGAACGTGCAGCCCGCGGCGCACTCGAAGGTCGCGCCACCCACGGCCTTCTGCCAGTTGGGTCCGGCCCTGCCCGACTTGAGCTTCTGGTTCGGCAGGTCGAGATCGAACTTGAAGTCGACCTTGCCCGACATCGGTAGCCCGATGGCCTCGCGCATCGGGAGCCGCTCCGACGGCAAGTTGTCGCCGTCGAGGTGGATCTGGGTCTCGCCCTTGGACAGCGAGATGTTGCCGGTGATGTGGCCGGGACCGATCTTGGCGTCGATGTCGACCGACGCAACGCCGCGTAGCAACGCGAACAGTCCGACGTCGACCTCGAGCCGCTCGACGTAGAACGTCGTCGCGATGTCCTCGGGATTCTTCGGCCGCGTGCGCAGGGTCAGCGCCTTGAGATACATGCGGCCGGGAATCAACCCGCGCTCGACCTCGCCGATCTCGACCTCGTACTTCGCGGACAGGACCTCGACGATCTTGTCCTTGACCCGGTGAAACGGAAACGTCCACTGCAGCGCGAAGATGAACGTGACGAGCCCGAGCACGATGAAGCCGACGATCCGCAGCGCCTTGCGAGCGCGCGGACCGATCTGCGGGGTACGGAAGCGCGCCATCGCTAGCCGCCCTTCTTCGGAGCTGCGGAGCCGGTGCCTTCGCTATCGCCGCTGACCGGCTCCTTCGAGTACGTCGAGACCTCGAGCTTGGCGTCCACGAGCTTCTTGTCCTTGAAGTCACGCTTGATGTCGAGGTTCGTCACCGCGACGACCTTCGACGCGGTCTCGACCTCCTGGAGGAACGCCTTGACCTTCTCGAGCTCGAGATCGTCGAGCGAGATCGAGACCGAGCTGGTGACGAAGCCGTTGCGGGTGACCGGGTTGCGCGGCGTGATCGTGCCCTTGATCGGAAACCCTGCCTTGTTGGCGGCGTTGCGGAGGTAGGTATCGAGCGACAGCGGCTGATCTCCCATCGTGGCGACGACGTCGTCGGTCGGCTGCAGTGGGCCGCGCGCGCGCAGATCGGTCAGCACGACGAGCGCGCGGCGCATCTTCGTGTTGCGCTTCGAGATGTCGTCGAGGCCGTCGGCGATCTGGAGGCCGAGCCAGATCGCGATCGTGATCGGCGCGGCGACCGCGGCGATCACCACGAGCCGGCGCTCGCGCGGCGAGATGCGGTCCCAGAAGTCTCGTGCTCGGTCGGATGCAGACATGACTACCTCACATGCACTGTGAAGAAATGGTGAGCTTGAACTTCAACGTGTTGTTCTCACCCGACGACGTCGGTCCACGCTGCACGTCCTTGAAGCACTTGATCGTCTTGAGCTCGGCGACGAGGGAATCGAGCTCCTCGGGCGTCTTCACGCTGCCGTCGATGTCGACCTTGAGATCGGTGATGTCGAGCCGGTCGATGTCGAGCGTGATCTTCTCCTTCGGCGGCACCTTGCTCGAGATCTCGAGCAGGATGTCGTAGGCCGACATCTTCGGCAGCGGCGAGGCCGCCGCGATCGCACCGCCGGCGGTCGTGCTGAGGATCGCGTCGGCGCTCTTGGCCTCGCCGTTGAAGTGCGCGGCGCTCTCGTCGACCAGACGCTTCGCGAGGACCTTCTCGGCCTTGCGGACACGGTAGAGGTCCGCATACGCGCTGACCGCGGCGAACGCGGCGACCGCGAGCACCGCACCGCCGATCGGAACCGCCTTGGCGCGCAGGAACGACAGGTCCATCTTCGCGGAACCGGATCGCAGATCGAACTGCGGGCGGCCGCCGGCGGCGTCGTAGGCCATGCCGACCGTCATCGCGCCGCTGTCGAGCGGCAGCGCCGCGGCATCGGGGCCGAGTCGCGGGCCCGCGAGCGCGGTGCAGTCATCGGCGGTGAGCCGCCACGCCGGGATGCCGAGCTGCTCGGTGAGGAACGACGCCATGCCGCGCAGCCGCGAACCGCCACCGACGACGAGCGCCGAGATCGCGGTGAACCCGGTGCGCGCCCGGCACGCCGCGAGCGTCTGCCGCAGATCGCGCGCGAACGGCTGGAGCTCGGCGATCAGGACCTGATGGATCTTGGCCCACTGCTCGGACGGTGCCGGCTCGGTCGACGACGCGACGAACCCGTCGCTGTGCTTTGCACGCTCGGCGTCCTCGAACGGCAGCTTCCAGTGCCGCGCGATCGCCTCGGTCACCTGCTTGCCGGCGCGGCCGATGCTGCGGCTGAACACGGCCTTGCCATGCGCGACGACGACGAGATCCGTGCGGTCGTGACCGATGTCGATCACCGCGACCGCGCCATCGGTGCGCGCCTGCATCAGCGACGGCGTCCGCTCGACGAGTCGCACCGCGGCGCCACCGCACGCGAGCACGCCACGCGGGTCATAGCCGGCGGCCCTGCCGATCTCGATCATCTGCTCCGCGCGATCGCGGCGCATCGCGTAGCTCAGCACGCGCATGCCGTCGGGCGGTGGCGCGACCCGGCCGCGCGCGGCATCGGCCTGCACCGGGCCCGCGGCGGGCGCGAGCGGCAGCGGCTCGAACGCGTAGACCATGTCCTCGAGATCGACCGGGACGACGCCCTCGAGCTCGCCACCGACGGCCTTCTCGAGCTCGGCGCGGCGCAGGTTCTTGAACGGGAACTCGATGACCTGGGTGAACACCTGATCGCCGAACACACCGATGTAGCCGGTCTCGTTGCGGAGGCGCAGCTCGTCGATCAGGCCGGCGAGCACGGCACGCGCTCGCTGGTCTGCCGAGCTGGAGGCGCCGGGACTTGCTCCTGGCGCCGGGGACGATTCGTCACCGGGCGGGACGAGCCGCTCGACGACGTGGAGCAACGTGGCCCCGCGGATGCCTGGGCTGGCGATCACCAGCTTCACGCTCCACGCGCCGAGATCGACCGCGAACATTCGAGTCGCCATGTCAGTCTTCCCTCAGGAAGACCCACGCACCCTTGGGCGCGGGAGGCTTCCGAACATTCTGGATGACCACCTTGGTGTCCCAGATTCCCGTGATCGTGCTGCGGATCGCCGGAAACACCGGCGAGCCGTCCGCGTTCTGCTGCTTGCGCTCGATCTCGCCCCACGCCTGCACGCGATAGGTGCGGCGTGGACCGGCGGTCGCCATCTGCGACAGCTTGGCCTTGTCGAGCTCGAGCTTGAGGTTCTCGGTACCCGCGAGCCCGCCCTGGCTGACCGCGTTGTTCGCGGCGCTGCCCTGCATGGTCTGCTGGCCGGCGAGCGCGCCGACCGAGGCGTTGGGGTCCTTCACGAAGTCGATGAAGTCATCGAGCGTCGTGAACTGCATGCCGAACTGCTTCGCCCTGGCGACGAGCGCCGCGAGCGCGAACAGCTTCTTCGGATCCTGGAGCACCGGATCGTTCTGGTTCTTCGCCGACAGGTACAGGATCGCGGCGATCAGCTGGCTGTTCGACAGCGCCGAGATGTTCGTCTTGCACGAGCCGTAGACCGTGAACGCGCTGCCGAACAGCGTCCAGAACCGATCGTCGACGCCGCGCGCCAGCTTGATCTCGCCGACGGTGTCGATGTAGTTGTTCTTCGGCTTGTACGGATCGCGGAGGCTCTCGTAGCCGTAGTCCTCGGTCGTGCCGCGCTCGCGGACGCGCGTGCTGTCGCTGTCGATGTAGTCGATGATCGACGCCACCTGGGTCGTGCGGTCGCGGCGGTAGCCCTCGGCGTCGGCGTCCTCGAACACCGGGTCGTACGCGTTGAAGAACACGAGCGCATCGAGTGCGCTCTTCAACGTCGCGGCGGTCGCCGCGTTGCCGTTCGCGCAGTTGACGTTGATCTTGTCGTCCTCGGTCGTGATCTGGCCGACCACGCCGCACGTGCCGATGTCGGCGCCGAGACCCTTGACCGCCGACGGCGAGAATCCGACCGCGGCCTGGACCTCCTCGGGGCTCCCGCAGAACGCGAGCATGATCTGATCGGCGAAGTCGGTGATCTGCACGGTGCCGCGCAGCTGCTTGATGTTATCGATCCGCTGCTGCAGTCGGATCACGAGCTCCGCGAGGTTCTGCGCCGACCGCGCGAGGAAGTGCGACCGCATCTGATCGCGGTAGTTCGCCGCGGCGAACATGTCGATGTTGGTCGTCGTCCCGAACTGGTTCGTCATCACCAGCGTGATCGAGATCGCGATCAGCACGGTGATCAGCGCGATGCCGCGCTGCTTGCGACGGCGGCGTACCCGAGGCGGTCGCGCGGGCGCAGGCTTCTCGCCGAGGCTGCGCTCGGTGTTCAGGAAGGTCCAGATGGCGGAGAGGGGCTTCATCACTGCACGAAGTTCAGGGGTTCCTGCATGTTGATCCGGGCCTGCGTCATCACCTTGTACTCGGTGCCCGCTGGATCCTTGGTGATCACCGTGATCCGAACGCGGCTCGGCAACAGGCCCTTCTGGCCGTCGGACTGCGTGGTGTCCCAGGTGTCTTGCCAGTCGAGGTTCTTCCAGTTCCAGAACTCGAGCTTCGCGGACACGATGTCGCGGACGATCACGTCGTATTCGGCCGGCAGATCCTCGAACGGCTCGTTCGACGGCCGGCGCTGCTCGCGACGGACCCAGTCGACGACACCCGGGCGCTCGGGATCGTTGCGCGACAGGTACGAGATCACCGTCTGCTCGGACTCGTTCGCGTCCGCCCACAGCACGCGGTGCGCGAGTATCGAGAACCGGATCTCGGGGAGCCGCGAGCTCGACTTCGCGATGAACATCGTGCGCGGGTAGCTCGACAGCTGGTCCTCGTTCTTGGAGAGATACGCGTGCTCGAAGTCCGAGACGATGCGGTTCATCGCCATCCGTAGCTCGTGGTTACGTTGCTCGAAGGCCTCGAAGCGCTTGCGGCTATCCGCGGTGTTCGCGATCGTGCGCCACGCGAGCGCCATCATGATCGCGAGGACCGCGCACGCGATCATCACTTCGATCAGCGTGAGCCCGGCTTGGGCCTTGCGCGACCTCATCGCTTGGGAACTCCCGGTCCACCGGTGCCGGCCGAGCCCCGCCCGCCACGCCCACCGGGGCTCGCGGGTGCTGCCGAGCCTGCGGAGTCGTCGGGCAGCTCCTGCGAACCGAGCCCCGAGAGCACCTTGTCCATCGACGCCGGATCCGTGAAGAACGCGACGGTCTTGAGATCGCGTTCGCGACCCATCACGTCCCACCACACGACGAGCGTGACCTTGCGGATCGACGCCTTCAGCGTCTGCTGCACCATCGCGTACTGGCCCTGGATGAACGCGGCGCCCATCGACGAGTCGATGTCACCGCCGCCGTCGCCGCCGCCGCCGCCGAAGCCACCACCGAGCTGGCCGAGCATGCCGCCGAGCGCGCTGTTCTCGAAGCCGCCCTCCTCGACGAAACCGTCCGATCCCGAACCGGTCGCCGAGCCGCGCGCGGAGCCCGAGCCGGCGGCGCGGCCCTGCGCCATCTGCTGGAGCTCCTCGAAGCTCGGCAGCTCGACCTGCTCGACGCGATACGCGTAGCAGACGTTCGGCCAGCCTTCTTCCTCGAAGCACTTGCCGGATCGCTTCGTCGAGTCGGCCGTGCCGCGCTTCGCCGAGCCGGCCTCGGGCTCGCCGATGTCACCCTCGGACTGATCGGTATCGGTGAAGCCGTCCTTCAGAAGAATTTCCTCGATCTCGTACATCTTGCCGCGCGACAGATCGGTCGCGACGCCCATCATCTGCGCCTGCCGCGCATTGAAGATGCTGTTGCCCGCGCTCTTGATGAGCACGACGAGCGCCACGCCGAGCAGCGCGAGGCCGATCATGACCTCCATCAAGGTAAATCCGGCCTGGCGCCTCACTTGGGCTCCTCGCGATCGGCATCCTTGTCGCCCATCACGTTGCGCAGCATGTGATCGTCGACGTCCTCGAGCGGGCCGTCCTTGAGCTCGATGCGGCCGGTCAACCCGTGGACGAGCACGCTGAACGTCTCGCTGCCGTCGGTGACCTCGATGACCGCCTTCTCCGCCGAGCCGACCGGGAAGAAGTAGATCGCGACCTGGCCCTTGGTGACGCTGTCATCGCGGTGCTGGACCCAGATCTCCTTGAACTTGATGCCCTTCTGCGCGTAGAGCGAGCGCGCCCAGCCCTTGCCAGTCGTGTCGCCGGTCAGCCCCTCGGTCGCGGGCACGCACTGGCGATCGGCGATGTGGTGGCCCGAGATCGCGGTGGCGCGACGGACCGCCTCCTCGGGATCGCCCGCCGCCAGCGCATCGGGCGGCAAGTCGCTGAGTCGCTGCTTGCCACGCTCGAGCGCGCGCTTGGTCTCCTCGCTGTCGTTGCGCAGCGCCTCGTTGCGGACGATCGCGGTCTGACCCTGACAGACCTCGACGACGTAGAGCTGCTTGTCCATGTCGATCACGACCCGGTGCATCTCGCCGTGCTCGATCGCGAGCTGGCTCGCGCGCCGCATGATCGCGGCCAGCTCGCCGGCGTTGTCGACGAGATCGGCCTTCGTGATCAGCCGGAAGCCCGAACGGACGATGAACGCCAGGCCACCGACGACCGCGAGCACGATCATGATCTCGAGCACCGTCATGCCGGCACTCGTCGACCATCTATGTCGCTGGCGTGGAGACATGGCTCACTTCGTCATGTGCAGGCGGCCGCGCTCACTCCCACGACTTGATGTCGTCGGCCGTGTTCTCCTGGCCATCCTCGCCGAACGACATCACGCCGACGCCCTTCACGCCGGGCGGGTTCGTCGGGCCGCACGTCATCTTGAGCGGCCGGCCCCACGCGTCGTTGATCGCCGACGGCGACTGATCGTTCGCGTATTCGTTGAGGTCCGACAGCTTGTCCGGACACTGCTTGTCCTGATGCGCGGCGCCCCACGACGGGTAGGCCTCGAAGGCGTACTTCTTGACCTTGATCTTCGTGGTCTCGCCCTTCGATTCGCCGAACATCTTCATGACGCGCGGACCGACGACGAGGCCCATGACGAGCGCGAGGATCGCGAGCACGATCATGATCTCGAGCAGGGTCATGCCGCGCTGCGCGATGCGCCGGATGCGACGAGTGGACTTGCGATCATTGCGAGTCGTGAGCTTGGCGAGCAGTGCGTGCAGGGTGTGCATGAAGGTCTCCTTACTTCGGGCCGGACAGCTGACCGAGGTCCATGATGGGTTGCAGGATCGAGAAGACGATGAAGGCGACGGCGCCGCCCATGACCACGAGCATCACGGGCTCGAGGAGCGCGGTGAACCGCGACAGCTTGGTGTCGACCTCGGTCTCGTAGGTCGTCGCGACGCGCTCGAGCATCTGTTCGAGCTGACCGGCGCGCTCACCGACTGCGACCATGTGGATCATCGTCGGTGGGAACTGACCGGACTTTTTCAAGGTCTGTGCCAGCGACTCGCCCTCGGTGACCGCGCGCTTGGCCTCCTCGACGGCGGCCTGGAGCACGACGTTGCCCATGATCTGTTTTCCGGTATCGAGCGCGCGCAGCATTGGCACACCGGACTCGAGCATCGTGCCAAGCGTGCGCGCGAACCGACTGACGTTGATCGTGCGGACGAGCTGACCGAGGACCGGCAGCTGCAGCACGAACGTGTGCCAGGTCTTCTTGCCGTCGGGCGAGCTCTTCCACTTGCTGAACAGGATGCCGATCGCGGTCATCGCGATCGCGATCGCCTTCCAGTGGTTGCCCATGAAGTTCGACGACGCGATCAGCATCCGGGTGTTGAGCGGCAGGGTCTTGCCCTGCTGCGTGAACATCGTCGTGATCTCGGGGACCACCTTGATCATCAGCACCGCCATGATGCCGCCGCCGACGATCACCATCACCATCGGATAGATCATCGCGCTCTGGACCTTGCTCTTGAGCTTCTGCGCGCCCTCGAGGAAGTCCGACAATCGCTCGAGCACCTCGTCGAGGTTGCCGGCGAGCTCGCCAGCGCGGACCATCGAGACATAGAGCTCGTCGAAGATCCTCGGGTGCTTCGCCATCGCATCGGCGAGCGAGCTGCCCTCGTTGACGGCGGTCCGGACCTCGGACATCGGCGTCTTGAGCCGCATGTTCGTGATCTGCTCGACCAGCGCGCCGAGCGTCTCCGCGAGCGGGATGCCACTGCGGATCAGCGTCGCCATCTGGCGCGTCAGCGTCGCGATCTCGGTCTTCTTGACGCCGCCGAGGAAACCGCCGAGATCGACGTCGCGCGACAACCCGCCCTTCTTCGCGTTCTCGGCCTTCGCCTGCTTGCCGCCGCGCGACAGCTCGAAGCTCGTGACGAGCACGCCGTCCTTGCGCAGGTTCTGACGCAAGCCCTTCGGCGAGTCGGCGTCGCGCACACCCGAGATCGTCTTGCCGCTCGAGGCGATGCCTTTGAAGGCGTACATCGGCATCGCTAGTCTCCGGTCTCCGCCGTGGTCAGCATGACTTCCTCGGGCGTCGTCATCCCCTGGATGACCTTGCGCGCGCCGTCGAAGCGCAGCGACACCATGCCGGTCTCGATCGCCGCGTTACGGATCGTGCCGGCGTCGGCCTTGTCGAGGCAGAGCCGCCGCACCTGGTCGTTGACCATCAGCAGCTCGTAGATGCCGGTCCGGCCGCGATAGCCGAGCTGGTTGCAGATGCGACAGCCGACCGGCTCGTACACGGTGCCGACGGGCGGCGGGCGCAGGCCCTTCACGGTCGGGAAGTCATAGGCGCCGGCGAAGAACGTTTGCGCGTCGAGGCCGAGCTCGCGCAGCATCTCCTCGGAGGGCCGGACCGGGCGCGCGCACTCGTAGCAGGGCCGGCGCACGAGGCGCTGGGCGAGCAGGCCGACCATCGACGACGCGACGAGGAATGGCTCGATCCCCATGTCGATGAGGCGGGTGATGCCGCCGGCGGCGTCGTTGGTGTGCACCGTCGACAGCACGAGGTGGCCGGTGAGCGACGCGGTGATCGCGACCTCGGCGGTCTCGCGATCGCGGATCTCGCCGACCATGATGACGTCGGGATCGTGGCGCAAGAACGAGCGCAGCCCGGACGCGAAGGTCAGATCGATCTTCGAGTTGACCTGGGTCTGCGAGATGCCCTCGAGCTGGTACTCGACTGGATCCTCGACGGTGAGGATGTTGATATCGGGCGCGTTGATCTCGGACAGACACGCGTAGAGCGTCGTCGTCTTGCCGGAGCCAGTCGGGCCGGTGACGAGCAAGATGCCGTGCGGCCGCTTGATGATGCCGCGGATCAGGTCGAGGTGATCGGTCGCGAAGCCGATGTCAGGCAGACCGAGCAGCACCGAGCTGCGATCGAGGAGCCGGATCGTGACGCGCTCGCCGGCGGCGGTCGGGGCCGTCGCGACGCGCATGTCGATGTCCTTGCCGGCCATCTTGCGGCGGATGCGACCGTCCTGCGGCAGCCGCTTCTCGGCGATGTTGAGGCCGGCCATGATCTTGACGCGCGCGATGATCGACGCCTGGAACTTGCGCGGTGCGCGCTTGGCCTCGCGGAGCACGCCGTCGACCCGGTAGCGCACGACGATGTCGCGCTCGCCGGGCTCGATGTGGATATCCGAGGCGCGGTCCTTCGCGGCCTGGAACATCAGCGAGTTGACCCAGCGGATGATCGGCGCCTCGTCGTTGGCGTCGAGCATGTCGACGAGCTCCTCGGAGCCGAACTCCTCGGCCTCCGGATCGTCCTTCTTCGCGCCTTCCTCGAGCTCCGCACCACCGCGTAGCCGGGTGTACGTCTTGTTGATGTGGTCGACGATCTTCGCCGCCGACGCCACGACCGGCTCGACGGGCTCTCCGAGCAGCACGCCGACCGCGTCGATCACGTCGACCGCCGTCGGATCGGCGACCGCGACGAGCACGCGCTTCGCGCTGTCCCGGCCGATCGGCAGCACGAGCCGCTGGCGTGCGAAGTTGATCGGCAGCTTGTCGATCAGCTCGGCCGGGATGTCGTCGGGCGTTGGGAGATCGCGGAGGTAGGGCATCTCGGACTGCAGCGACAGTGCGAGCGCGAGCTGATCCTCGTCGATCAGCCGGAGCCGCACGAGGATCTCGCCGATCAGGCCGCCTTCCTCGCGCTGCTTCCCGAGCGCGCGCTCGATCGATTCGACCGCGACGCCGCACCGGCCAACCAGGATCTCGCCGAGCCGCGGCGCGACCGGACCGGCCGGTACCTGTGGCCCGCCGCCGCGCGGAATCGCAAAGCCCGGTGCGACCATCTCAGCGCGCTCCGTCCGGGTTCTCGATGTTCGACGGCGCGTAGTCGATCGCACCGTCGCGCACGCCCTCGCGCTCGCCGAGCCCACGCATGATCTCGAGGTCCTGCTCGACCGAGAGCAGCGAGCGGTTGATCTCCTCGACGACGCCGCGCTTGCGGCGATAGTCGATCTTCGGCTGATACTTCATCTCGTTGAGCGTCGAGAACGACCGCACGAACTCGTCACGCTCGCGCACCTTGCGCTCGCGGATGCTCTGCAGATCGAGCTGATCCTTCACGATGTACGGCGTGAGCAGGATCAAGAGGTTTGTCTTGCGCTTGCCCTTCTTCGTGTACTTGAAGAGGTAGCCGATGATCGGGATGTCGCCCAGGAGCGGCACCTTGGTCACGCTGTAGATGTCGCGCTCCTGGATGAGGCCGCCGATCACGACGCTCTGCTGATCGTGGACGACGACCTGGGTCTTCAGCTTGCGCTCGCTCCACGTCGGGCCGAGCTCGGGGTCGTTGCCGCCGATGTCCTTGGTCTCCTGCTCGATCTCGAGGCGGACCGCGTCGTTGCTCGAGATGTGCGGCGTGACGTTGAGCGTCAGGTTCAGCTTCTCGCGCTGGATGTTCTGGCCGATCGAGCCGGGCAGCGACTGGCCGTTCGCGGGCAGGCCGATGCCGCCGAACGAGAGGCCAGCCTTGTAGGGGATGTTGTTACCGACCGAGAACTCGGCCTTCTCGTTGTCGATCGCGATGACGTGCGGCGCGGACAGGATGTTCGTGTTGTCCTGGGTCGCGAGCGCCTGGAACAGGATTCCGTACGACGGGATGCTCGTGCCGAGGAACGTCTGCGAGTTCGTGAGCGGCGCGCCGATCAGGCCGCCGATCAGGCCGGTCGCGCTGATCAGCGACGACAGGTTGAGCGAGCGAAGGTCCGGCGTCTGGACGCCACCGAGGATGAGATCACCGCCGCTCGTCGGATACCCGCCGTGCGAGCTCGATCCGATGTTGAGCTGCTTGTTGATCTGGACCTCGAGGATCAACGCCTCGATGAAGATCTGCCGGCGCGCCTGATCGAGGCGCTTGACGACCTCGCGCACCGCGAGGAAGTCGCGGCCCGACGCCATGATGATCAGCGAGTTCGTCGCCTTGTCGCCGATCACGCGAACCTGACCCTCGAGCGACGCGCCATCGCCGATCGGCGACGCGGGTGGTGCCGGCGCACCGGGTCCACCGGCTGGGCGCTGGCCCTGGCGCTGCTGTTGCTGGCCGAACGCGTTGTTGAGCGTCGTCGCGAGCTCCTCGGCGAGCGCGTTCTGCAACGCGTACACGTTGATCGCCGCGCCACCTTCGGTCTCGAGCGCGATGTCGAGCCGCGACACCAGCGCCTTGACGCGCAGATAGCCAGCCTCGCTGGACACCACGATCAGCGTGTTCGTGCGGTCGTCGACCATGATCTTTGTCGGCACCGCGCCGGCGACATCGTCTGCGCCGGGTGCACCCGCTGCACCGCCACGACCAGCCTTGCCGCCGGCGGCCGCGGGCGGTGCTGTCGCGGAGACGCCCAGGATCTCGTTGAGCTTGGTCGCGAGCTGGGTCGCGTCGGCGTACTTGACGGGGATCGTGTAGATGCCGTCGCTGTTGCCCGCGATGTCGATCGAGCGCGCGAGCGACATCATGTCGCGCACCTGGCTCGCGTAGTCGGTGATGATCAAGAGATTGCCGGCGACCGCGACGTTGCCGGCCGGCGACCGGATGCCATCGAGCGCGGCGCGCAGGACCTCGACGTTCGAGTGCTGCGGGCGCAGCACGTAGCGCACGACCTGATCGTTGTTCGGCGGCATGCCGCCCTTGAAGATCGGCACGGTCTCGCTCTTCGCGGTCGCCGACTCGACGATGCGCATCACGTTGCCCTTCGGCACGACCGTGAGCCCCATCGTCGACAGCGCGGCGAGGAACACGTTGTAGGCCTCGCCCTGGCTCATCTTGAGCGGCGCGATCACGGTGACCTTCTTGCCGGTCGAGACGATGCGCGGGTCGAGGATGAAGTTCTTGCACGTGAAGCCCATGACCCACGTGATGAGGTCCTTGAGCTCGGTTTCGGGCTTGAACGTCACCGCGATCGGCCCGGTGCGCTTGCCGCACGCGTATAGCGGATCGTCGACCGGGGTCGTCGGTGCAGGCGCCGGAGCCGGCTGGGCGAACGCCGCGCGAGGCCCGACGGTAGTGACGAGTCCAGCGACGACGACGGCGGCCGCGAGCAGGCGTTGACCGGGAGCCAAGCGAACGGAGTGAGTCATGAAGGCCTTCATCGGATGGTGTACTTGAGGGTGACCGGCTTGCCGCGCCGCGTGACGTCGAGCTCGAGCGAGTTCGCTTCGCGCAGCTTCGTGTAGACCTCGAGCGCCTTGTCCGCGCTCGTCAGCTCGAAGCCGTTGATCGACGTCAACGTGTCGCCGTTGGTGAGCCCGAGCTTCGCGTAGACCGACGTCGGTCGGATCGCGTAGAGCTTGAAGCCCTCGGGCTTGCCGTTCTTCATCGCGGGCACGATGCGCGCGCCCTTCGCGACCGCCATCGGGTTGACGAGCACCTTCTCGACGAGGCTCTTGTCGATCTCGTACGTGGTGTCGTCGATCTTCTTGATGCCGTTGTCGATCGACGCCTGCAGATCATCCTTGTTCTCGTCGGGCGCGGCGGTCGGCTCGGTCACCGCGACCGGCGTCTGTGGCACGGCCGTGCCCGACAGGCCGAGACGCTCGATGCGACCGCCGTTCTCGAAGTCGACGAACTTGTAGCCGATGACCTTCACCTTGCCGCTCGCGCCGGGGAGCATCTCGTCGACACCGTACGCGCCCTGCTTCTGGCTCTCGGTGTTGATCACGCTCGCGTAGGACTGCTTGGGATCGGCGCTGACGTTGGTCGCGAGCAGCACGAGCGGCAGCGACGTCTGTGCGATCTGCGAGGGGTCGGCCGACACCGCCGGCGCGCTTGGCGTGCACTCCGCGCAGAACATGTTGCGGCTCGCGAGCTGCGTACCGTCCTTGCTCCGGGTCGCCTTGACCGGCAGGTCCGGGCGCGGCGCCATCACGGTGACCTTGGGTGCCTTCGACGAGTCACCGAGGAACTTCGCGGTCAGGATGCTGCCGGTCGCCTTGGCGGCGAACACCGAGCAGATCACGACGGTGACTGCACCGATGACCCAGAAGTAGCGCTTGATGAGGTCCTGCATCAGTCCTTCTCCTCGGCCCCGGTCCCATCTTCGGAGCCGTCGCCTTCGCCATCAGGATCGGTTGCTTCGAGTCGCCGGTAGATCGTGCGTGTCGCGATGCCGAGCAGCTTCGCGGTCAGTCGCTTGTCGCCGCGGGTGTGGCGCAAGGTCTCGTGAATGACGCGCATCTCGATCTCGGCGAGCGGCATCCCGAGCGGGAACGTCAGCGAGGACGCCGCGGCGGTACCGGGGGTCGCGTCGCGGATCTCGCGAGGCAGCGCATCCTCGTCGATCACGGTGTGGCCAGCGCGCGTGAGCACGACCGCTCGTTCGATCGCGTTCTCGAGCTCGCGGACATTGCCGGGCCAACCATACTCGGTGAGCCGCTCGATCGCCGTCGGTGAGCAACCCGAAATGGCCTTGCCATTCTTCTCGGCGTAGACCTGCGTGAAGTGTTGCGCGAGCAGCGAGATGTCGTCGCGGCGATCGCGTAGCGGCGGCACCGAGACCGGGATGACGTTGAGTCGATAGTAGAGGTCCTCGCGGAACCGGTTCGCCTTGACCTCGCCGACGAGGTCGACGTTCGTGGCCGCGACGATGCGGACGTCGATCCGGCGCGACTTGCCGCCACCGCCGAGCCGCTCGATCTCGCCCTCCTGGAGGACGCGCAGCAGCTTGACCTGGACGTGGCGGCTGATCTCGCCGATCTCGTCGAGGAACAGCGTGCCGCCGTTCGCGGCCTCGAACCGGCCATCACGTGCGGTCGACGCGCCGGTGAACGCTCCCTTCTCGTAACCGAACAGCTCGGCCTCGAGGATCGACTCGGGGATCGCGGCGCAGTTGACGGCGACGAACGGGCCCTTGCCGCGCGCGCTGTTGTCGTGGAGCGCACGCGCGAGCAGCTCCTTGCCGGTGCCGCTCTCGCCGAGGAGCAGCACGGTCGCCTCGCTCGGCGCCGCCTGCATCACGATGTCCATCGTGCGTCGCCACGCCAGCGAGGTGCCGATGATCGCGCGCCGGCGCTTCTCGGCGAGCTGCGCCTTGAGGCTGCGGTTCTCGACGAGCAGCGACTGCTTCTCGAGCGCGTTCTTGACGATCCGCACCACGTGCGCGCGCTTGAGCGGCTTGGTGACGAAGTCGTAGGCACCTTCCTTCATCGCATCGACGGCAGTCTCGACCGTGCCGTATGCGGTCATCAGCACGACCTCGGTCTCGGGCGCGATCGTCTTCGCGGCGCGCAGCAGGTCCATGCCGCTCGTGTTCGGCATCATCAGATCGGTCAGCAGCACGCCGACCCGGTGTTTGCGCAGTAGATCGAGGCCGCCGTTACCGTCGGTGGCGGCAAGCACGTTGAGGCCCTCGCGGCGGAAGATCTTGGTCAGCGACTCGACGATCGCCGGCTCGTCATCGACGACCAGGACGATCCCTGCATCGGCCGGCGCAGACCGTAGCTCGGTCGGCTCCTCGGGAACTGGGCTCGTGCCCCCGCCCTCGACGTGCGCGGCCGCATACCGACGAAACGGACTTCGAGCTGGCTGGTTCCACATACGCGGTATGGGCTTTAACAAGCCGCGGGCCAGCCCTGATTCCATGCAACCCATCGGAATTGCTTGTGGGTTATCCGGTTTCGCAAGGGCGCTCGTGCCAGCCTGTCAGAGCGTCTCGACCGCCCTGACAAACTGGCAAGCTGGAAACATTCGCGCGGTTGGGTGGGGGCTTGTCGTACCGGCAACTGCCCCGTACCCCAATGGCAGACAGTGTAGCCAGTTCACGCACGTCTAACTACCTGAAACAATTTACAAATAGATCTGGCGCGGTGTGGTCCGAGTCGTGAAGATAGCGGCCACCTACGGTCCATCCACACAGGGAGTCTGAAATGCGTACCTGGAATCGAGTGCTGCTGGCTTCGGGAATGATGACGACGATCATGGTCGGCTGCGCGCTCAACGAGAGCCTTTCCAAGGACGAGGAGACTGCCGCGCTCGAGCGACTGACCTGCGAGGCGCTGACCGACGAGCCCGTGGAGCTCGACGAGTGTGAAACGCTCGCACCCGACGCCGATGTCGCCGAGCTCGTGAGCCGTGTCGGTGAGGATGCCGGCCTACACCGCTGCGCCACGCTGCACCTGCCAATCGTCGAGCGCGAGCGCATCGATGCCGAAGTGGCGGCTCGGATGGCAAGCGTCGCCCCTGGCAGCTCGAACGTCACCAGCGGCACGATCCCGGTTTACGTCCACGTGATCACCGATAGCGCCGGTAAGGGCGGCCCGACGAGCCAGCAGATCACCAACCAGATGAACGTCCTCAACTCCGCGTTCGCGGCGACGGGCTGGCAGTTCTCGCTCGCCGGCACGACGACCACGGCGAACAACGCCTGGTACACGTGCAGCGGCGGCACCTGCGAGACCGAGATGAAGAACGCGCTCCGCCAGGGCAGCGCGGACGATCTCAACATGTACCTGAACAACATGGGCGGCGGCCTGCTCGGCTGGGCGACGTTCCCGTCGAGCTACGCATCACAGCCGAAGATGGACGGCGTCGTCGTCCTCACGGCCTCGCTACCTGGTGGCAGCGCGGCGCCGTACAACCTCGGTGACACCGCGACCCACGAGGTCGGTCACTGGATGGGCCTCTATCACACGTTCCAGGGCGGCTGCGCGCGCAAGGCATCGGGCGGCGACGGCGTCAGCGACACGCCCGCCGAGAAGTCCCCGGCCTACGGCTGCCCGACCGGTCGCGACTCATGCCGCAATCTCCCAGGCGTCGATCCGATCACGAACTTCATGGACTACACCGACGACGCTTGCATGAACACGTTCACGGCGGGCCAGGACACCCGCATGGACCAGATGTTCACGACGTATCGCGCCGGCAAGTAATCGCGACGACGCGTTCGATCGAAGCGGCTCGCCACGCGGCGGGCCGCTTCTAGTTTCGGTCGTTTGCGAGCACCTGATCGACCGTCGCGACCTCGACCCCGCTCGCCGCGATGTACGTGACGAGCTCGGCGAAGTCAGCCTTCGACCACTCTGTCGAGAGTGCGGGGGCATCGACGAGCTTGTGGAGCGCGACCTCGACACCGGGGAACAGCGCCGTGCCTTCGAGGGTCACCCGCGTGCCGCCCTCGACGCTGCCGATCGCCGGGATGATCGCGTCCACCTCGGGAGGCGTCGAGTGACAGGCCGTGCTCGACAGCCCGAGCGCGAATGCCACAGCGGGCCAGAGAAACCACGAGTGGATCCGCATGTGCCCGAGATCGAGCACGTCGGATGCCAGCGAGAGTCGCGTAACTGGGCGACGATCCGGCGCGGAGCGCGCGCCCCGGCATCGGCGTGCCGCCTGTGCGAGGCAATCGCTGACTAAGATTTCTGACTACCACGACTACGGATCACGCCGGGCGCGGCTCACGCGCCTTGGCCTCGGTGGTCCGTGCTTTGCGCAGCGCGAGCGGGATCTGGCGCGGAAGCTTCACCGTGAACGTCGTCCCCTGGCCGAGCTTGGTATCGACCTCGATCGTGCCGCCGTGGCGCTCGACGAGCTCGTGCACGATCGACAGCCCGAGGCCGGTGCCCTCGCCGACGTCCTTGGTCGTGAAGAACGGGTCGAAGATTCGCGGCAGCACCTCGGGCGGGATGCCGGGACCGTTGTCCTTGATCTTGACCTCGACGCCATTCGCATCGCCCTTGGTCTCGATCGTGATCGTCGCCTGCTCGGTCTGCGAGAGTGCCTGCGCCGCGTTGGTCAGGAGGTTCATGAAGACCTGGTTGACCTGACCGGCGTGACCGCGCACCCGGCCGACGTCGCCGTAGTGCTTGGTGAGCGTCACGTTCTGCTTGAGCAGGTGACGCAGCAGCTCGAGTGAGTCGTCGATCGAGCGATCGACATCGAAGTCGACCACGCTCTCGTCGTCGGTGCGCGAGTAGTTGTGGAGCGCGGTCACGATCGCCTTGGTCCGCTGCGCACCGCGCTGGACGACCCGCACCATGTCGCGGACGTCCTTCGCCGCCTCGACGCGAGTCGCTGGATCCGAGCTGCCGATCTCGTTGATCGCCTCCTCGAGCGGACCGACCGTGTTGACGATCGCGTTGACCGGGTTATTGATCTCGTGCGCGATGCCGGCGACGAGCTGACCGATCGACGCGAGCTTCTCGGAGCGCACCAGCTGTTCCTGTGCGCGGGTCAGCTTGTCGAGCGTCTCGGCGAGCTCGCGGTTCTTGCGCGCGAGGTCGGCGGTGCGCATCTGCACGGCGCGCTCGAGATCGAGGTTGACCTCCTCGGTGGATCGCAGCTTGTCGCGGAGGGCGCGCCGCATCTCCTCGAGCGCGAGCGTCAACCGGCCGATCTCGTCGCCCTCGCCGCCTGCCGCGACCGGATCGGCGAGCTCGCCGCGTGCCATCGCATCCGCGCGCTGCTCGAGCCGGCGGATCGGCGCCATGAACTGCGCGACCGTGAACGCGACGATGCCCGCGCACGCGCCGAACAGCACGAGGAAGAACACGAGCAGCTCCTTGAGCGGGCGCACCATCGATTCGCCACGGCCGCGGTAGCTCGGATAGAAGACCGCGACCGCACCGACGTCGTAACGCTGGCCGCGCCAGCTCAGCACGAGGCGTCCGGCCCGGCCGGTGAGCTTGGCTTCCTGCATCGCGATCAGGCCGACGGGACGCTGGCGAATCTGCGCGAGGATGTACCAGGGCGCGGGCGGCGCTCCCATCGGTCCACCGCCGACGGCGAGCGTCTCGTCGCCCTCGCCGGCGTAGTACATCACCGGCGCCTCGGGCGTCGCCGCCGCGATCTCGCGCAGCGATACGAGCACGCTCTTCGGTGTGGGCGGCGTCGCATCGTCGGCGATCTCGGTCTGCACCGCGGACGTCAGCCACGCGAGGCCAACTCGCGACTGCTGGCCGGCGGCGTCGTTCGCGAGGTTCTTGTACTGCACGAAACCCCAGAGCAGCGCCATGCCGCACGCGAGCAGCACGACCCCGCCGAACGACAGCAGCAGCTTGCTGCGCAGCGACAATGACGGCGCGATGCTGCGGACCGGCACGCGATAGCGCTGCGTCAGGTGTGCGAGGAGCGGGCGCAGCACGTCGCGGTGCCAGAGCTGCTCGTAGATCGCGCCGGCGACCGCGAGCACGAGCGTCGCGCACGACACGATGATGACGTCGTCGAGATCGAAGCCGAGGTGGAGTCGCGCGACCATGCCGCCGACGACCGCGATCAGGATCCACACCGCGATCGTCAGCATCGCGAGCCGGTAGGGCAGCGCCTGCGCGCGCCGGTAGATCACCGCGGCCGGCAACGCGTCGCTGCTCGCAGGCTTCTCGCCGCGCGACGATGCGAGGTAGCGGCGCAGATCGCCCGTCATCATTCGCGCGAAGAACGACCAGCCGGCGACGCCGAACAGCGTCGCGATCGGGAAGAACGTCTCGAGCTGCAGGTACTGCTGCAGCGTGATCGGGATGAAGTAGTAGGCGAACGCGGCCTGCGCGGCGAGCACCCCGCCAGCGACGATCATCGCGACCAGCATGAAGCGGCGGTAGTGGCTGTCGTCGAAGCGCTTGAGCGGCGAGCCCGCTGCGAACAGCCGGCCGCGAACCTCGCCGAGGATCTGCGCCCACCACACCGCGCGAATGCACGAGATCACGTAGGCGTGCAGTGCGCCGAGCGTCGTCAGCTCGGCAACCCGCGCCCACGACCAGCCCTCGTAGGTGTGGAAGAAGATACCGGTCAACCCGGCCGCGGACGCCCACAGCGCGGTCCGCAGCAGCAGCACCCGCACCGGACCCTTCAACGTGATCCGATAGGCCCGCGCGGCGAGCTCCTTGCTGACGCGATCGCCGTTGCGCCGCGCGACGACGGCTTCCCACAACGGCATGAGCCACGCGGCGATCGCGGCGAGCCACATCACGACCGCGCCGATCGCGACCGGCAGCGCGGTGCGCAGCAAGGTGTCGGTGGGCAGCGCGCGGAGATCGAAGGCGATCCAAAGCGGATACGCCACGAACAGGACCTCGGCGATCGCGAGCACCACCGCGGGTACGAAGAACCGCCGCTTGAATGGCACCGTCGCGAGCGAGAGCGCCATAGAGCCCGCAGCGTCTCGCTGGGAGTCGCGCGATCCGGGCTCGGTCTCGTCACTGCCGGGCATGCCGCCGCAGGATAGCGGACTTGCGCCTATGATGGTCCGGTGCGGTGGGGCCTGGCCGTCATCTCGTCCGTTTGCCCGCTCGGGCTGGCGCTCGGGACGGCTGGCGCGGAGCCGCCGATCACGAGCCGCGACTACGCGATCGATTTCTACGAAGGCACCGCGCTCGGCGATACCCGCATGGTCGGCATGGGTGGTGCGGGGATCGCGCTGATCGTCGGATCCGCGGGCACGCTGCTCAACGCGAGCGCGCCGGCGGTTCGCCCGACGACCGACACCGACCGCTGGAGCTGGGACTACCACCTCGACTACCTCGATGGCCGGTTCTCGACGGACTACGACAACAACGGCACCGTGGTCCCGACGGCCGGTGATAACGACGACGGCGCGTCGCTGGTCACGCTCGGCCTCGGCGGGCGGTATGGCACGTGGGGCATCGCCGCGACCGCGACGATCCAGAGCGCGCCACTCGCCGGCTCGCTCGACCTCGATGCCCGCGCGGTCAGGTTCCGGATCGCGGTCGCGAAGTTCGTCGAGCGCGTCGACCTCTCGATCGGCCTCGGCGTGCAGAGCGTCGCGTTCCAGATCGTCGCGACCGACGACCAGGAGCTGTTCAACATCTCGGGCGGTGGCGTGCTCGCCGGCGCGACCTGGACGCCGCGGATGCGTGACTTTCGCGTCGGGCTGTCGGTCGAGACCGCGATCATCGGCGGCACGGTCCGCGCCGCTGCGTGCGATCCCGCGGCCTGCATGGTCGATGGCGGACCGAGCTACATCCTCCCCGATCAGGTCGAGTCGGCGGCGCGGCTCGGCATCGGCGGCGCGTACCGGTGGTCACCGACGGCGTGGAACCAGCTCGTCGGCGGCCACTTCCGCGACGAGCAGTCGCTGACGGTCGCCGCCGATCTGTGGATCACCGGGCCGACCCAGCAGGGGTACGGGATCGAGAAATTCGGGATGCAGGAGCTGCAGCGCTCGGGCAGCCACACCAGCGTCGCTGCACGCCTCGGCGCGGAGGTCGAGGCACTTCCTGGACGGCTGAGACTGCGCGCCGGCAGCTACTGGGAGCCCGAGCGGTTTGCAGGCGTCGGCGGGCGGCTGCACGGCACGTTCGGCGTCGAGCTCCGGGTCTTCGAGTTTCAGCTCTGGGGGCCGCGGCGCGGCCGGCTCGGCCTCACCACGGATCTCGCGAAGCGCTACCGCAACCTCGGGGTATCCATCGGGCTCTGGCATTGACCACGCCTCACCACCCTCCCGCCGGATTTGAACATGGCGTGTGCGTGGTGAACGCCTCGAAGTGAGAGGTGGCTTGAGGGGTTGGCTGGTTCGTCGGGCGAGGCGCGGTGGGACGGTACGCGCATGAAACGTCGGACGTTCTTGACGCTGGCGGGAGGCGCCGGTGCAGCAACGGTCATGGTCGGGCCCTGGATCGGTCGATCGCGCGCCGCCTCGTTCGGTGCGTTCCCGACCGGCACGGAGTCCGTCCAGATCCCCGAGGGGCAACGCGCGAAGAAGGTCCTCGAGATCTTCCTCTACGGCGGGTTGTCGCCATGGGAGACGCTGTACTTCGTCCGCGACTACGGTCGCCCCGACGCTGCACAACATCCGAACACCCAGTACTACGCGTACCCGACGACCAACGCGAATGCGATCGCGGCCTGCGGGATGACCGAGGCGGAGCGCCCGGTCGGCACCGACACGAACGGCGCGATGGTCGAGCTCGGACCGTTCGCGTCGCGGCTCGCGCTGCGCGGTGACATCGTCGATCGCACCCGCGTCGTGGTCCAGCGACACACGCTCGAGCCGCACGAGGCGGCGGTGCCGATGGCGCTGACCGGACGCCCCGTGGGTCAGCCGAATGCGGCCGGCCTCGGCACGCATATCCAGCGCGCGCGGATCGACAGCGGGCTCACGCCCGACCGTGCATCGCCGCATGCCTACGTGTTCGCGACCGGCGGTGTCTCGAGCGACAACGTCGCGGCGGCTGCCGCGGCAGGCACTCACCTCGGTGCCGCACGCCCGCTGCTGATCAAGACCGACAACGCGGCCGGGTTCACCGCACTGCTCCAGCGCGGCACCGTCGGCCCTGGACGCGCGAGCCACGACTCGCTCGTGCAGGCGTACAGCGACCAGTACCAGGGCCGGCTCGCGTGGGGCGCGGAAGGTCGCGTGCGCAGCCCGCGCACCGATGACTTCGCGAGCGCGTTCGCGACCTCGACGAAGGTCGACGCGATCCGCAACGTGATTCCCGACGATCTGTTTCAGACCCGCAGCGCGACAACATGTGGCGTCGCGCGACGCAGCATCCCGCACATGGGGCTCGCGGCCGCGCGTCACCTGCTAACCAACCCGACCGAGCCGGCGTCGTACGTCTGCGTGAGCGACACCGGGCTGCGCGAGGCATCGGGCGGCGGCGGCTACGACACCCACACCGACAACGCGCGCGATACCGCGATGAACTTCGACAATTTGCTGAAGGGGCTAACCGAGATCGTCAACGCACCTGGCGAAGCCGACCCGTCGAAGCTGAACCTCGACGACACGCTGATCATCCTCAACACCGAGTTCGGGCGAACGCCGGGGCGACAAGGCGGCACGGGCCGCAACCATCACCCCTACGGCTACGCGACGGCGTTCATCGGCGGGCCGATCACGACCGCGCACAAGGGCGTGTCCGGCGCGATCGGGCGCGATGGCAACGCGACGAAGTTCGCGACGCCGGCGGAGAACCGGATGGCCGCGCTGCTCGCGATGGGGATCTGGCCGTTCGCGGCCGAGGGCTTCAACGTCTCCGACACGCCGTCCGCGACCGGCGAGCTCCAGGCCGCCCAACAGGCCATGACGAAGTTCCTCGGGAGGACCGCGTGAAGACCACCATCGCGCTCGCGCTCGTGCTCGCGACCGTCGCCACGTCCGGCTGCGGCAAGGATAGCGGCGGTGACGACGGGGATGGCGGCGTCGAGGACCGCACGTTCGATCAGTGCGATGGCGACGCGCCCTCGTTCGTCCGGCAAGCGTTCCTCGCCCTCGCAGGACGCCGCCCGAAGAGCGCGGCCGAGGTCCAGGTCTATGCCGATCTCTACGCGCAAGCCGTCGAGCAGGAGGCTGATCCGAACGACGTGGTCGCCCGCGCGATCATGAACCGTCCCGAGTTCGCGGAGCGCTGGGTCGACGTGATCATGGACGCGCTCCACGTCCAGCGCCTCGACATCCAGAGCGAGCAGAGCTGCTGGGACGAGTCGCTGCGCGGCACGATCAGCCCTGCCCTCGCGATCGCGGTCCGCGACAAGCCCGCCGCGCAGACTGCAGATGGCGCGTCGTTCACGATGCTCGATCTTGCACGCAGCGCGATCGCGCTCGACGACCTGACGCCGATCTACCGCGCGCAGCTGTTCTCGCTGATCTCGCATCCGCAGCCCGCCGCGAACGTCGGCGTCGTCGAGGCCGAGCTCGCGCGCCGCGAAGACTTCGGCGCCACCTTCGACGCCAGCTACCTGCACCGCGACAGCGTGTGCCTCGGCTGTCACAACAGCGAGGGCGCCGTCACCGACAGCGACGATCCCGATCACGATCGTCACTGGCCGGTCCCGGGCAGCCCGGAACAGGCGATCTACGGCATCGCGACCGGCATCTCGGCCGAGCGCGCGCACGCGGTGTTCCGCGTCGAGGGCTTCGTCGATAACGGCGAGAGCCGTCCGTGGGGCTGGACGTCGGCGTGCGGCACGTTCGCGGCGCCGGGCTCGCTCGGCGATGACCCGGCGGGCGTCGATGGCAAGCTCGGCACGATCACCGGCAAGCGCGCGACCGTGCACGACCTCGAGGCGTCCCTCGCGCGTGGGTTCGCCGGGCTGCGTGCCAGCGGCGCACCGACCGGGCCGATCGCGGATCCCGACGTCGCGCTCGCGTGGCTCGTCACCCTGAAGACGACCGAGGACATCTGGAAGCAGGCGACCGGGACCACGCTGACCATCGCGAACTACTTCCCGCGCAACCAGGCGTCGAGCGAGCTGCTCTACGCCCTCGCGTCGCGCTACGTCGCCTCGGGGTTCTCGCTGAAGACGCTGCTCGTCGCGATCGTGTCGAGCGACTACTTCAACCGGTTGCCGCCCGAGGCGCAGTGCGGGGCGCACCCGTACACCTATCCCGCCGTGTTCGATCCGTGGGTGACCGCCGATGCCGACCCGGCGCGCCACGGCAATGGCCCCGGCGATGCGGTGACCGCCGTCGACGCGCGTACGCTGGTCTCCGCGACGAACGCCGCCCTCGAGTGGGGCGCACCGCCGATGGCCACCCGGTTCCCCGACTACGGCGAGCGCGGCTGCGAGAATGCGAGCTGCACCTCACTCGCACAGGCATGCACGAACCTCGGGCAATGCTGCACGACCCACACCGCGGCGTGCCGGATGAACGGCGTGCTGCCGCAGCTCGAGGTGCCGTTCCAGCGCGCGGTCGGCATCTTCCTGCGCAACAGCGAGCGCGGCTTCCGTGGCCTCGACTTCCAGGCCCGCCTCGCATGGGAGGATCGCTACGGCGCGTGCACGAAGCCCCGCTGGGTCGACTCCGACTTCATCGACCGGCTCGTCGCGGCGGCCGGCGCGTCGGGAACGGTCGCGACCACGCGCGATCTCGTGGTTGCCCTGAAGGACCGCCTGATCGGGGAACCGACGATCGCCGACGGAGCCGAGACCGACGCACTCATCGCGATCGCCGGCGACCTCGCAGGACCGGCGACTGGTGTCACGGCGGACGTGCTACGGCGGGTCTGCGGCGCGCTGATCGAGTCGCCACAGTTCGTGCTGCAAGGGATCGCGGGCCGCGGTGGGGACCTCCCGGTGCTGACACCCCCGGACGCGAGCTACGACGCGATCTGCACGGACCTCGCGACGACAGGGATCGGCGTCGCTGGCAAGCTCGTGACCTGCGTGGACGGCAAGGCAACGCTCGTCGCTGGTCGTATGCAGGCCGCGCCAGCGGTCACGGTGCCTGCGGTCCGCGAGATCACGAGGCGAGGCGGGATGCCGGATCTGCGCCAGCGCGCGCCGATGTGACGTGGCGCCGACGTGACAGGACGCTGGCGTGAGGACCTTCCGGGTCGCCTTGCAGCGATCCGTGGTTTGCGCCATGTTCCTCGCGACATGCGAAGCACAACGACCGCACTCCTGCTGCTGGCGCTGGTCGCCGGCTGCGAGCACAAGAACAAGAGCAAGCAGCCCGACAACGTCGGCAGCCCGGGCAACACCGCCAGTGGCGACATGGCCGGCAGCGCCGGTGGGCAGGTCGCGCGGCCTCCGGACCCGACGTCCGCGACCCCGCCGCCGCCGGACCAGGGTGGCGCGAAGACCGTCGAGCAGAACGTGCGTGCGCCGGTCGCCGCGGACCTCGCCGAGTACACGAAGGACCTCCCCGGCAGCGGCAACAAGCTGCTCGCGAAGTTCGAGACCAGCATGGGCACGATCAACTGCGAGCTGTTCCCCGACAAGGCGCCGATGACGGTCGCGAACTTCGTCGGGCTCGCGACCGGCAAGAAGGCATGGATGAACCCGAAGACGGGCAGCGCCGAGGTCGGCAAGCCGTTCTTCGACGGGATCGTGTTTCATCGCGTGATCCCGGAGTTCATGATCCAGGGCGGCGACCCGCTCGGTCGCGGCACCGGTGGTCCGGGTTACAACTTCGGCGACGAGTTCGTGCCCGAGCTCAAGATGGAGCCCGGCACGCTCGCGATGGCGAACGCCGGCCCCGGGACGAACGGCAGCCAGTTCTTCATCACCGAGGTCGGCCCGGCGTGGCTCAACGGCAAGCACACGATCTTCGGCAAGTGCAAGGAAGTCGATCTGGTCAAGCAGATCGCGCGCGTGCCGCAGGACGAGCAGAACACGCCGAACACGCCGATCACGATGAAGGTGATGATCACGAAGGGCTGATCGCGAGGGAGATATTCCTGTGTCTGCGTGACCCGTTGGATGCGAGAACCGCTCGCGGAATGCGTGGAATCGTCCGCCGTGTATAATGCAGCCGTGACCCACCGATTCCGCCGGATCGCGCTCGCAGCCGCGGTGTTGCCGCTGGTGCTGCTTGTCGGTCTGCGCTCGGCCTGGGCCGCGTACGCGTGCCGGATCGATGGGGAGGTGCGCGCGTCGTGCTGCTGTCCCAAGAAGGAAGCCAAGGGTCTGCTTGCGGACGGAGCGCCGCGGTTGGCCGCGCGTGACTGTTGCGACGTCACGATCGGCGAACAGTCCGCGGCTCCACAGCTGCGCGAGTCAGAGCGACTACAACCGAATCACGCTCCCGACAGTGCGATCGCGACCTCGCTTGCTCCGGCGGCTCCGCCGACCCTTCGCACGGCGACGACCTCGCGCGTCCAGCGCGCGCGACCGCCGCCATCCGCGATTCCTACGTACCTCGTGAACCGCACCATTCTGCGCTGATCCGCCCGCCGTCGCGTGGCGGGATGTGCTCGCGCGCGGCGGCACGATGCCTTGATCGGCATCGCGGGTCGACTTGGCTCGTTCGGAGCACGGGTCGAATGCACCGCCACGTGCGTGGCGCAGGAGACGAGGATCATGCGAGCGAAACTTCCAGGCCTTATTGCGGGCCTGACCGTGGTGACATCTGTGGCGAGCGGTTGCGCTGCGGGCGGAGGCGCGCGCGAGGACGCGTTGTGGCGTGGCTACCGCGCGCCGCGCCGTGCGCGTGCGACGCAGTCGGATGGCGCGCAGCTGTTCGCCAAGGACAAGCACCTGGACCGTGGAGCGGTGGTCGCGTCCGTGCTCGCGCGCAATCCGAGCGTCGACGCGGCACGCGAGGCGCTGCGCGCTGCGCTCGCCGAGATCCCGCAGGCGTCCGCGCTCGACGATCCCATGGTCGGGTACGAGGTCGCGCCGCTCAGCATCACTGGCGACGCTCCATTCGGCCACGTCGTCTCGGTTCGCCAGAAGCTGCCGTTCCCGGGCAAGCGGCGGCGCGCGGGCGAAGTCGCGCTCGCGATGGCGGAGGTCGAAGCCGCGGAGGTCGGCGTCGTGCAGCTCGAGCTGGCGCATATGGCGTCCGAGCTGTACGACGACTACTTCGTCGCCGCGCGTGCACTCGAGATCAACGCTCATCACAAAGGGCTGCTCGAACAGATCAAGAAGAGCGCGGAGGCGCAGTACATCACCGGGCGCGCCGCACAGCAGGATCTCATCCAGGCCGAGGTCGAGCTTGCACAGCTCGAACGCGAGCGAATCACGATCGATGCCGAGCGCGATCAAATCATCGCGCGTCTCAATGGACTGCTCCATCGCGCGCCGAGCAGCGCGCTACCTCCACCGCCCGCGGATCTCGTGGTCGCATCGGCGCCGACGGGCACGAGCGCCGAGCTGCAAGACCTCGCACTCCGCCGTCGACCGCAGCGCGAAGCCGCGAGCGCGCGGATCCGCGCGGCGCGTGCGAAGATCGCGGTCGCCGAGCGTGCCTACTATCCCGACTTCGAGCTGATGGGCTCGTACAACTCGATGTGGGACATGACGGCGCATCGCTGGATGGTCGGCGTCATGATCGACGTGCCGATCCAGCGCGGGAAACGCCATGCCGCCGTGAACCAGGCGGAAGCAGAGATCGCGGGCGCGCAATTCCAAGACTCGCGGCTCGTCGACGACATCCGTGTCGAGGTCGACCGGGCGTTGCGCCGCGTGGCCGAGGCGCAAGCGCTCGTCGACGTGTACGTGAACAAGCTGTTGCCGGCCTCGCGCGCACGGGTCGACTCGGCACGCGCAGGATTCACCGCCGCGCAGAGCAGCTTCCTCGCGGTTGTCGAGGCGCAGAAGACCCTCCGCGAGATCGAATTGTCACTCGCGATGACCCGCGCCGAGCTGTCCCGCCGGCGGGCTGCGCTCGCGCGCGTCGTCGGATTCGTACCCGGTCTGCCGGAACGAGGTACGCCATGAAACGCGCCAGAATCGTCAAGCTCGTCGTCATCATCGGCGTGATCGTCGGGATCGTCGCGATCGGCGGCCGGCGTCTCGTCGCGTGGTTCACCGGCGAGTCCACGGGCGGAGCGACGTCGAAGCTGACACGTGCGACTGCGGGCTCGCTCGTGGTCGAAGCTGCTCTCCACCCGGATCCGCCGAGGGAGAAGGGAAACACGTTGATCGTTCGCGTGCTCGACGCGAACGGCAAACCCGTCGACGGTGTTGACGTCACGGTCACGCACGTGATGCCGGAGATGGGCTCGATGCCGGAGATGCGTGGGACGGCGCAGGTATCGGGCAAGCGCGATGGGCGGTACGAGGCGCGGTTCGATCTGCCGATGGGCGGCAGCTGGACACTCGAGGTTCGCGTCGCCGCCGCGGGTGCATCGGGATCGGCGCGGTTCCAGATGACGGTCGGAACCTCCGGGCTCAGGGCGCTCGGCGGCACCGGCGTGGGTGGTCCGGCGAAACCGCCGGAGATCGAGGAGCCCGCGCTGCCTTCACTGGAGCTACCCGCGCCCGCGCTCGACGCGCTGCGCCGCGCACTCGATGCGACCGAGCGTG
>JACCTC010000195.1 GCA_013812655.1 Deltaproteobacteria bacterium | reverse complement strand
TGCGCCGCTCGAGCTCGTTCAACACCGAGCGGCTCGAGGGGATCTATCAGGATCCCCACGCGGCCGATTACCGGCTGCGCCTGCACTACGGCGATCTCGAGGACGGCAGCTCGCTGTCGCGGCTCGTTCGCCAGGTCGCCCCCGACGAGATCTACAACCTCGGTGCGCAGAGCCATGTCCGCGTGAGCTTCGATGTCCCCGAGTACACGGTGTCGACCGTCGCGCTCGGCACGCTGCGCCTGCTCGAGGCGATGCGCGATCTCGAGAAGCCGTGCCGGTTCTACCAGGCATCGTCGAGCGAGATGTTCGGCTCGGCTGCACCGCCGCAGCACGAGAACACGCCGTTCCAGCCGCGCAGCCCGTACGCGTGCGCCAAGGTGTTCGCGCACCAGCTCTGCCAGAACTACCGCGACGCGTACGGCATGTTCATCGCGTGCGGCATCCTGTTCAACCACGAGTCCGAGCGTCGCGGCATCCCGTTCGTGACCCGCAAGATCACGCGCGCGGCCGCTCGCATCAAGCACGGCCTCGACAAGAAGCTGTTCCTCGGCAACCTCGACGCCAAGCGCGACTGGGGCTTTGCCGGCGATTACGTCGAGGCGATGTGGCTGATGCTCCAGCAGGACAAGCCCGACGACTTCGTGATCGCGACCGGCGAGTCGTACTCGGTCCGCGACGTGCTCGACATCTCGTTCGGCGCGCTCGGCCTCGAATGGAAGTCGTACGTCGAGCTCGACCCCCGCTACCTGCGACCGACCGAGGTCGATCACCTCCGCGGTGACATGTCCAAGGCGCGCGACAAGCTGGGCTGGAAGCCGAAGATGACGTTCCAGGAGCTGATCACGCAGATGGTCCGCGCAGATGACGAAGACCTGCGTACCGCACTGACCGGGCGCGCTCCCCGGATGTGATCGTGGCGCGCCCGCGGATCTCGATCGTCACGCCGTCCTACAACCAGGCGCAGTTCATCGGTCGGACGATCGACAGCGTGCTGTCGCAGCGCGGTGACTTCGACCTCGAGTACAAGATCTTCGACGGCGGCAGCAAGGACGACACCGTCGCGGTGCTGAAGTCCTACGGTGATCGCATCGAGTGGATCAGCGAGCGGGACAGCGGCCAGATCGACGCGATCAACAAGGGCCTGCGCGCGGTCACCGGCGACATCGTCGGCTGGGTCAACAGCGACGACGTGCTGATGCCAGGTGCGCTGCAGCGGGTCGCGCGCGCGTTCGCGGATCACCCGCAGGTCGAGTGGGTGCACGGGCGCTGCGTGATCATCGACGAGCACGATCGAGAGATCCGCAAGCTCGTCAGCCTCTACAAGCACTTCCGCTGCAAGAACCACACGTTCGAAAATCTTCTGACCGAGAACTACGTCAGCCAGATGACCGCGTTCTGGCGGCGCTCGGTGCACGACGAGATCGGCTACCTCGATCCGACGCACGATCTCGCGTTCGACTACGACCTCTTCCTCAAGCTCGCGCATCGCGGTGACCCGATCTACCTCGACGATCCGGTCGCCTGCTTCCGGATGTACGACACCAGCAAGAGCGGCGCGGGCTACGTCGCGCAGGTCGAGCAGGCGAACACGATCGCATCGCAGTACACGCAGCCGAGCTCGTGGACGCGGGCGCGGATGCGCGCGAAGAAGGCGGCGATCGTCAACGTCTACCGTGCGATGGGCCTCGCGAAGACCGCGCTGCAGCGCATCTCACCCTGACGACGCGCGCGGGTTTGCTACCCTGCGGGGGATGTCGCGGCGCCTGATCGTGATGCTCGTGGCCGCTGGAGCGCTCGCCGCCTGCGGCGATAACCGCGCCGGGCGTCCGAAGGACGCGAACCCCGATGGCGGACGCGCCGTCTGCACGCCGACGCGCGGCAGCACGATCACGTTGCGGCCGGTCGGTCAGGTCCCGGGCATCCCGGTGCTGGTCACCGCGCCGCCTGCGGATCCGCGGCTGTTCGTCGTGATCCGCGAGGGCACGATCCGGATCTTCGACGAGACCGACCAGCTCGTGCGCGAGCCGTTCATCGATCTGACGCCGTCGATCTACCTCGAGGGCACCGTCGAGCTCGGGCTGCTCGGGATGGCGTTTCACCCGCAGTACGCGACGAACGGCCAGTTCTTCGTGTTCTACACGACGCAGCCGCACAGCGTGGTCGCGCGCTGCCAGGTCGATCCCGCCGATCGCAACCGCGCGTTGCCCTCGTGCGTGCCGATCCTGCAGGCGCTGCACGACACCGCGCACAACCACAACGGCGGCATGATCGAGTTCGGCAACGATGGCTACCTCTACATCGGCACGGGCGACGGCGGCGGCGGCGGTGATCCGAACCGACGGTCGCAGAACCCCGACGACCTGCTCGGCAAGATCCTGCGGATCGATGTCGACGCGCGCGCCCCGGGCCTCGAGTACGGGATCCCGCCGACCAATCCATACGCCGGCGGTGGCGGGCGTCCCGAGGTGTTCATCCGCGGCCTCCGCAACCCGTGGCGATGGTCGTTCGATCGCGCGACCGGCGATCTGTGGATCGGAGACGTCGGCCAGAACCGGGCCGAGGAGATGACGGTGCTGCGGCCCGCGCAGCAGGCTGGCGCGAACCTCGGGTGGAGTATCTACGAGGGCCACGGCTGCTGCGCTACCCAGGAGGATCGCTGCGTGCAGACCGCGTCGCTGCCGTGCGATCCGGCGGGGATCACGTTCCCGCAGGACGTCCACGATCGGATGACCTCGCGTGGCGCGCGCTGGTACTCGATCATCGCGGGCCAGACCTATCGTGGCACCTGCTATCCCGACCTCGTCGGCTGGCATCTGTTCACCGATGTCGAGGACACGACGCTCGTCAAGGCGCGGCTCCGCGCCGACGACACGCTTGAGGTCACCGACCTACCGGGCGTCGCCGGCACCCAGACGACGAGCATCCACGCCGACGCGCGCGGCGAGCTCTACCTGACGAAGACGACGGGCGTCGTCTATCACATCGAAGCCGGGCCCTGACCCGGACGACGCTCGACGGGATCCCACGATCTCGTGTGTTACGGTGCGCTGCTTCGTCGTCGACATGAGCGCCGCACCCGATCAAAGCCCGCTCGCCCGGCTGCTCTCGAAGCTCGACTCGCGCGGCTTGGCCCCGTCGGCATGGTTGCGAACCGGCTGGCCGCGCGTGGTGCCGCTGACGATGCTCGCGGCGCTCCCCCTCGCGCTCGCGGGACCGATCCGGTACGTGACCGGCGTCGGCTCGGTGCTCGCGTTCGTGCTCGCGGTTGCCGTCACCGTCGCGAGCGTGCTGCCATTCGCGCAGGCACTGCGGGCGCCGGCGGGCTCGAGGCGTGACGCGCTACTGGCGAACGCCGTGTGCGTCGCCGTCGCGACGTTCGCGGTGTGGCTGCTCTACAACGGCGACTTCGGTGGGCTGGCGAGCTTCATCGCGCGCGACGGCATGATGGCGATCGATGCCGCGAGCCACGTTCGCCAGTATCACGACTTCATCGACCGTACGCCGCAAGTCTACGAGGGCTTCGTGTCGCTCTACGGGTTCTGGGATCCGCTGCGCCGCGTGACGGGCGATCTGATCGTGCCGATCAAGCTCTCGTTCTACCTCGGGGTCGTCGTCGTTGCGGTGGCGCCGTGCGTGATCACCTTCAGCGTCCTCCACAAGTTTCGCGCGGAGCGTCGCGCGTACGTCGTTGGCGGCGTCGTCTGCCTCGTCAGCTCGATCGCCGTCCAGTACTGGCTGATCCTGCCGCTCGAGTCGTTCCATCACATGGGCGGCTTCTGGGCGCACCTGTTCGCGCTCGTGCCGCTGGTCGCGCTGTGGCTCGTCGACGCGCTCGTTCGCCAGCGGATCTTACGTGTCGTCGCGATCGGATTCATCGCCGTCCTGTACCGCTACACGTACGGGCTGAACGTCCCCGATCTATGCGCGGCGATCGGTGTGATCCTCGTCGCCGAGGCGTGCGGCCATCAACTTCCGCGGCGCACGCGCGTCATGCTCGGGTTCATGGCGCTCGCCGCGTTCGCGGGCTCGCTCTACAGCTACCTGCAGCTCCGGCCCATCTTCAGCGTCTGGGGTTGGATCTTGCGGCACGATATTGCGCGCGTCCGCCAGGGCGAGGTGCTCGCGTTGCTCGCGATCGGCGTCACGTGCGCCTGGCGACCGATCCGCGCGCTCGCGTCGGGCAGCGGCATCGTGCGCGCGTTGCGGTTTCCGTTCGTGTTCGGTGCCGCGAACGTGCTGTTCCTTGTCGTCGTCAAGTACACGACACCCACCAACATTCATTACTACTCGCAGAAGTACGACTTTCACGCCGTCGTGCTCGTCGCGAGCAGCTTCGTCGTGGTCGCGTCGTTCTGGGCCGCGACCTGCGCGCGGCAATTTGACCGGCGCACGCTCAGCGGCCTCGTCATCGCGCTGGCTCTCGTTGCGGTCGGACAGCAACGGCTTCGTCGAGGGTTCGCCGTGTACCAGGAAGGGTTCCGCGAGCACGCCCTCGGAGCGCCGCCCTATCACCGGCCCCAGCCCTGGTACGACGCCGCCGCGATCGAGCGGATCCGCGAGACCTTGCGGATCGAGCACAAGGCGTTCGGCGGCTACGCGTCGCCACTCTGGCCGATGCGGTGCTTCATGAACGCGCTCTTCGATCACGGAGATCTCAAGGACCCACAGCTCACGACCGCGCCGGGGCACTGCGTGTTCTGGGAGGCCGGCGAGGCTGCGGCCCAGGATGCCGATCCCGCGAAGCGATGCAGCGCGCATCCGCGCCGCTGGAGCCCGACAGGTACCGCGACGCTGTGCAGCCGCTGCTACTGAGGCGCGTCGAGCCCGACGGTCGGCGACGCTTCGGAGCGCGTGGGCACCGGCGCTGCGGTCACCGGGCGCGAGGCCTCGTGGTTGACCTCGGCGCGCATGATCGCGAGCTCGCGCGTCAGCTGCGTGACGTTGCGCTGCATCTCGACGAACTTCGCGTAGTAGCGCACGAGCACGAACAGGATCGCGACGATCGACACGTACATCACGAGGTCGGCGCCACGGCCGACACCGACGAAGTCCGCGATCTCCTGCGTGGTCTCCGGCGCGATCACCGCGATGCCGCCCGCGCCGAGGAGCGCGAACACCATCACGATGTGAAACGGCATCTTGTTCCGGCGGAGGAACACGAACCAGCCGATCGCGGCGAGCCCCGCCAGCAGGAGGAGGCGGATGATCATGCGCGGAAGAAGTAGTCGAAGAGGATGCGCACGGCCTGGAAGCCATGCTGGCCCTTGCGCATCGAGTGCTCGGTGTAGCGGATCGTCACCGGGACCTCGACGACGCGCACGCCGCTCGTCTTGATCTTGCGCAACAGCTCGGAGGCGTGCGCCATGCGGTCCTGGGTCATCCGCAGCTGCGGCGCGACCGAGGCGCGGAACGCGCGGAACCCGCAGTGTGCATCGGTCAGGCTCAGGCCCGACAGCCGGTTCGACATCATCACGGCGCCCTTGAGGAACGCCATGCGCTTCGCGGTCGCGCCCTCGACCTTGCCGAGGAAGCGCGAGCCAAGGGCGATGTCGGCGTCATCGAGCGCGGCGACGAGCGCCGGGATGTCGTCGGCGTTCATCTGGCCATCGGCGTCGAACGTCACGAGGTGGCGCGCGCCGCGGCGGACCGCGTAGTCGATGCCGGTCTGCAGGGCCGCGCCCTGGCCGAGGTTGATCGAGTGGCGGACCACGGCGGCGCCGGCGGCCCGCGCGTGCGCGGCGGTGGCGTCGTGCGAGCCGTCGTCGACCAGGACGACTGACCACCCGGCGCGGCAGACCTCGGAGACGACGTCGCCGATCACGGCTTCCTCGTTCATCGCCGCGATCACGACCCACGTCGAACCCCGGCCCAGCTGCTGCTCCGACACGTCCACGGCCCACTTATAGCCACGGGGGCGGCGGGACGGCAAGAACAGAACATCGGTCAAACCCCGCAGCGATCGGGCGCCGTGACGAGGGTCGCTGGGCCGGTGGCGCGGCCTGCGAATGGCACCTGTGACGAGGATCGCGCATGCCGTTCCGGTCAGGGGACCATGCTAGAAGGGGAACCCATGGCCCCGGTGATCTCCATCGTTGCGCCCGCGTTCAACGAGGAGCGCAACCTGCCCGCGTTCCTCGCGGCGATCGTGCCGGTGCTCGAGGCCACGGGCGAGCCGTTCGAGATCGTGTTCGTCAACGACGGCAGCCGCGACAACACGCTCGGCCTGCTCGCCGCGGCGGCGTCGCAGGATCCGCGGATCAAGGTGATCGGGCTCGCGCGCAACTTCGGCAAGGACATCGCGCTGACCGCGGGGCTCGCGAACGCGAGCGGGCAGGCCGTGATCCCGATCGACTGCGATCTGCAGCACCCGGTCGAGCTGATCCCGCAGTTCATCGCGAAGTGGCGCGAAGGCCACGACATGGTGATCGGCGTCCGCAGCAAGCGTGACGAGGAGGGCCCGGTCCGCCGGTTCGCCTCGCGCAGCTACTACAAGGTCATGAAGTGGATGACGACCGTCGAGGTCCCGGCGAACGCGGGCGACTTCCGGCTGATCGATCGCAAGATCGTCGATGTCATCAACCAGATGCCGGAGCGCCACCGCTTCATGAAGGGCATCTTCGCGTGGCCGGGCTTCAAGGTCGCGGCGATCGAGTTCCAGGCGAACCGCCGCGCGAACGAGACGCAGTCGAGCTGGAGCTTCTTCAAGCTGTGGCGGTTCGCGCTCGACGGCCTGTTCTCGTTCTCGACTGCGCCGCTCAAGATGTGGACGTACGTCGGCGTCGTTGCCGCGCTCGGTGCGTTCTTCTACCTCGCGGTCACCGTCGTCCAGAAGCTGTTCTTCGGCATCGACGCGCCGGGTTACGCGTCGCTGTTGATCGTCGTGCTGTTCTTCAACGCGCTGCTCATGATCTCGAACGGTATCCAGGGCGAGTACATCGCGCGGATCTTCGAGGAGGTGAAGGGGCGACCGCTCTACGTCGTCGGCCAGCGGTTCGGGTTTGGTGAGCAGCCGGTCGTCGAGGCGTCCGCGTCCGCGGTGGACACCGTGCCGACCACCGTCGGGGTGGGCGCGCTGCCGGCGACCGAGGTGCAGCCGGCGCCACCCGCACCGCGTCGCGAGCTCCCGAAGCCGCCGAAGGCGCCCAGCATCACGCGCGCGGGCCAGTAACGTCGTAGGATCGCTCGCTCGATGCCGTGGTCCCGTGTGCTCCTGGCGCTGTTCGTCGCCTACGTCGCGGCGAACGCGCTCCACGTCGGCTACGTCGTCCACCACGAGCCATTCGCATTCGACGCGTGGAACGTCGCGATTGATAGCGGCGCGAAGCCGATCACGTTCGAGCGGTTCCTCCAGTTCTGGTGGGACCAGTACACGAGCTCGAACCCGCGGCTCGGCCAGCCGCTCACGTACCTGACGTACAAGCTCGAGTGGTTCGCCGAGATCGCGACGCCGCTCGCACACCTCGCGCTGTCGCTCGCGATCACCGTGCTCGGTCTCGGACGCTGGCCGCGGCGCGGGCGCGATCTCGCGCTGTGGGCCATCGCGATCGGGTTCTCGTGGTTCGTGCTGCCGCAGATCGGCCGCAACATGTTCTGCCGCGCGTACGCCGCGAACTACATCTACACGGCCGCGATCCAGCTGTGGTTCCTCGTGCCGCTGAGGCTCGTGCGGAGCGGTGACGCCTCGTTGCATGCCTGTGTCGCCTACGGGATCGCCGGGATCTTCGCGGGCGCGTGCAACGAGCACACGGGACCGACCTTCCTCGCGTTCCTCCTCGGCTACGCGTGGTGGCTGCGCCGGCGCGGGGGACATCCGCGGCTCGTGCTCGCGGGCTTTCTCGGCATGACCGTCGGCTTCGCACTGCTGTTCTTCGCGCCCGGCCAGGACTCGCGCTACGGCGAGATCGCGCAACAGGTCAGCCTGCTGACGCGCATGCTCCAGCGCGGCATCACCGGGAACCTCGACATCGTTCGCGACTACATCGCGTACGGCGCGCCGCTGCTCGCGCTCCTCGTGATCGCGCTGCTCGTCGGCCTCGCGCGCAAGCCACCGCCGACGACGCCGCCGCCGCTCACCGACGACGCCACGCGTGCCGCCCGCCGCCGCGCTGTCCGGTTCATCGCGGTCGCGTTCGTCATGGGCCTGACCATGGCGATGACGCTATTCGTGTCACCCAAGCTCGGCTCGCGGTTCTACATCGTGTCGCTGTCGCTCCTCCTCGCGGGCTTCCTCGCGCTCGCCGACGCGGTGCTCGTGACCCGCCGCCAGCTGGTGCCGTTCGTCGTGCTCGCGATCGCGGCGTCAGCGTATGCGGCAGTGCGTACCGTGCCGCTGTATCGCCAGGTCTCCGCCCAGGGCGCGGCGCGGATGGCCGCGCTCGACGCGAGCAAGCGCGGCGACATCTTCGTCGCAGATGCATTCGGTCAGGTCGACGAGACCTGGTGGTACATCGGCGACGACTTCCGCGACTTCCAGAAGCGCGAGCTCGTGCAGAAGTACTTCGCGCTCTCGCGGGTGTTCTTCCGCGGCTACGATCTCAAGGGGCCGCTCGGCATGGCGGGCGTCCGGTTCGCACCGCGTTACCGGGTCGCGGGCGATGACTGCGATCGTCAGTACGAGCTGTTCGATACCGGTGTCACGCGCGGCTTCGACATCGCCGGCGTGCACCGCTCGACCGCGGCCGCCGTCGAGCTGCTGCGCGGTCAGCTCGGTGCCCAGCAGCTCGCCCGCTTCGAGCTCGGTGTCGTGTTCATCGGCGCGCCGCCGCCGCTGCCACGCCCGCACCTCGTCGTCGCGCGGTGGAGCGCGGGACGCATCGAGGGTTACACCGCGAAGATCTCCCGGCGTGGTCGATCGACGACGCGCGAGATCAAGCTCGGCAAGGAGCTCGCCGGCAAGCCGTTCGAGATTTACATCGTCCAGGTCGGCGGCGAGGCCAAGAAGCTCGGCACCACCGACGGCGCGCCGCTGCGCTACGTGCCGTGGCGGTCCGGCGTGTACTGGGTCCTCGCGTGCGACGCGAAGCCGGGCGGAACCGAGTGCTTCGTCATCGCGGCGACCCGTCAGTCAGCCTGAGCAGCCGGGCCAGCCGCGATCGGCGGCGCCTGGATCACCCTTGTCGCGCGATAGCGCCGTGCGATCAACAGCACGGCTGCGACGATCGTTGTCAGTGCAAGCCAGTGCGAGTACCGGAAGTCCGGCGTGCCGGCGAGCGGGAAGAGCGACGCCTCGAGGCCGAGTCCCGAAAGCAGGATCGCGAGCACATCGCGCTGTCGCCACGCGAACGGCAGCAGCAGTAGCGAGAGCACGAGGTAAAACCAGCCGCGGAACAGCGGCGTGCGATGCGCGACCTTCTCGATGCGGCGCTGGATCCAGTTCTGGACCCACCAGTCGTCGGCAGACACGCCGAAGCGCTGCGCCAGGTCCTTGTGCTGACCGCGCTTGGTCATGACCATCACGCCGGGGCTCTTGTCGCCAAACCCGAGGATCTTGCCGAACACCGCGAGCCGGTGCGTGACGTACGCACCAGGGAACCGCGACACCAGCTCCTTCCACGCGTGCGCGACGCCCGCGCGTTGCTCGGGTGGCGCGGCACGATCGCCGAGGATCGGTAGGTCCCAGATGCGCTCGGGCCCGAGGATGAGGTGCGCGAAGTCGGTCGGCTTGTAGCGCGCGCGCAAGGTCGCGTGATAGTCGCGATCGATCAGCGGCCGCGACCCGGCGAGGATCGGCCCGAGCTCGGCGTCGGGCAGATCGTCATCGACGTACGCGAGCACGCCCGTGATGTCATGGAGTGCAGTCGACGAGTGCCAGAGGTGCATCGGCTTGTCGGTCAGCGCGCCGTTGATGGCGAAGGCCGCGCCGGTGATCGTGATCCACGCGGCGGTCGCGATCGCGTAGCGCCGGATCCGGCCCGGCCAGGTCGCCGGCGTGGGCGCCCACTGGAACAGCAGCACGACGAGCGGCAGCGTCGCGGCGGGCGTGTTGTAGCGGACCGCGGTCGCGACGAAGAACGCGCCGAGCGCGGCGATCCGGATCGAGCGGCGGCCATGGCCGATGCCGGCGAGCCCGAGCACGAGGAACGCAGCCATCAGCGCGTCCTTCCAGATCACGCCCATCGGCGCGAGCACCGGCGGGAACACCGCGATCGCGAACGTCAGCCAGGCCGCGCGTTGCGGCGCGAATGTCCACCGCAGCAGCGCGTAGAGGCCCGCGACGAAGACGGTGATCTGGATCAGGTACATCCCCGCGGGGCCCGCGATCAGCGTGTCGACGCGGCCCCAGAACGCCGCCATCGCCGGCGGGTGGCCGTCCGTGTACGAGCCTTCGCGTCCCTCTCGCAGTTGATCGAACGAGTCGAACGTCATGATGCCGGGCCATGCGTAGAGCGCGAGCAGCAGGACGGCTCCGGCGAGCACGGCGAACGGCACGAGTGTCCGGACCGCGGTGAGATCCCGCACGCCACGCCGGCCGATCATGGGGCCTTATAACGTAATTCTGCGAGATTGCAGGGTATCCGGCGGGCGAACCGCAAAGACAGTGTTGGGAACGGGCGACGGACGCGTGTATAAGAGCGCCGATCATGTGCGGCATCTTCGGGGTGATCAGCGCGAGTGAGCGCGACGTCGATCGCGCGCTCGTCCGCTCCCTGACCATCGCGCTGTTGCGGTTCTCCGAGACGCGCGGTCGCGAGGCGGTCGGCATCGCGGTGCACGACGGCGAGCGCATCGACGTGCTCAAGCAGGGCGGCTCGGTCACCGACTTCCTCGCGAACCCCGGGCTGCACGCGTTGCTCGACGGCGCGCTCGATCGCTACGACGCGCGGCGCGCGGCAGGCGGCGGGACCGCCCTCGCGATCGCTGGCCACTCGCGGCTCGCCACGAACGGCGCGCAGAGCAACGTCGACAACAACCAGCCGGTGATCACGCGCGGTGCGGTCGCGCTCCACAACGGCATCGTCGTCAACGACCAGCGGATCGTCGCGAAGTATCCGCAGATCGTGCGCCAAGGCGAGCTCGATAGCGAGATCCTCGCCGGCCTGCTCCGCGCCAAGCTCGACGAGCACGGCGACCTCGCGGTCGCGACGCGCGCGACGTTCGCCGAGCTCGAAGGCTCGGCCTCGATCGCGATGCTGTTCGACGATCTCGACGCGATGCTGCTCGCGACCAACACCGGGTCGCTGTTCCAGCTCACCGCGGCGAACGGCCAGGTCATGGCGTTCGCGTCCGAGCGCTTCATCCTGCAGCGCGTCCTCGAGGACACCGCGCTCGCCGCGCAGCTCGGCGACTGCCACCTCGAGCAGATCCGCGCGGGCCACGCGCTCGCGGTCAACCTCAAGGGCATGCGCCGCCATGCATTCGCGCTCGCAGGCTCTGCCGACGCGCCGCCGGCGGGCCCCGACTTCGCGCCGAACGGCCACCACGTCGAGATCATCGATCAGTCTCCGCGCGCCGAGAACCTCCAGCGCTGCACGAAGTGCATCCTGCCTGCGACCTATCCGTTCGTCGGCTTCGACGAGCAGGGCGTCTGTCACTACTGCCGGACCTGGAAGTCGATCGCGCCGAAGGGCGAGCAGGCGCTGTTCGACGCGGTCGAGCCGTACCGCAGCAAGGACGGCAGCCCCGACGTGATCGTCGCGTTCAGCGGCGGTCGCGACTCGTCGTACGGCCTGCACTACGTGAAGACCGTGCTCGGCATGAACCCGGTCGCGTTCACGTACGACTGGGGCATGGTCACCGACCTCGCGCGCCGCAACCAGGCGCGGATCTGCGGCAAGCTCGGCGTCGAGCACATCATCCGGTCGGCGGACATCACCGCGAAGCGCCGCTACGTCCGCAAGAACATCGAAGCGTGGCTGAAGAAGCCCGAGCTCGGCATGGTCACGCTGCTGATGGCCGGCGACAAGGAGTTCTACGCGCACGCGCGCCAGCTCCGCACCGAGACCGGCATCAAGCTGGTGCTGTTCTGCGCCGGGAACATGATCGAGGACGCGCCGTACAAGACCGGCCTGATGGGTGTCCCACAGGACGATCACGGCAACACGCTGACCGGCATGACCCTGCGCAACAAGGTCGGGATGCTCTGGTACTTCGCGAAGAACTACGCGCGAAACCCGGCGTACCTGAACGAGTCGCTCGTCGACACCGCGAACGCCTTCTACCAGACGTTCATGGTCAAAGATGATTTCCTGTACCTCTACCACTACCTGCCGTGGCGCGAGGATCTGATCGTCAACACGATCCGCGACGAGTACGACTGGGAGGTCGCGACCGACACCAACACGACGTGGCGGATCGGCGACGGCACCGCGCCGTTCTACAACTACATCTACCAGACGATCGAGGGCTTCTCCGAGGACGAGGTGATGCTCGCGAACATGGTCCGCGAGGGTCACATCGATCGCCCCGAAGCGCTGCGACGGGCGGCGGATTACGGGCGACCTCGGTGGCCGTCGATCCGCGAATACGCCGGCCTGATCGGGTTCTCCGCCGAGGAAGCCCTCCAGGTCATCAACGCGGCGCCCAAGCTGTACTGATTCGTGGGAGACGGCGGCGCAACCAGCGTGGTGACCAGCTCCGGGACGACCAGCGAGCAGCAACGGCTGCGCCGCGACATCGGCTGGAACCTCGTTCCGGTCGCGCTGCTCGGCGTCGTGGGACTCGGCCTCAACTTCGTGATCGGCGGGTGGTGGGGCGCCAAGGCGCTCGGCTCGTTCACGCTGGTCACGATCCCGTTCTTCGCGTTCGCCGTCGTCGGCGCGTGCGGGCTGCAGTACGCCGTGCTGCGTGCGATCGCCGAGGAGCCTGGAGATCGCGACCGGGTGGCGGTCGTCGCGGTCGGCGCGCTGATCCCGTGCATCGTGCTCGCCGCCGTCGTCACGGCGCTGTTCGTCGCGCTCCGCGAGCCGATGGGTCAGCTGCTCGAGAGCCGCGCTGTCACCGAGGGCATGCTGTGGGCCGCGCCGGGCGTGTTCTGCTTCGCGATCAACAAGGTCCTGCTCGGCATCGTCAACGGGCTGCGCCGGATGCGTGCCTTCGCGCTGTACACCTCGCTGCGCTACGCGCTGATCGCGGTCGGCCTCGTGCTCGCGCGGGTCTGGGAGCTCGACGCCGATCAGCTGCCCGTGATCTGGACCTTCGCCGAGGGCGTCCTCTTGATCGTGCTGTTCGTCGAGCTGTTCGCGACCGTCGCGGTCGGTCGGGGCGCCACCCGCATGGTTGCGGGCGATGGCTGGCGCGCGTGGGCTCGCCGCCACCTCGACTTCGGCGCGCGCGGCGTGATGGCCACGCTCGCCTCCGAGATCAACTCGAAGATCGATGTCTGGCTGCTGGGCATCGCGCTCCCCGATGCCCAGGTCGGTATCTACAGCCTGGCCTCGGCGCTCTACGAGGGTGCGATCCAGATCGCGGTCGTCCTCCAGAACAACCTGAACCCCGTGATCGCGCGCCAGCTCGCAGCCGGCGAGGTCCGCGAGGTCGAGGCGCTGTCGGCGCGGATGCGACGGTGGTTCGTACCGGTGATGATCGCCGCGTGCGTGCTCGGCGCCGCCGGCTATCCGTTCGTGATCCCGTGGCTGATCGGCGATCCGACCTTCATCGAAGGCTCGGCTGCATTCGCGATCATGATGGGCGGGCTCGCACTCGCGTCGCCGTGGCTCCCGCTCAACCAGGTGTTGCTGATGGCTGGCCGCCCGGGCTGGTACACGGTGTACATCGCCGCGATCCTCGCGGTGAACGTCGTCGGCAACGTGCTGCTGATCCCGACGTTCGGCATCGAGGGCGCCGCGATCGCCACGGCCGCGTCGATGATCGCGTCCGCCTTGCTGCTCCGCGTGCTCGTGCGCTGGAGAGTCGGCCTCCGGATCTGACCCGTGTCAGGCCACGGCGTGTCCCGCGCGATCTGGTGGTGGGTGGCCCTCGTGCTGCCGGCGTGGCTCGTGCTCGCGCTGTGCGCGTCGTGGGAGCCGGTCACGCGCGACGGCTGGGGCAACACGTACTGGTACCTGCTGAACGAGCTCGATCCCGCGCGGCTCGCGCAGTACGTCAAGGACGGCTGGCTCGGCTCGAACCCGCGGCTCGGTCAGACCTGGACGCTGCTGATGTACGCGCCCGGTCCGTTCCACGTGATCACGACGCCGCTGCTCGAGCTCGCGATGTTCGGCCTCCTGACCGCGCTCGCGCTCGGACGCTGGCCGAGTGTCCGGCGCGCGGACGATGCGCGGGCCGCACTCCTGGTCACCGCGGTCGTCGCGATCTGCACGCCACAGATCGGGCCGATGCTGTTCTACCGGCCGTTCACCGGCAACTACGTGTTCGGCCTCGTGCTGAACCTCGCGTGGCTCGTGCCGTATCGCTTCCACGCCGAGGCGGCGCGATCCGCGCGCGCGGGCTCGATCTGGTGGGCGCCCGCGCTGTTTCTACTCGGGGTCGCGGCAGGCATGTGCAACGAGCACACGGGGCCGGCGTTCCTCGGGCTGGGCGGCCTTGCCCTCGTGCACACCTGGCGTGCCGGCGCGCGCGGCGTCGTCAAGGCCTGGATGATCGCCGGGCTCGTCGGGTTAGCGGTCGGGTACGTGCTGCTCATCGTCGCGCCGGGCCACGCGCACCGCTACGCCGGGCTCGCGAACCAGGCCGGGATCGTCGAACGGATCACGAGCCGCGGCATCGGCGCGAACCTCGCGGTGATCGGCGCATTTGCGCTGTACCTCGCGCACGCCGTGCCGTGGATCGGCCTCGGTATCGTGGGGCGGATCACGGCGCCGATCACGCCGCCGGCGCAGTCGATCACGCCGTCGGGCACGCCGCCGGTCGCGACATCGACCTGGCCGGCGAACCGGCGTGCGCTCGTCGGGCTCGGGCTCGCCGGGCTCGTGTGCACCGTGACGCTGCTCGCATCGCCGAAGCTCGGGCCGCGGCTCTACCTCGCATCGGTGGCGCTGGCCGGCGTCGCGATCGCCGGGTGGGTCCATGCGCAGCTCGTCACCCGGTGGTCGCAGGTCGCGTGCAGCGTGCTGTCGGCGGCGGTGCTCGCGTACGGCGGGTGGCGCAGCGTGACGGTCTATCGCGCGATCGGCCCGGTCGGCGAGGCGCGGCTGAGGATCATCCAGGACACGCCCGACGGTCAGGCAGTCGTCGTGCCGCGCTACCCCGTCGGTGCGAGCCGGTGGTTCCTCGGCGACGATCTCGCAGTCGAGACCCTGCGCAAGGCACTCGCACGTGACTACGGGCTCACGGCGATCGAGCTCGCGCCGCCGGCGAAGTGACGGCGAGCTAACGCGTCGCGACGGCGTGCTGCGGTGCGCCGTGCAACGTGTACGAGCCGCTGCGCCCGTCCGTGATCACCACGACGTGCTCGATCGCTCGCGCACCTCGGAGATCCACGTAGGCGGAACGCTTCGGATCGAGCCGCTTGCCGACGCGAACCTCGCGCTCGCTGCCGTCGGTGTGGAGGACGCGCACCGCCTTGACCAGCGGACGTCCGGCCGCGGCGTCGAGCCGCAACTGCGTGAATGGACCGGCGTCCTCGTCGACGGTGATGTACTGGCGGCCGTGCTTTGCAGGCGTCGGCGAGGCCAGCTCGATCCAGCCGTTTGGAGCAGCGTTCGCGTCCGCACCCTTGTCGGTGTAGCTGACGCGTGGCGCTGTTTCGGTCTTGCTGGGCTCTGCCGCCACGACCGAAGCCGAGGCGGCGAACAGAAGGGTCGTGATGGCGGAGGTGAGCTTCATGGTGATCGAAGGCTGTTGCAGGCGGTGTGCCCCGGGCGGGATAGTGGCCAGACGTCATGATCCAGGCCTCCGAGATCCCGCTCGAGCTCCTGCAGCAGCTGCCGAAGACCGACCTGCACTGCCACCTCGACGGCTCGTTGCGGCTCGACACCGTCCTCGACCTCGCCCGCTCGCAGGGCACGAAGCTTCCGACGTTTGACCGCAGCGAGCTGCATCTCATGCTCGCGGCCGGCGATCAGGTTTCCTCGCTCGACGACTACTTGCGCGCCTTCGACATCACGCTCTCGGTGATGCAGACCGAGGAGGCCCTCGAGCGCGCGGCCTACGAGCTCGCGGAGGACTGCTGGAAGGAGAACATCCGGTACTTCGAGGTCCGCTACTCGCCGCTGCTCCACATCCGTGACGGGCTCCGGCCGGCCCAGGTCGTCGAGGCCGTGCTGCGCGGCCTGCGCACCGCGAAGCGCGAATTCGGGATCCGCTACGGCCTGATCCTCTGCGCGATCCGCTCGCTCGGTCCCGAGTCGTCGCTGCGGATCGCCGAGCTCTGCGTCGCGTTCAAGAACCGCGGCGTCGTCGGCTTCGATCTCGCGGGCTCCGAGATGGGCAACCCGGCGAAGCTGCACCGCGCCGCGTTCCAGCTCGTGATCGACAACAACATCAACTGCACCGCGCACGCCGGCGAGTCGTTCGGTCCCGACTCGGTCCACCAGGCGATCCACAAGTGCGGCGCGCACCGCATCGGTCACGGCACCCGGCTCGTCGAGAACGGCGACCTCCTGAACTTCGTCAACGACCACCGGATCCCGCTCGAGATCTGCCCGTCGTCGAACATGCAGACCAAGGCCGCCGCGAGCTGGGAGACCCACCCGGTCGACTTCTACGTCGACTACGGCCTGCGGGTGACGATCAACACCGACAACCGGCTGATGTCCGACACCACGGTCTCGCGGGAGCTCCACCTCTGTCACCAGCACTACGGCTGGTCGCTGCAGACGATCAAGGAGATCATCATCGCGGGCTTCAAGAGCGCGTTCATGCCGTACCGCGAGAAGGTCGACCTCGTCGCCGAGATCAATCGCGAGCTCCAGAAGTACGACGATCCGCGCGGCGAGGTCACCGGCCGGGTCGGGCTCGTCGAGGCCGATCCGCCGCAGCCCGGCCCGCCGACCAGGCCGAGCAAGCCGAAGCTGCAGATCTCGTAGCTACGGCGCGGTGGTGAACGAGAACGATGTCGCCGCGAGCGGGTTGCCTGTCGCATCGGTGATCGAGCTCGAGAGCGTCACGGTGATCGTTGCCGCTGCAGCCAACGACGCTGTGGGATCGAACGTCGCGGTCCGATTGCCATTGCTCATCGTGATCGTGCCGCCGATCGTGCCTCCGCCTTCCGAGACTACGAAGCTCGCGGTGTCGACATTCTGGACGGGCTCGTCGAACGTGACGCTGATGTTCGCCGCGACGCTGACCCCGACTGCACCGTCCGCCGGCGAGGTATTCGACACGACCGGAGGCAGGCCATCGGCGGCAGTCTCGAAGAACCACGACGTCGGCTGCAACGTTCGACCCGTCGCGGGATCGCGGATCGCCGGCGTCAGCGTGACGTCGATCTGACTCGACGTCGGCAGCCGCGACGGGAAGAATATGGCGCGGTGCTCGCTTGGTTCGTATGTCACCGTGCCGCTCACCGGCACGCCGGTGGCGGACACCAGGAAGCTCAGCTCGCTGACGCCCATCACATCGACGTCGAAGCCCGCCAGGATCGGTCGGTCGAAACCGACCTCACTCTCACCGCGACCGGGGGAAATCAGGATCACCCTCGGCGAGTACATCTCGCTCGGTGCATCCGCCACACTGGCATCCGCCGTCCCGCACTGCAGCGTCGGTGACGACCCGTTCAGGTGACAGCGATTGTCGTTGCCACAGGTGTAGTCGGCGGGGCACGCCTGGGCGGGACCACAGCGAAACCCGCAGTCGGGCTTCGGCGGGCCGTAGCAGCCGCCGAGCGCGACGCCGAGCATCAGCACCAGGCCGACCGACAAACCGAGGATCGTTCCCCGGGACACGGACCGGCGCGTCATCGCCCGACGCTAGCACATGGGTGTATTGTCGACCTCGGGATGGTGGCCAAGCTCGACCGCGAACGACTGCGCGCGCTCGTCGAGCCGCACTGGCGGCGGCTCTACAACTTCGTGTTCCGGCTCACCCTCGATCGCGACCGCGCGGAGCGTTACGTCGGCGATATCTTCACGGCCGCGGTCTCGCAGATCGACACCGCACCAGACGCGCCCGCCGAGGTCGAGGTCTGGCTGCTCGGCATCGCGAACACGTTGCTCGAGTCCCGGCTGCCGCGTCAGCCCGAGGTCAACTTCGACATCCTCGACGAGACGCTGCGCAGCGAGGCCACGCGCACCGATGTCGTGCGCTCGCTCAGCGATCCGCAGCGCGACTTCCTGCTGTGGGAGCTCAAGCAGGGCTGCATGACCTCGGTCATCAACTGTCTGCCGCCCGGCGAGCGCGCGGCGTTCGTCGTCTGCCACATCCTCAAGCTCCCCGATGATCAGGCCGCGAAGAGCCTCGCGATCACCGAGAGTGCGTACAAGGTCCGGCTCTCCCGCGCGCGCAAGAAGGTCGGCGACTACCTCGCGCCGCGCTGCGAGCACGTCAATCCGATGAACCCGTGCCGCTGCCCGGCGCGCGTCGGCACCGCGCTCCACAAGGGCTTCATCCGATCGATCGGTCAGTCCGGCGGCGAGGTCTCGTTACGCAAGGCCGCAGACAATCCCTACGGCCGCTACGGCACCGGCATCGGCCACGAGGATGTTCCGATGCGCGACATCTCCGCGATCTACGGCTCGCTGCCCGAGCCCGAGATGCCCGACGATCTGCCGGCCAAGCTCGTCGACGCGCTGTCCCGATGATCTGACGGCCACGTCGGGGTCGCGTGGTACGGTTTTCGGATGGCGCCCCCGACCTCCGGCAAGCGTCCCGCGACGTACCAGGACGTGCTCGATGCGCCCGAGCACAAGGTCGCCGAGATCGTCGATGGCGAGCTCGTGCTGTCGCCCAGGCCCGCCGGGCCCCACGCGTCGGTGACGATGGGACTCAGTGATGAGATCTCGCCACCGTTTCAACGCGCGCGCGGTGGCCCCGGCGGCTGGGTCATCCTGATCGAGCCCGAGCTCCACCTCGGCAAGGACGTCCTGGTCCCCGATCTGGGAGGCTGGCGGCAGCCGCGGTTGCCGACGGTGCAGGTTCCGTACTTCTCGATCGTGCCGGACTGGGTGTGCGAGGTGCTGTCGCCGTCGACCGCGAAGCTCGACCGGTCGCGCAAGCAGCGGATCTACGCGCGCGCCGGCGTCGGCCACCTGTGGCTCGTCGATCCACGCTTTCGCACCGTCGAGGTGATGCGGCTGCACGATGGCAAGTGGCTGACGCTCGCCGGCCACACCGACGACGAGCGTGTGCGCGCCGAGCCGTTCGACGCGATCGAGATCGACCTCGCGACCCTGTGGAGCCAGCTCGGCTCGTTCGGCACCCGGGTCTCGGAAGCCGCCGCGCTCTACGGCGACTAGCTCGCCGGGCAGGCGCGTCACCGGTAGCGCGGATAGGCCGAGCGCGTGATCGTGATCCAGATCTGCAACGCGCGGATATCGACGCCGTTCGTCTCGGCGGGCAACGCGTCCTCGCCGCCGATCAGCGAGCCGTGCACCCACGACGCTGCGAACGCGACGCTCGGCGAGGCGACGTACTGCACGAACGCCCCGGCGGCGAGCTCGTAGCGGGCGGCGAGCTCGTCGAGCGGCGCCTTGAAGCCAGTGATCACGCCGACCGAGACGCCGCCGCCGACCGGAACCGATGCATTGATCGGCACGAAGAGGCGGTCGGACTGCTCGTCGCGGTGCGAGATCGCCACGGCGATGCTCGGCAGGGTCACGAGGGACAGCGGCCCGGCACGCAGCCGCATGCGGGCGCCGAGCTTCGCGGCGTAGTGCGCCTGGTCGAAGCTGGTCGCGTGGATGCCGCCGTTCGCGGCGAGCGCGAAGGTGCCGTCGGTCATCCCGACGTAGGCCTCGGCACCGGCGTTGTCGTACGTCGGGCCGCAGGCGTCGGTGACGCAGAGGCCCGCACCCGCGGAGCCACGAAACCCGGTGCGCCCGAAGGTCGAGTGCAGGACCGAGAGTGTGACCTCGTCGGTGATGCCGAGCGAGAGGTCGGGAGCGAGTGAGGTCGGGTCTCCGAACGTGCCCTCCGAGGCATCGATCTCGGCGGTGACCGTGGTCGTGAAGATGCCATGCGCGAGCACGCCCGGCGCGGGCTGCGCCGACGCGGGGCCGGCGGTGAGCAGCAGGATCCAGCAGGCGAGACGCATGTGACTGCGAGAGGAGGGCACGGGACGAATGTCGCGCCCGAACCGGCGCGAGGCCAGAAAACGCCAGGTCACGCGTGCTATCTCGCGGACATGGAGCCCATGGCTGGCAGCGCGGCGGTGCTCGAGGAGCTGGCGCACGCGATCGCCGATCACCTGCGCGCACGTGGCGTGACCACACCCGTGGTCGTGGATCTGCCGGAGCAGCGGGTCCGCGTGCAGGTCGCCGGTGAGAAGCGCGAGATCTTCCTCGGCAATGCCTACAAGGAGTACGCGCAGGCCGCGCCCGCCGATCGCGCCGCGATCGTGGCGAAGTACGCGCGCCTCGCGGAGGGCGGTGTCGTGCCGGCCACGAGCGCCGCCGACTGGACCACTCGCGTGTTGCCGAAGCTCTCGAAGCGGAGCGAGCGCGAGCTGCTCGCGTTGCGGTACGCGGGGCAGGGCGGCGTCGAGGGGTTGACGCGCGGCCACGAGCTCGGCGAGTCGCTCGTGCTCGAGCTTGCACTCGACGAACCGGAGTCGGTGCGGGTGCTGACCGCCAGCGATCTCGAGCACGCCCGCCTCACCGAGGATGCGGCGTTCGCGCTCGCGACCACCAACCTCGCCCGCCGCAGCGCCGAGCCGTGGCGCGTCGTTCGCCCGGGCCTCTACCTGTCGCCGTGGGAGGACTACTTCGATGGCGCGCGACTCGCGCTGCCCCACCTGTTTCGCGCGCTGGGGCTACGGGGCGATCCGATCGTCACGATCCCGAATCGCTGCGCGGTGCTCGTGACCGGCAGCGACGAGCCTGCCGGGCTCGGCGACCTCTACGCGGCGACGCGGGCGCTGCTCGAGACCGAGCGTCCGCTCCACCCGGGCGGGCTTCGGCTCGACGGTGATCGCTGGCGTGCGCTGGGCGACGAAGACATCGATCTCGTGCGGGTCGCGCCCGAGGTGCTGTTCCTGTCGTCGCTGCAGGACGCGCTCGATCACGAGGTGCTCGCGCCAGAGCTCGGTCCCGCGCTCGCCGCCCGCGGGTTCGGCCACGTCGCCGAGCTGCAGACGATCGAGCGCGACGGCGCGCCGCTCTTCACGGTCGTCGCGTACCCGCCGTGCGACGTGCGCAGCGCGCTGCCCCGCGCTGACCTCGTGATGTTCCAGACCGCCGGCGGCGAGCAGGTGGCGCTGAGCTGGCACAAGGCCGTCGCGCTGGTCGGCCCCCGCATCGACGGCGTGTGGCCCGCCTACTTCGAGGCCACGCGCGTCCCGACGGATCTCGAGCTCGCGGCGGCGCAGGCTCGTTGACTCACACGAGCAGGTTGCGCGACGGCGCGACCGGCGCACCCGGGTCTCGGAATCCGCCGCGCTCTACGGCGACTACGCGCTGGAGTAGTGCTACTTCGCAGCGCGAGGTTTCACCGCCGGATCGGCGGGTTTCTCTCGAGCCACCGCACGTCATCGAGGTCCTTGTCGCGCCCAGCGGCCTGCTTGTTTCGGAGCAGCGCGTCGCGCCCGATCACGGGCACAGCACGGCCGTCCACCTCTACCGTGATCGGGTCGGCCGCCGCCGCATCGAAGTCGATGCCCGAGACTGTCGTCAGGACCTCGACGAGGTTCGGCTTCACGCCGAACCGGTAGCCGTAGCCAGCGCCCGCGAAGAGGGCGCTCGAGACGCCGTGCGCGGCGACCGGCGCGCCGAACGCGACGAGGGCGCGGTACACGCGCGCCGAGTTTTCTGGTGTCGGACGCACCAGGATGTCCAGGTCCTCGGTGGCGCGCGGGCGACCATGCACCGCGACCGCCCAGCCTCCGAGCAGCACGAAGTCCACATGCGCATCGACCAGCGCGACCAGGAAGTCGCGGAAGTCGTCAGGGAGACCGTCGAGCGCGCCCATGATCGATCCAGAAGACCTCACCGGGGAGCTCCGAGCGCGGACAGCTTGGCCATGGGCGTCCGGTCGCAAGCCAGGCGCGGCGTGACAAACGAGCCATCGCGAGGAGGCGCTCTTCCGGCGTCGTGTCGTGATGGAGCGACGACTCCTCGTCGAGCGAGGTGATGGGCTCGAAGAGCATCCCCGCCTCGGCCCTGGCCCGGGCACGCGCGCGCCGTTCGGTCTCGGCAAGATCGCTCACAGGAGGAGTGTAGCCCCGGAACCCTTTGCATGGTTCCAGGTTTTCTCGCGTGCTCGCTCCTCGCGGGGGCCAGCACTCGCGAGGGTCGAGCTACTTCGCCGCGTGGAACGCGCGCTCGAGATCGCCCTGCAGATCCGAGGCGTCCTCGATCCCGACCGAGAGCCGGATGAAGCCGTCGACGATCCCGAGCTTCTCGCGGTTCGCGATCGGGACGCTCGCGTGCGTCATGATCGCGGGGTGCTCGATCAGCGACTCGACGCCACCGAGTGACTCGGCGAGCGTGAAGATCTGACAGGCCGACAGGAACCGCCGCGACTCGTCGAGGCCGCCGCGCAGCACGAAGCTGATCATGCCGCCGAAGCCGCGCTGCTGCTGCTTCGCGAGCGCGTGCTGCGGATGTGACTCGAGGCCGGGGTAGATCACCTTGACGACCTGTGGGTGCTTCTCGAGCCACGCCGCGAGGTGGCGCGCGTTCGCCTCGTGGCGGTCCATGCGGACGTGCAGCGTCTTGGTGCCGCGCAGCACCATGAAGCTGTCCATCGGCGAGGGCACCGCGCCGGCCGCGTTCTGCAAGAACGCGACGCGATCGCGGAGGCCTGCATCCTTGAAGATCAGCGCCCCACCGACGACGTCGGAGTGCCCGTTGAGATACTTGGTCAGCGAGTGCGCGACGACGTCCGCGCCGAGCTCGAGCGGGCGCTGGAGGTACGGCGTCAGGAATGTGTTGTCGACCGCGAACATCACACGCTGCTTCTTGCAGACCTCGGCGACCGCTGCGATGTCGACGAGCTTCAGCATCGGGTTCGTCGGGGTCTCGACCCACACGAGCTTCGTGGTCGGCCGGATCGCCGCCGCCACCGCGGCCGCGCCGCCGAGTGGATCGACATAGGTGAAGTCGAAGCCGAAGCGCTTGTAGACCTTGTCGAACAGCCGGAACGTGCCGCCATAGAGATCGTCGCAGGCGACGACGTGCGCGCCGGTGTCGAACAGCTGGAGCAGCGTCGAGGTCGCCGCGAGGCCGGACGCGAAGCACAGTCCGCCCACGCCGCCCTCGAGCGACGCGAGGTTCGCCTCGAGCGCGAACCGCGTGAGGTTGTGCGTGCGCGAGTACTCGTAGCCCTTGTGCTCGCCGGGCGCCGTCTGCGCGTAGGTGGAGGTGTAGTAGATCGGCGTCATCACCGCGCCGGTCACCGGATCGGGGCTCTGGCCGGCGTGGACCGCCCGCGTCCCGAAGCCGAGCGAGGTGTCGTTACCGGAATTCTTGGCAGTCATGCAGACCTCGACCTTCTGCCGATCAGTCGTCGAAGCTGAACTTGCTCGGATCCTTCTCCATGATCCGCTCCATCGCGGCCTCCTCGAGGAGATCGATCATCCGCTGACCGCCGTACTTCTTCATCAGCTTGTCGTCGTACTCGTCGGCGATCAATGCGACGTCGCGCAGCGTCGCCTGGAGCTCCTCGGGATCGAGCGTCGTGCCGCCGAGGATCGTGTGGGTGAACATGATCACGTGCTCGGCCGGCTCGATCGCGAAGGCGCCGAAGCGAAGGTGGCTGTTGAGCTCGAGGAGCTGCATCGCCAGCTTGCCGTCGACGTTGACGCCCTTCACGAGCTGCGCGGTGCAGCGCACCATCGCCTTGTTGTCGCCCCACGGGACGACATTGATCATCACGTAGGCCGAGCCCTGCTTGATGACGTAGAGCGAATCGTCGACCTTGCGGTAGGCGGGGCTGTCTTGGATCGTGCGCTCGATCAGCAGCGCGGTGGCAACCTCGGCGGGGTTCATGGGCGTCTTGTTACCACGGGTGCCACGTCGTGTGATCTGTGGCGCAGCCCGGTGCATACAGCGAGCTGCCACGTCGTGCCATACTCGACGCGTGCCGCATTACTTCGGGCGCTCGGGTGTCGTTGCAGCGCTGCTGATCGCGATCGTTGCAGCGCCTGTCGCCGCACAGCCACGTCCGGTGCCAGTGCCTCCGGATGCGCCGCCGCCGAGTCCGAACCCGACGCCGTATCCATCTCCCGTCCCGCAGGAAGAGCTGCCGCCGCCGACCGATCCGCCGACGGATCCGCCGCCAGCAACACCGCCGCAACCGACGACGCCGACGAATCCGACGCCGACGACGCCGCCGCCACAACCGACGACGCCGACGAATCCGACGCCGACGCCGCCGCCGCCACAACCGACGACGCCGACGAATCCTCCACCGACGACGCCCGACAAGGTCGTGCCGCCCGACAAGGTCGTGCCGCCCGAGCCGGTGATGCCGAAGAAGGTCGACCCGGCGGAGAACTACCCGCAGTACCCGCTCGTCGGCACCGCGACCGTCAAGTCGTTCAAGGTCCACGGCAACAAGAAGACCGACGCCGATACCGTCATCTACATCGCGGGTATCGACGAGGGCGACGACTTCAAGGCCGAGATGGCCGACGGCATCAAGGCGAAGCTGATCTCGAGCGGCCTGTTCAAGCACGTCGACGTCTACTGGTCGATGGTGCCGGGCGGCGTGCGTCTCCACTACGAGGTCAAGGACAAGCACTCGTGGGTGATCGCGCCCGCGTTCTACAACCAGCCAACGAACGTCGGTGGCGGCGTCGGGTTTGGCGAGAACAACCTGTTCGGCCAGAACCAGAAGCTCTTGCTCTACGGCCAGATCGCGACCGGCGACTCGTTCTTCATCGGCGCCTGGGTGATCCCCGCGATCGCGCAGACCCGGTTCTTCGCGCAGTTCGACACGTTCCTCAAGACCGCGCGCAACATCGAGTATGCAGCGCCCGATGCGTACTTGAAGATCGAGAAGGACGGCGTCCGCGGCTCGAACCCGGCCGCGGTTCGCGAATCGCGCATCCACTACCTGAACGGCGGCATGAAGCTCGGCATCGAGCTGTTCCGCGGCTTCAAGGTCGACTCGCGGCTCCGCGCCGCGAAGGTCAGCTACGTCAAGAAAGACACCAAGCTGCTGACCGAGGGCGGCGCGACCTACGCGGATGTCGCGTGCTCGCCGACGCGTTGCTTCGAGGTGCCGACGGAGCCCGAGGTTCCGGCGCCGGGTGCCGAGGGCTGGGACGTCTCGAACGAGTGGACGGTGTCGATCGATCGCCGCGCGAACTACTACGGCATCCAGAGCGGCTACAAGTACTCGGCGTCGTTCGAGCACTCGCTCGAGTCGCTGAGCTCGGACTTCCAGTACTGGCTCGCGGGCTTCTCGGTCTACTACGCGAAGAAGATCCTCGACCGCCACAACTTCGTCTTCAAGACCGGCGTCGGGCGCGGCAAGAACCTGCCGTTCCAGCAGGAGTACCAGACCGGCGGCACGTCGATGCGCGGCTGGCTGAACAACCAGTTCCGCGGCGACTTCAAGGCGATCGCGAACGTCGAGTACTCGATGCCGATCTTGCCGACGCTGTTCGGCCTGTCGATCCGCGGGCTCGCGTTCTGGGACTCGGCGTACACGACGTTCATCACCGACAACGGCCCCGAGGCGCAGCGCAACTATCTCCCGGGCTCACGCGTGCGCGGGCTCGACGGCTTCAAGAACTCGGTCGGCGTCGGCACCCGGCTCTATCTCCGACAGATCGTGCTGCCACTCTTGGGGCTCGATGTCGGGTATGGTCTCGAAGCTCGTGATGTCCAAGTCTATCTGGCGATTGGCATTACTGATTAGCGTGCTCGTCTCGAGCTCTTGTAGCTCGGGATCGAGAGGCGCGACGGGACCTCGCGGCGACACTCGCGCCGACCTCGTGCTGTGGGGCGGTGACGTTCGCACGATGGATCCGACGCGGCCGCACGCAACCGCGATCGCGATCGCGAACGATCAGATCCTCGCGGTCGGCAGCGACGCCGAGATGCGCGCGCTCGCCGGACCGGGCGCGACCGTGATCGCGCTCGCCGGCAAGACCGTCACGCCCGGCTTGATCGACGCGCACTGTCACCTCTACGGCCTCGGCGCGTATCTCGACAACGTCGCGCTGCGTGGGCTCGGCTCCGCGGAGGAGACCGTGCGGGTCGTGGCCGAGGCCGCGAAGACGCGGCCGGCGAGCGAGTGGTTGCTCGGCCGCGGCTGGGATCAGAACCGCTGGGCCGGCCAGCAATTCCCGACCAAAGCGATCCTCGACGCCGCGATCTCGGATCGCCCGGTGCTGCTCCGCCGGGTCGACGGTCACGCGAGCTGGCTGAACTCGAAGGCGCTCGAGGCGGCGAACATCACGCGCGACACCAAGGATCCGGCCGGCGGCAAGATCGTGCGCGACGCGAACGGCGAGCCCACCGGGATCCTGATCGACAACGCTCGTGAGCTGGTCGACGCGGTCATGCCGGTCGCGAGTGCGGAGGTTCGCGAGCGCCGGATCATGGCGGCCGCGGCGAACGCGATCGCGGCGGGCATCACCGGCGTCCACGAGATGGGCATCGACGACACGACCGCCGAGGTCTATCGCAAGCTCGCGGCCGCCAACCGGCTACCGCTGCGGGTCTATGCGTTCCTCTCGGGCGATGCCGCGAACCTCGCGCGCGTGCGCCAGCCGCCGGCGCCCGCGATCGGTCGGTTCGTGATGCGCGCGGTGAAGTACTACGCCGATGGTGCGCTCGGCTCGCGCGGGGCGCGGCTCTACCAGCCGTACGACGACGAGGAGACGAACCGCGGTCTGTGGGTCACCGAGCCCGACAAGCTCGCGATCGCGGTCGAGACCGCGGTCGGTGCCGGCTGGCAGGTTGGCGTTCATGCGATCGGCGACGCCGCGGTCGGCGCCGTGCTCGATGCGTATCTGCGCGCACAGCTCAAGCACCCGGGGGAGCATCGGCTCCGCGTCGAGCACACCCAGGTGATCGCGATGGACGACGTGCCGCGCATGGTCGAGGCCAAGGCGATCGCGTCGATGCAGCCGACCCACGCGACGAGCGACATGCCGTGGGCCGAGCAGCGCGTCGGCGGCGGTCGCATCAAGGGTGCCTACGCGTGGCGCACGATGCTCGACAAGGGCATCCCGCTCGCTGCCGGATCGGATTTTCCCGTCGAGGAAGTCTCGCCGCTCCTCGGGATCTACGCCGCGGTGACCCGTCAGGACGCGAAGGGCCAGCCGCCCGGTGGCTGGATGCCGCGTCAGAAGTTGACGCTCGACGAGGCGATCGCGGCTTTCACGACCGGCGCCGCGTATGCCGAGCACGCCGAGGCGACGCGCGGGATGATCGCGCCTGGCCGCACCGCCGATGTGACGGTGTTCGATCGCGCGCTCGCGCCCGACCGCTCGCTGCTCGAGGCCCGTGCCGCGGCGACGATCGTCGGCGGCGCGATCGTCCACGAGATCCCCGGCGTGCTGCCGCGGAGTGCCGGAGGATCGTGAGGTTCTGCCCGTTCTGTAACGCCGAGAACGCCGACGAGCTGGCGGTCTGTCAGGCGTGCGGACGGCGGCTGCCACCGCTGCCACCTCGCCGGCGCAACGCGCCACCGACGGGCGTGCAGCTACCGCAGCGGACGACGAGCACGACGAACCCGCCACCGATGCCCACGCGCAGCGGCGGGACGATGCCGCCGCCGACGGCGCGCGTACTACCTGCAGCCGGGTCGACGGACCCCGTGATCCCCGTCAGCATGACGACGCCCGTCGCCAATCCGGTGCCGATGCCGGTCGCCTCACCCGCGACGCCACGCCCCGCGATCCAGCCGGGTCAGTTCGTGCCGCGCACCACGCAGCCGATGCAGGGCGTGCCGCGCACGGCGCCGCAGCCCGTGCAGCCCGGTGC
>JACCTC010000193.1 GCA_013812655.1 Deltaproteobacteria bacterium | reverse complement strand
TCAGGCAGCGAGAGCAACAGCGTTGTTATCGTTCGCAGTTGCAGGATTGCCCATTTTTACGTGGCCATGGGCGCCACGACGCGCTGTCCGTACATCGACATCCCCGTCGAAGCCGGTACGCCCCCATGTCAAAGAACAGAGGTCACTATGGGGCGGGGGGGGGCATCGGTCAATCAGGCAGACCCGCACGGTTCGGGAAAACTCGGCGTTGACGGCGGTAGGGCGGCAGGATAGAACTGACACGTCAGTTCCGAATTTTTGCAATGAGTTACATGCGTTCCGAGGAGCGGGCCCGCCAGATCCTGGCGTGCGCGAAGCGCGTGTTCGCGGAGCGCGGGTTCCACGCTGCGAACGTCAGCCACATCTGTGAAGCGGCCGGCATCGGGCGCGGCACGCTCTACCAGTACTTCGCGAACAAGCAGGCGGTGCTGACCGCGATCCTCCGCGACACCCTCGATCGCGTGAAGGCGCTGATGGAACGCCAGAGCGCGCTGAACGTGACGTTCGCGCCGCCCGAGAAGCTGACGCGCGCGGTGGCGATCGAGTACTCGGCGCGCCAGCTGCGCGAGCTGCTCGAGGTCGTGTTCGAGGACAACGACACGCTGCGGATCCTGCTGCGCGAGGCGGTCGGGCTCGATGTCGATGTCGAGAAGATCCTCGGCGAGATCGACGCGACGCTCGTGGCGATCGTCGAGCGCGACATCATCCGCGCGCAGGCCGCGGGATATCTGCGCGCGCTCGATGCGCACGCGGTCGCGATCATGATGGTCGGTGGCGTCGAGAAGCTCGCGCTCGCGGCGCTCCGCGGCGATGTCCCCGTCGATCTCGACAAGCTCGCGCGTGAAGCGACCCGGCTCCACGCGATCGGCACGCTGTCCGACCGGCTCAAACCCGACCCGACGTGAACCCGTAACGAGGAGACCTCCATGGCTACGCTCACCGAACGCTGGCTCCGGCCGCAGAGACCACGGACGCAGTTTCCACCGTACGAGCTCGGCGACGCCTCGATCGTCGGCATGGCGCAGGCGCGCACCGACACCGTCGCGCGCATCTATCACAAGGGTCACGAGCAGGCGTGGGATGGCCGCACCGTCCTCGACGAGCTCGAGGCGAAGCACGGTGGCATCCACTTCCCCGAGGACAAGAAGGCCGCGTTCGCGCAGGTCGCGGCGGTGCTGCTGTGGGGCGAGCTCGCGGCGTGGTCGATCAGCGCGGACCTCGCGGTCAAGCTCGAGGACACGCCGGCGAAGATGGCGGCCTCGAGCCAGGTGTTTGACGAGGCGCGCCACTTCTACGTGCTGCGCGATTACCTGTGGCGCGCGGGGATCAAGGTCGAGAAGCTCGGCGGCTGGAGCCGGCGGTTGCTCGTCGAGCTCCTCGAGACCGAGAACCTGCTTTACAAGGTTGTCGGCATGCAGCTGCTCGTCGAGAGCACCGCGGTCGTGATGTTCCGCGCGATCGCCGAGGCCAAGCTCGAGCCGGTGCTGACCGAGCTGCTCTACTACTTCGAGCGTGACGAGGCGCGCCACGTCGGGCTCGGCGTGCTGACGCTGCCGGCGGTGCTCGAGGGGCTCTCCGACCGCGACGCGCTCGCGCTGTGGTGGTTCCAGACCCGCATGCAGTTCGAGATGATCGCCAGTGGGATGACGATCAACCCGGCGTTCGCGGCGCTCGGCGTCGATCCCGCGGAGATGAACCTCCAGGGCTTCCACTATCACAACGAGATCATCCGGCGGATGAAGCGCACGCGGCCCGAGCAGGGTGTCGACGCGAAGGCGGTCAAGGGACTGTTCCGGATCTCTCGCGCCGGCCAGGACCGCTTCCAGGAGCTGTTCTTTCCGACCAAGCCGCAACCGCCGTGGAAGCGCGCGCTGCTCGGCGGCTTTGTCAACGTCGCGCGGACGACGGATCGGTGGCTCGCGCGCCGTGGTCCGCAGACGGCGTTCTGACGGCGTGGCATCCTGCGGCGATGGTGCGCCTGCTGGCCCGGCTCCGACGCACACGGTGGGCGCACCTCGTCGTCGCGAATCTGCGAATCCTGATCGGCTTCGCGTTCCTGCCGGCGGCGCTCAAGAAGCTGGTCGGCGAGCCGTTCACCGACCCCGCGAACACCGGCCGGTTTCACGACTTCCTGCACGCATTCCACGCGACCGGCTGGTTCTACCGGTTCGTCGGTGTGATGCAGCTCGTCGTCGCGATCCTGCTGTGCACGCAGCGGTACGCGCTCGTCGGCGCGTTGCTCGCGCTGCCGATCCTCACGGCGATCACCGCGTTCTGCTGGAGCACCGGCGTCTATCCAACCGCGACGGTCGCGACGTTGATGCTGCTCGGCACAGCGGGCCTCGTCGTGTGGGATCACGAGCGCTGGCGCGGCATCTTCGCGACCACGCTTGCGGAGGCGCCCGCGCCCGCGCCCGCACCGATCGACCTGCGGCGGTGGGCGTGGTGTGGCCTCGCGGTATTCGTGCTGTACGCCTGCCTGTGCCTCGCGCACGGCGGCGTGTATCGGCCGCGCGGCGTGCACTTCGATGATCCGGCGTTCTACGTGCTGCCGGCGATCATGCTGCTGCCGATCGTCACGCTGTACCTCGATCGCCGCGCGCACCGCAGGGGCCGCGCTACCGGGTGAGCACGCGATCGACGGCGGTCCGCAGCGAGCTGGTCGCGATTGGTCGCAGATGCTCGAGTGCCGCGCGGATTGCCGCCATGGTCCGGCGATCGCGATCAGTCGCCGCACGTGCGACGAGTGCTCGAACGGTCTCGGGTGTCGGGCACAGCCGAGCGAGCTCGTGGCGGTCCCACTCGACCGCGTGCGTGATCGCTTGCTGGCGCCGGGCCACGGGAACGTCGTCGAGGATGCGCACGATCGTCGTCCCGGCGTTGCGATCGACCAGCACCGCGTGAGCGAGCAGATGATCGAGTGCGGGCGCGAGCCGCTGCTTCCCGTTGTCCGTCAGGTATGCGAGCAGCAACGCTGCCTCGACCGGGTTGACGTGCTCGCGCTTCGCGACCGCAACCGCGCGCACGCGTGCCCGCGCATCGATCGCGCGAAGCACCTCGAGCGCACGCTCGATCGCGATCCGCTCGCGACGCGACGATCCGCACCACACCGTGTCGATCATGAACGCCGCTGCGTCGGCGGCGCTACGATCCATCATGATGGCCTTGCGGTAGTCAGCCGCGCGCCGCTTGCCCTGAACGACGTCGCTCCACATCCGCTCGGCGGTGGCCGTCTTCCCGCCGATCGTGAGTGGCGTGGCGTGCGGGTCGAGGGGCACGAGGCCGAGCCACTGCTGTAGCGCTTCACGATCGTCCGGCAGCCCGAGGTACTGCATCAGCTCCGCGAACGCGTGATGGGTCCATGCGGCGGGTGCGCCGGCGAGCACCTCGAGCAGGGCCTGCTGATCATCGGTGAGGCTCGCGAGCTGCTTGCGCTTGCCGGGCGCAAACGAGGCGAGCACGGCGCGGCGCGCGAGCCGTCGGCACGCCTCACCTTTCGCGCGCCGGAGCACGGCGAGGTCCACGATCTCGAGCTCGGGCAACGCTTCGCGCGCTGCCGTCGCCATCCTTCGCAGATCGCCGCCGACCCACGCGATGTCGCTCGTGGCGAGCGCGCGCTCGCGTTCGGCGGTCGCGAGCCGCACGCGGGCCTCGTGCGGTACCGAATCACATGCCACGGCGATCGAGATCGCCGCCGCCGCACTGACCAGCTTCGAGCGATGAGTGAGGAACGGCGCGAGCTCGGGGAGCCGGGGGGGCTTTCCGCTCATCGCGAGGGCGAGGAGCTCGCTCGCGAGCGCCGCTGGGTGTGCCTCGCGTGCAAGCTGGCGACGTAGCGGCCGCGGATCACCGCACCACGCAAGCGTGAAGGCTGCCGCGGCCCGCACGCCGGGCTCCTTGGCCGCGAGGAGCCGGGCATAGACCGGGACGCCCCGCGCGACGGCAGCGTGGCAACGCCCCTCGATCCCGGACCGCGGCGGAACGAAGTCGCCGGTGAGCCAGTCGTGGTGGTCGCCCACGGCCGCGTCACCGAGCAGCTCGAGGATCCCGATACGGATCGGCGCCGTGGCCTCCGCGAGCTTCGCGATCAAGATCGGGATCGCCGCGGCGGTCGCCGAGTACACGGATCCCTGGTGTACGAGCGCGCCGCGCAGCGCAGCGAGCGCCGGGCGATCGAGGCGTTCGAGCCACGCGCCAACGTCGGAGGCGGACCCGTACGCGTGCTCGAGCGTTGCCCATGGTGGACTGGCCACGGCGCACTCTACATCCGGCCCGTGGCTGCGGTCGATCTGCGAGAGGGCAGGTGATACGGTCCGCGCAGAATGGCGATCGCGGATTCGATGCTCGAGCTCGTCGGTGGCACGCCGATGGTGCGGTTGCGCCGGCTCGCCGGTGTGGCAACGGGGACGGCGGACGTGCTGGTCAAGCTCGAGGGGCAGAACCCCGCGGGCAGCATCAAGGATCGCGCGTGCCTTTCGATGATCGAGATAGCCGAGCGTGACGGCAAGCTGCGCGCAGGCGACACGATCGTCGAGGCGACGAGCGGCAACACCGGCATCGGGCTCGCGCTGGTCGCGGCGGTGAAGGGCTACCGGCTGATCCTGTGCATGCCCGACGACGCGTCGATCGAACGGCGCGCGCTCCTCGAGCACTACGGCGCCGAGGTCGTGCTGACGCCGGGGCGCAAGCTGATGAAGGGCGCCGTCGATCGCGCGAAGGAGATCGTCGCGCAGAACCCGCGGTGCTTCATGCCGCAGCAGTTCGACAATCCGGCGAACCCCGCCGCGCACCGCACGGGAACCGCCGAGGAGATCCTGCGCGACTGCGACGGCAAGCTCGACGCGTTCGTCGCGGGTGTCGGCACGGGCGGCACGATCACGGGCGCTGGCGAGCGGCTCAAGGAAGCGGTGCCGGCGATCCGCATCATCGCGATCGAGCCCGCGGGGTCGCCCGTGCTCGGCGGCCGGCCCGCAGCGATGCACACGATCCAGGGCATCGGTGCGGGGTTCGTGCCGTCGCTGCTGCGCCGCGAGATGATCGACGAGGTCCTCGCCTGCGAGGATCGCGACGCCTACGAGATGGCCGGCCTGCTCGCCCGCCAGGAAGGCGTGTCGGCGGGGATGTCGGGTGGCGCCGTGGTGTGGGGCGCGATCGAGATCGCGAAGCGGCTCGGGACAGGCAAGCGCGTCGTCGCGATCATCGCGGACACCTGGGATCGCTACATCAGCGTCGGCAAGCCGGAAGCCGTCGACTTCGTGATCTGATCTCGTGCCGGCCGCTCGCCCCTCGATCGTGCTTGGCCTCCTGCTGGCGACCGCGATCGCGATCGTCGCGTACCAGCTGCACCAGATCCCGGTCCCGCCGTTCTCGATCGGCACGCCGGCGCGTCACCCGATCGACGCGATGCTGATCGCGATCGTGATGGGCATCGTCATTCGCAACACGATCGGGTTGTCGCCGCGATTCGCGACGGGCGTGCGCTTCGCCGTGCTCTCGATCATGCCGCTTGGCATCGTGCTGATGGGCGCGAAGCTCGACTTCTTCGACGTGATCCGCACGTCGGGCCACTCGCTCGTGATCAGCGTGATCTGTGTCGCCGTCGCGATGGTGCTGACGTTGTGGCTCTGCCACCGCATCAAGGTCGGCCAGAAGCTCGGCATCCTGATCGCGCTCGGCACCGCGATCTGCGGCGGCACGGCGATCGCGGTGGCCGCACCGGTGATCGAGGCCGACGACCGCGACACCGCATTCGCGATCGCCACGGTGACGCTGTTCGGGATGATCGCGGTGTTCGTGTTCCCGTTGATCGGTCACGCCGTCGACATGACGCAGCTCGAGTTCGGCGTGTGGGCCGGCACCGCCGTACATGCGACGCCGCAGGTCGTGGCAACCGGATTCGCGTACGGCCCCGAGGCCGGCGACATCGCGACCATCGTCAAGCTCGTGCGCGTGCTGCTGCTCGCGCCGCTCGTGATCGGGCTCGGCATCTGGTACGGGCGCTCGAAGCGGCGCCGCCAGATCGCGCACGTCACCAAGGTCGGCAAGTGGCGCACGCTGTTCCCGCCGTTCATCGCGGGCTTCCTGCTGCTCGCGCTCGCGAACACGCTCAACCTCCTGCCGAACTTCACGCTGCACCTCGAGAACAGCCACCTGTGGGAAGCCCAGGACCTGCACGTCGTGCTCGCGAAGGTCGTCACCTGGATCTCGACCTTCTTGCTGACGATCGCGATGGCCGGCGTCGGGCTCGGCGTCGACCTGCGCGGCATCCGGTCGCTCGGCATGAAGGCGTTCTACGTCGGCCTCGCCTCGGCGTTCATCCTCGCCGGCTTCAGCTACGCGCTGCTCGGCTTGATGCTGTGATCAGGCCGGCCAGGTCAGTCCGGCCAGGTCAGTCCGGCCAGAGCGACGTGCTGAGGTAGCGCTCGCCGAGATCCGGCAGCACCGCCACGATCAGCTTGCCAGCGGACTCCGGCCGGTGCGCGATGTGGCGGGCGGCCCAGACCGCGGCGCCCGAGCTGATGCCGGCGAGGATGCCCTCCTCGCGCGCGAGCCGGCGCGTCATGTCGATCGCGTCTTCGTCGCGGACCTGCACGACCTCGTCGATGATGTCGACGTTGAGGATCTGCGGGATGAACCCGGCACCGAGGCCCTGGATGCGGTGCCGGCCCGGCTGCAGCGCGTCGCCGTCGCGGTGCTGCGAGATCACGGCGCTGTTCGCCGGCTCGACGGCGATCGTGCGGAAGCTCGGCTTGCGCGCCTTGAGCACCTCGCTGACACCGGTGATCGTACCGCCGGTCCCGACGCCGGCGACCAGGATGTCGGCGCGGCCCTCGGTGTCGGCCCAGATCTCCTCGGCGGTGGTCTGGCGATGGATCTCGGGGTTCGCGGGATTCTGGAACTGCATCGGCATCCACGCGTTCGGGATCGTGCGGACCAGCTCCTCGGCCTTCGCGATCGAGCCCTGCATGCCGCGCTCGCCGGGTGTCAGCACGAGCTCGGCGCCGAACGCCTTGAGCAGCCGGCGACGCTCGACCGACATCGTGTCGGGCATCGTCACGATCAGCTTGTAGCCGCGCGCGGCGCACGTGAACGCGAGCCCGATGCCGGTGTTGCCGCTCGTTGGCTCGACGATCGTGGTGTCGGCGGTGATCTTGCCATCGCGCTCGCCGGCATCGATCATCGCGACGCCCGCGCGGTCCTTGACCGACCACGTCGGGTTGAAGCTCTCCGGCTTGACGACGACGGTCGCCGTGGTCTCGCCGACGATCCGCCGCAGCCGGATCAACGGCGTGTGGCCGATGGTCTGCGTGATGTCGTCGTAGATCTTGCCGCGAAATGGCTGGGGCACGCGTCTCCTAGATCCCGCCGGCGTCGCTGAACTCGGGGAACATCTGCTCTTCTCCACGCGCGCGATCGAACAGCGAGTAGGTGCCCATCACGAGCAGTGGCGGCGAGTACAGGTGGAGTGTCACCAGGTCCTGGTCGCCCGCCATGAGGTTCGAGATCTGGTGGATGTCGGTGTCGTAGCCGCCGACGACGCCGTCCATGATGACGTCCTGCGACAGCGTCGCCTTGATGTGGCCGTTCGGGGCGCGCTCGAAGAACGTCTCGGTCATCGTGCCGCTCAGCACGCGGACCGCGCAGACCGAGCCGGCGTGATCGTGGATCGGGCTGCGCTGCCCGTTCTTCCAGCACAGCACCAGCAGGTTGTGATGCGGACCTGTGTGCACGAGGTTGCGCGCGTAGCTCTGGGTCGCGAACAACATGTGCGACCGCAGCTCGTGGGGGCCGACGTCGAGCTGCGCGAGCTCCTGCATCGCCCAGTCGAGCTTCGCCGGCCTGGACAGCTTGTCCAGCTTGCTGAGTAGCAGCTCGAGCGGCGTCGGCACGGCCGGAACCTAGACGACTGGCGATGCGCGATCAACGTGCGCGCGTCACGGCCTCGGTAATCCGCCTATCGTTCGATGACCGCGATCGACTCGGGGGTCGCCGCGAGCGCGAAGCGGCGATCGGCATCGTCGACGACCCGCGCCAGGTCCAGCGGCAACAGCTCGCGGGCGGCATCGGCGAGCGCGATGTCGTCGACGAGCACGAGCCCACGCTCCTCGAGATACCCCGGCAGCTCGTCAGGGACCCAGCCCCAGCGCCAGGGCTCACCGACGCGTGCCACCACGGCCGCGATCGCGCGAGTCGTCAGGGTCGGGCGGGCGAGCCGGCCGCGCGCGAAGTAGGTCATCGCGAGCTGCGAGCCCGCCGCACTCCACGCACGGATCGCGGCGAGCGAGGCCTCGATCGCCGGCTCGGTCAGGTACATCGTGACGCCTTCCCAGATCGTCAGCGTCGGCGCGGTGGGATCGTGGCCGGACTCGGCGAGCGCCGCCGGCAGATCGTCCATCGGTTGGGTCTCGAAGTCCCAGGTGACATAGGTCGACGGTGACGTGTAGCCGATCTTGTCGAGCACGCGGCGCTTGTGGCCCTGGGTCGCCGGATGATCGACCTCGAACACGCGGGTCTCGCCGAGCTCGGGCAAGCGCAGCGCGCGGCAGTCGTAGCCCGCACCGAGCAGCACGAGCTGCGCGTTATCTTGTAATGCGAACGTGCGCACGACGTCGTCGATCACGCGTGTGCGGACCTGCATGTAGAGGATCCACCGCTGGAGCCCGGGCATCCGCGCGAGCGGCGAGCGGATCATGTGGAGCGCGGTCGCGAGGCTCGTCGACGGCGGGATGTCCGAGGCCGCTTCCTCGATCATCCGCGCGAGCGCGAGGGACGTGAATGCCGCTCCGAACGGATCGTCCGCGAGCCGGATCTCGCGCGGGAGCAGGCGACCGAGCCCGCGGGCGGCCGCGACCCAGGCAGCCGTCCGGCTCGGCGTGTCTTCACGCATCGCGCTCTGCCAGCTTGCGGGCGATGGCGAGCGGGCGAGCCAGGATCTGGTAGTCCTCCTCGGGGACCGCGACGTGGCCGTCGTCGCGGACGAACTCGAGATCGTAGTCGATCGACTCTTTTTCGAGCCGGTCGATCCGCGCGCGATCGGCGTGGCCCGCGGGATAGCCGACCATGCCGTTGAACGTCAGCGTGTAGGCCCCGGCGCCGCCGTCCGGATAAGGCTCCGTCTGCTCGATGATCGACGAGCCGTCCATCGCGAGGCGTGTGCCATCCGGGAGCAGCACCGCGGTGACCTGGGCCTTGTAGCCATCCCCCGGTGTGCCGTCGGTGGCACGCCAGCGGAGCCGCACCGGGTTCTCGCGATCGAGGCGGAAGTTGACGAGGACGGTGGGCTCGCTCATGGGCGCACAATACCGAAAGCTGGTATCCCAGCGCCATGCGCTACCTCCACACGATGATTCGTGTCCGCGATCTGCCGGCGGCGCTGCGGTTCTTCTGCGAGGGCCTCGGCCTTCGAGAGGTGCGGCGCCGCGACCACGAGCAGGGCCGCTACACGCTCGTCTTTCTGTCCGAGAAGGCAGACGGCGACTCGCCGCAGCTCGAGCTGACCCACAACTGGGATCAGACCGAGGCGTACTCCGGTGGCCGCAACTTCGGCCACGTCGCCTACGAGGTCGCGAACATCTACGCGACCTGCCAGCGCCTGAGCGACCTCGGCTACACGATCAGCCGTCCGCCGAAGGACGGCCGCATGGCATTCGTGCGCTCGCCGGACCTGATCTCCGTCGAGCTCCTGCAGGCCGGCACCGCGCTCGCGCCCGCCGAGCCGTGGACCTCGATGCCCAACGTCGGCGAGTGGTAGTGACCAAGACCAAGTCAGAGGAGCTGCGCGTCATCGCCACCAACCGGAAGGCGACGCACGACTTCCACATCCACGACCGGCTCGAGGCCGGCATCGCGCTCGTCGGCTCCGAGGTCAAGAGCCTGCGCGAAGCCAAGGTCACGATGGCCGACGGCTGGGTCGACATCCGCAAAGGCCAGGCGTACCTCCACGGCATCCAGATCAACGAGTACGCGCAGGCGAACCGCTGGCAGCACGAGGTCGCGCGCGTGCGCAAGCTGCTCATGCACCGTCACGAGCTCGCGAAGCTCGAGACCAAGACGCGCGAGAAGGGCTTCACCCTGATCCCGCTGCAGCTCTACTTCAAGAACGGCATCGTCAAGGTCGAGCTCGCCCTCGTCACCCACAAGAAGCAGCACGACAAGCGCGAGACCAAGCGCCTCGCCGACGACAAGCGCGAGATGGATCGCGCGATGAAGCACAACCGCCGCCCGGGCTGAGGGCTGCGATTCCTGGCCCACGTGGGCCAAGCGAGCAGGCGCGATCGCGCGGCATGAGCTCGCCCTCAGTCTCGATGGTATGGCTCGCCGCGCAGGATCCGGAAGCCGCGGTAGACCTGCTCGAGCACCAGCAAGCGGACGAGCCGGTGCGCGATCGTGAGCTGGCCGAACGAGAGCAGCTTTTTTGCGCGCTTGCGGAGCGCGTCGCTGTGGCCGTCTGCGCCGCCGATCGCGAACACGACCGGCGCGCCGCCGCCGTGCTGGGCCTCGGCGCCGAGGATGTCGTTCGCGAACGCGACACTCGTCATCGACGCGCCGCGCTCGTCGAACGCGTAGAGATGCGCGGCCTGCGGGATCGCCGCGAGCAGCGCGGCCTCGTCCTTGGCCTCGACGACCGTCAGCGTGCAGTACGGCCGGAGACGCTTGAGGTACTCGGCCTCGGCCGCCGTGAAATACGACTCCTTGAGCCGACCGACGACGGCGAGCGTGATCTTCAGCGCGGCGCCTCGCTGTACGGACCGACGGCATCGTAGGACTCGTCGGGCGGGAGCCGCGCTTCCTCGGGAACCTCGATCGCCACGCGTGCCGCATCGTTCCACAGACCCTCGAGGTCGTAGTGCTCGCGCGCCGAATGCAGGAACACGTGGACCACGAAGTCGCCGTAGTCGAGCAGCGACCACTGGCCACTCCGCGCGCCCTCGGCGCCGATCGGCCGCATGCCGTCCATCTTGAGGCCGGCGCTGATGCCGTCCGCGATCGCGTCGACCTGGCGATCCGAGCGCCCCGAGATGACGAGCTGGTAGTTGCAGAACGAGCACAGGTCGCGCACGTCGAGCAGCACCGGCTCGAGCGCCTTCTTGTCGAGTGCGAGCTCGAGCGCGCGCATCGCACCCTCGAGGCCCTCGTTCTTGCCCGGCGGCCGTGCCGCCACGACGTTGCCTGTGGTGGCCTCGTCGCCGGCCCCCCGGTTCCGTCCCTTGGACGTCGGCTTGCCGACCGATCCACTTCGCTTGGGTGCGCTCGTCGTCTTCTTCTGGGTCATGCGTCGCTCGTTGGCCTTTCCGACTAGGTGCGGATCTGTCCGCTTCCGCGAACCACGAACTTGGTGGTGGTGAGCCCCTCGGCGCCCATCGGGCCGTAGGCATGGAGGCGGGTGGTCGAGATCCCGATCTCGGCGCCGAGTCCGAGCTCGCCACCGTCGGCGAACCGGGTCGATGCGTTGACCATCACCGTCGACGAATCGACCTCGCGGACGAAGCGCTCGGCGACGGCTTCATCGGTCGTGATGATCGCCTCGGTGTGGCTCGAGCCGTACTGCTCGATGTGGGCGATCGCGGCGTCGACGCCATCGACGATGCGGACCGCGAGGATCAGGTCGAGGTACTCGGCGTACCAGTCGTCCTCGGTCGCGGCGCGCACGCTCGGGCCGCCGAACGTGCGCACGGACTCGTCACCGCGCAACTCGACGGTGCCGCCGAGCGCGGCGACCAGCGCCGGCACGAACGTCGGCGCGATCGCGCGATCGATCAGCAGCGTCTCGAGGGCGTTGCACACGCCGGGGCGCGACGTCTTCGCGTTCTCGACGATCCGCAGCGCGACGGCCTCGTCGGCGGCGGCGTGGACGTAGACGTGGCAGACCCCCTTGTAGTGCTTGATCACCGGGACGCGCGCGTGCTCGGCGACGTAGCGGATCAGGCCCTCGCCGCCGCGCGGGATGCACAGATCGATCAGGCCTTCGAGGCTGACGAGCTCGGCGATCGCCTCGCGGTCGGTGACCGGCACGAGCTGCGCGGTCTCGGCGGGGAGGCCCGCGGCGACGAGCCCGGCCTGGACGGCCGCGAGCAGCGCGCGGTTACTCTCGAGCGCCTCGCTGCCACCGCGCAGGATGCACGCGTTGCCGGCCTTGAGGCAGAGCGCCGCGGCGTCGGTGGTCACGTTGGGCCGCGCCTCGTAGATCATCGCGATCACGCCGAGCGGGATGCGCACGCGCGAGACCTCGAGGCCATTGGACCGCACCTCGGTGCGCTCGACGCGGCCGATCAGCTCGGGGGCCGCGGCGATCTCGCGGATCGCGCGCGCGAGCCCGGCGACCCGCCTGGTGTCGAGCACGAGCCGATCGATCAGCGCGGCGGTCTGGCCGGCGGCGGTGGCCGCGGCGACGTCGCGCGCGTTCGCCTCGAGGATGTCCGGGGTCGCGCGATCGATCGCATCGGCGATCGCGAGGAGCCCGGCGGTGCGGGTCTCGGCCGACGCCTTTGCCACGATGCGGGCCGCGGCGCGCGCTGCGACGGCAATATCCCGGATGCTCCCGGCCCGGTCGCCTAGCTCGCCGCTCTCGCCGCTCTGGCGATGGCGCTGGATCATGGGCGTCACAGGATCACGAGGTCATCTCGGTGGATCGCTTCGTCGGTGCTCTTGTACCCCAGCCTGGCCTCGATGGCAGCCGATTGCAACCCTGAGATCTTGCGGAGCTCTCCGGCGGGGTAGGCGACCAGACCCCGCGCGAGCTCGACACCGGAGGCCGTCATCACGCTCACCGTATCGCCGAGCTCGAAGTCGCCATCGACCGCGGTGACGCCCGCCGGCAGCAGGCTCTTGCCGCCATCCTTGACGGCACGCGCGGCGCCATCGTCGACGGTGACCCGGCCGACCGGCTTCGCGCCGTAGGCGATCCAGTGCTTGCGCGCCGACAGCGTGTTGCCGCCGGGGCGCGGTGGCACGAACAGCGTCCCGACGTCGGCGCCCGCGAGCACGCGCACGAGCACGTCGGCCTCGCGGCCGGGGGCGACGATCGCCGGGACCCCGGTGCGGGTGACGATGCGCGCCGAGCCGACCTTCGACGCCATGCCACCCGAGCCGACATCACCTGTCGTACCCGAGGCAACCGGCGCGGCCTCGCGATCGATGTCGCGGACGATCGGCATGCGGACGCCGTTCGCGTCGCGCACACCCTCGACGTCGGTCAGGATCACGAGCGCGTCGGCCGAGACCAGGTTGCACACCAGCGCGGCGAGCTGATCGTTATCGCCGAACTTGATCTCCTCGGTCGCGACGGTGTCGTTCTCGTTGATGATCGGGACGACCTGGTGATCGAGGAGCGCGCGCAGGGTCTGGCGCGCGGACAGGAAGCGCCGGCGGTCACCGAGGTCGTCGTGAGTCAGCAGCACCTGGCCGATCGCGATGTCGTGCGCGGCGAACGCGTGCTCCCAGTGCTGCATCAGCCGGCTCTGGCCGACGGCAGCGGCGGCTTGCAGCGCGGGCAGCTCGTGGGGGCGGCCGGCGAGCCGCAACCGGCGAACGCCGAGCGCGATCGCACCCGAGCTCACGATCACGACCTCGACACCGCGGCGCCGCAGCTCGACGACCTGATCGGCGATCGTCGCGGGCCGGCTCGCCGGGCTCTCGGCGAGCAGCCGACTGCCGATCTTGACGACCACGCGGCGACACTGGACGAGGCCGGCGCGCTCGCTGGTCACTTCACGGTCCCACGTGCCGCGAGCCGCGCGCGCCATCGCCGATCGAGGTTCTCGATCGCGCGGTCGATGAACGGGTTCTGCTCGGCGGACAGCTGGAGCTCGACGGCGGTGACCGTGCGGCTCAGAAAGCCGGTCTTGCTCGCGAGCGCGGTCTCGACGGCACGATCGACGTCGTCGACGACCTCGGCATCGGTGACCTCGCTCTTCTTCGAGAGCAGCCGGCGCACGGCGCCGCGGGTCGCCAGATCGGCGAGCTCGAGCGGTGCCTTCAGCGTGGCGCGCGCGGCCGACAGTGCGCCGCGACGGAACGGATGGAACGACAGCGCGCCGGGCGTGTTGTCGATCGCCTTCACGATCTCGTCGCGCAGCGCGAGCGCGGTCTCGCCGTCGAGCGCGAGGCCGGTGTGGAGCCGCGCGCAGTAGTGATCGAACAGCGTCATCACGACGAAGTTGCGGCTCGCCGCGCGTGCGCGGTTGACCGCCGTGAGCGCGAGCATCATCCGTTTCGCGGCCAGGCCGGCGATGCGCATCATGATGCCGCCGACCGCGATGTCCGCGATCGAGGTCGGCCGCGCGTTGCCGAACACGAGCGACTTGACGGCATCGTTGTCGAGATCGATGTGGTGCGCGGCGGCGATCCGGCGATACGCGCCGCCGAGGACGGCGCCCACGGCCCAGTCGTCGAGGATCGGCACCGGCACCGTGCCCGCGAGGCTCGCGGCGAGTGCGCGTGCGATGATCGTGCGGCGCTGGGCGGTCAGGTAATCGCGGCGCGTCGAGAGCGCGGTCGTGGTCACGGCTTGTCCTTCGACGGATCGGAGGCCGGCTTGGCTTTCGATGCGTCGGTGGCGGGCTTGTCGGTGGCGGGCTTCTTGGG
>JACCTC010000014.1 GCA_013812655.1 Deltaproteobacteria bacterium | reverse complement strand
GCGCTCGTCGGCAGTCGCTATCGCAGCTACGGATGGCGCTGCAGCGGCGCTCGCTGGTGCAGCCTTCGCGGGATCGGTCGACGGGGTCGTCCGCGGAATCACGTGGGCATGACGCCATCCGGATCGTGCAGCTGCAGCATTTTGATCGCGAAGCGAAGGTAGTCGCGCTCCGTCACGATTCCCACGAGTCGACGATCATCGTCGACGACCGGCAGGCAGCCGTACTTGTGATCGAGCAGCGTGCAGCCCGCGACCGAGGCGAGCGTCTCGAGGCCGACGGTCCAGATCTGCCGCTCCATGATCTGGTCGACACGGACATCAGCTTGCCGTGCGCGGCGCTCGCTCTCCGAGAGGCCGATCAGTGTGCTGGGCTGCGCGCGCAGCAGGTCGCGGTGCGTGATGAGCCCGACGAGGCGATTGTCGTCGTCGATGACCGGCAGGTGACGGTGGTGCTTGAAGCGCATCACGTCCTCGGCGTGCGGTAGCGTCTGCTCGGCGAAGAACGTCACCACCGGTGACGACATGATGTGCCTGACGAGGACGGGGGTCACGACACTGGAAATGGTACACGCGCGAAGCCGCACCGACGACCCGCTTCGTACATCCCACGCGGTACAGTTCGAGTGTCTTCCTGCATCGGTATTGCCTGCAACATCCGCGGCCCCTTTTGATAGCGATGCGCTGATCCGCCGTTCTGGCCATAGTAGGGAACGCACGGGACCAGGGAGGGCTCGCGATCATTGCGCTCGTGTAATCCAATCGCGCGCCGCAGACGCGCCGCCCGGTATCGCGAACGCGCCAAACTGCGCGCGTTCAGCTCACGACCTCGGTGCGTCGTCGCGCGGGGCGAACCGCTCGAGGATCACGAGCAGCGCCGCACCGAACACCATGAGCGCGATCGCGGCGGCGAGCTGCGGCTGCTTCTCGGTGATCCCGAGCAGGTGCTCGCTGGCGGAGACCGTCGCGTAGTCGCCCGGCAGCACGTTGTCGCGCATGAGCGGCACCAGGCCGTGCGACGACTCGCGCACGCTCACGACCTGCTTCCATGGCCAGATGATCAGCAGCGAGCCGAGCAGAAACCCGGTGAGTGTCGACGTGGTGAGGTCGTGGTGGCGTTTGAACATCCAGGTGAGGAGCCGCGAGAACATCATGAGCCCGACGACGCAGCCCCCGGCGAACACGCCGATGATGGCGAGGTCGAACGTCTTGATCGCATTCATCACCGGCCCGTACGCCCCCATCAGCAACAAGATGAACGAGCCGCTGATGCCCGGCAGGATCATCGCGCAGATCGCGATCGCACCGGCCAGGAAGTAGAAGGCCAGGTTGTCAGGTGCGGTCGCGACGCCGAGGAACGCGATCGAGCCGGCCGCGACGGCGCCGACGAGCAGACCGACGATCGGTGGCACGGACCAGCGCTGGACCTTCTTGCCGCAGATCAGCACGCTCGCCGCGACCAGCCCGAAGAAGAAGCTCCACATCAACACCGGTTCGTGCTCGAGAGCCCACGTGATCGGCCGCACCAGGAGCACGATGCTCGTCGCGATGCCGGCGAGGAGCGTTACCAGGAACGTGCCGTTGATCTGCAGCCACGCCGAACGAACGCCCTGCGTGCGCAACACGCGGAGCGTCTCGGGCCCGAACGATCGGATCGTCGCGAGCAGCTCCTCGTAGATGCCCGAGATGAACGCGATCGTGCCTCCTGAAACGCCGGGGACGACGTCGGCCGCGCCCATGGCCATGCCCTTGAGAAACAGCAGCACCCGCTGGCGAATGGTCCTCTTCATCGGAATTCCTTCTAGCAAGACGCCTGACCGAGCGCCGGTTCAGCGTGCGGTTCGCCCTGGAGGACGACCTCTAGCACGCCCTGCCTGCGGATCGACCGCATGCGGAGCTCGAGGCCGAGGCGTTCGCGAGGATGAGGACACCGATCACCAGCCAGGGGACCAGCATCATCGCCTACTTCGCACCGACATACCGCAAGCTATTCAACATCGTGTTCTTCGTGGTCGTTGTCAGCGTCCTCGTGCAAGCCGGGTCAGTCAGACGCGCTACGCGAATCCTCGGCCGATAAACGCCGTCGGTCCCAGCCCCCAGGCGACGATCGAGATCGCGTCGATGCGAGCGCACGATCCGCGCGTCGCCTGCTACCACATCGACGCGCGCGCAGCGGTCGCGGGGGCGACCATCGCAGAAGTGCCGTTTCCGGACGAGGCCGCGATCATGATGATCGTACGCGGATCGCATCTCGTGCCCGCGCGCGGCGGCGTTCGTCTCGAGCCCGGCGATCACGTCTACGTGTTCTGCAAGCCGGAAGACGAGCCCGCGGTGGCGTTGTGGTTCGGGCAGCGTATCGACGACTGAAGGGATCACGGCTCGTGATCGCGACGCTGATTCGCACCGATCACATCGGCGTGCGAGGCGCCGAGTTGCTCGCGCAGGAGCGACCGCCATTACTGCTGGTGATCGTGATCCAGATGTTGAAGTAAGCACGACGTCCGGCGCCGAATAGTTGCCCATGCACCGCGGGTCATGCCTCGTGGAACGAGGAGTATGCGACGCCGGGTCTACGAGATCCTGAACAACCCGCGCCCAGGCGACACTCTTGGCCGGGTGATCAGCTTCGCACTCTTGCTGCTGATCGCTGCGAACGTCGCGGCGAACGTGCTCGAGACGGACGCCGACATTGCTGCGCGGGCGCCGCAGTTCTTCCGGACGTTCGAGATCGTCTCGGTCGTGGTGTTCACCGTCGAGTACGTCTTGCGGTTGTGGTCGGTGGTCGAAGATCCGCGGTTCGCACAGTCACTCGGTCGCTTACGCGCTGCCGCCCAGCCGATGGCACTGATCGACTTGGCGTCGTTCGCACCGTTCTACGTGACCCTCCTCGCACCGACTGCGTTCGACCTTCGTTACCTTCGCGTGTTGCGACTGCTCCGCATCTTCCGCCTGCTGCGTTCGCGCCAGATCTCCGACGCGTTCGCGATGCTCGCACGCGTGATTCACGGAAAGCGCGCGGAGATCGGTGTCACGCTCGCGGTCGTCGCGGCTGCGATGCTGTTGTCCGCGGGCGCGATGTACATGATCGAGCGCCATCAGCCGAACACGCAGTTCACGAGCATTCCGCGCGCGATGTGGTGGGCGATCGTCACCGTGACGACGATCGGCTACGGCGACATGGTTCCGACCACGCCACTGGGCAAGGTGCTCGGCGGGTTCGTCGGTTTCCTCGGCATCTGCGCGCTGGCGTTGCCCGTCGGCATCCTGTCGAGCGGTTTCATCGAGGAGATCAACCGCAAGGACAAGAGCGGCGAATCGAACGTGAGCGGACCGCGAACCTGCGCAAACTGCGGACATCCGCAGGAACCGTAGTGGCGCCGGGGGACCGATTCCGCTCCATGCACCGCAGTCATCGATGCGAGCTGCACTCAGAACTATGGAGCGGGAGAAGGGATTCGAACCGTTCCGGTGCAAGCCGAGATGATCAACCATCTCGCGTCCCTGCAATGACCACGCAGGCTTGCGCGGAGCGGTCGTTCCAGTTCTTCCTCCCTGATCCTCGTTGTTCTCGACGCGCGTGGCAGCCACGTGGCAGCGGCGCGGCTCGATCTCGTTGCGGCGCAATCTACGAGTTGGCAAAGTTTGCCAATGTCGGTAGACTCATTGTCAGATGCCAACGCGCAACATCAGCCTGACCTCCGAGCAGGATGCCTTCGTCGCGGCGATCGTCGAGGCCGGCGAATACCAGAACGCGAGCGAGGCGGTGCGCGACGCCCTCCGCGCACTCAAGCAGCGCCGCAGCGAGAACGCGTTGAAGCTAGAGGCGCTTCGCGCGCAGCTCGAGGTCGGCGTGCGTGCGCTCGACCGAGGCGACGCCACCGACGTCGACGCGAACGATCTCGAGGGCTATCTGGCTCGCTTGAACGAGCCTCGCCGGCGCAAACCGGCTCGCAAGAAGCGCGCGCGCTGAGCGATGGTGGCTCGGTTTCGCGTCTCGGATCCCGCGCGCGAAGACCTCGGGAACATCCTCGCGACCAGCGCGGAGCGCTGGGGTGAGGAAGGTCGAGAGCGCTACGCCGCACTGCTCGTCGCCGCCATGCGAACGATCGCGCGCGATCCCGTCGGCCCCACGACACGCGATCGTGCCGCGCTGCTACCCGGCCTCCGCAGCTTCCATGTTCGGCACGCCCGCCGCCGATCTACGGTCCACGATCCCGTTCACGTCATGTTCTATCGGGCAGCGGAATCGGCGATCGAGATCGTACGCGTCTTGCACGAGCGTATGGACCCGGCGAGCCATGTCGCGACGACGAAGCCGACGACGAAACGGAGGCGAGGTACGTAGCTTGGGGCCCCACGCGGATCCGTCACACCCGTGATCCCCACGCGCCGCTCCAGGTGAACCCCGTCGTGGTCTCGATAAACCGCGGAACCGCGGTAATCTGATCAGCCGCCGCCGCCGCAACACCCACGAGCGGCGCGGTCAGCGCGCCGGAGCCGATCGCAGCAGCGATGCCGCAGGCCGCAGTGTCACGCGCTCGGGCGCTCGGGTTGAAGTCAGCCCCGCGTGTTACACGAACCCGGTGCTGATGCGAACGGAGCCAGCGGACGCCGCCGCGTCAACAGGCGTCGCGATCGACGCGCCAGCGGTGCGCTTCGACGCGCCGGCGGTGCGCTTCGACGCACCGGATGCGGCCCGGCTGGCGGAGCTGCTCGGCGGCCCCACATCCACGCTTGTACGCGTGCGGCATGCGATCCACGCCCGGCGACTCGCGGGCGCGGAGAGCTTCACCGAGCTGCTGTCGCTCGCGCGCCTGGTCGGGGTCGAGCGTCACGGCTACCAGATCGAAACAGTCCATCGCGTGTTGCGGACGCTGCGCGGGCGCGCGTTGTTGTCCGACGAGGTCGGGCTCGGCAAGACGATCGAAGCGCTGATGGTGCTGCTCGAGTACCAGGTCCGCGGGATGGCGAAGCGGGTGCTCGTGCTCGCGCCGCCGGCCCTCGTGCCGCAGTGGGTCGGCGAGCTCCAGACCAAGGCGGGGATCGCGGCGCGAACGATCGATCGCGAGGGCGATGGCGTGTGGCGCGGTGATGGTGTCGTGGTCGCGTCGCTGGCGACGGCGCGGATGCAGCGGACGGCGCCCGTGGTTCAGGCCGAGCCGTGGGACCTCGTGATCGTCGACGAGGCCCACCGCGTCAAGCGCCGCGGCTCGTCGAGCTGGAAGCTGATCGACGGCCTGCGCAGCCGATTCCTGCTGCTCCTGACCGCGACGCCGATCGAGACCGAACTTTTGGAGCTGTACCAGCTGGTGACGTTGCTGCGGCCCGGCCAGTTCGCGACCCCGGCGGCGTTCCGGCGCCGGTTCGTCGATCCGAACAACCCGACATCGCCGAAAAACCGCGAAGCGTTGCGCGAGTTGCTCGGCGAGGTGATGGTCCGCAACACACGGGCGTCGTGCGGGCTCAAGTTGCCGCCGCGCTTCGTGTCGACGGTGGTGGTCGATCCTGCCGACGACGAACGCGCGCTCTATGCGGCGGCACTGGAAGCGCTCCGAGCGGCGACCGAGCCCCGCGTGCGACGACATGCGGGGCTCCTGGTACTCGAAGCCGGATCGAGTCCGGCGGCGGTGCGCGGAACGCTCGACAAGCTCGACGATCCGGCGTTCGCAAAAGTCGCCGCAGCGGCCGGCGTCGAGGACACCCGCAAGGGCCGCGCGCTCCTCGATATCGTGCGCCTCGGGGGCGAGGCGCAGGTGCTGGTGTTCACCCGGTACCGCGCGACGGCGCGATGGCTCGCCGATCTGCTCGCACGCGAAGGCCTCGCGTATCGCGCGGTGCACGGCGACATGACGAACGTCGACAAGCAGGCGGCGCTCACCGCATTCCGGGCGGGTGACGCCCAGATCCTCGTGTCGACCGACGTCGGTAGCGAGGGTCACAACCTCCAGCACTGCCATCGCCTGGTCAACTTCGACCTGCCGTGGAACCCGATGGTCATCGAGCAGCGGATCGGCCGGCTGCATCGGTTCGGGCAGACCAGCGAGGTCGAGGTGTTCAACCTGTGCGCGCGGGGATCGATGGAGGAGCGGATCCTCGGTGTGCTCCACGACCGCGTGCGGCTGTTCGAGCTGGTCGTCGGCGAGATGGACATGGTGCTGGGCAACCTGACCGACGAGGCCGACCTCGAGCAACGCTTGCTCGCGCTGTGCGCCAACGCACCGACGGATGGCGACGTCGATGCCGGCCTCGCGGCGCTCGGTGACGAGCTGTTGCGTGCGCGCGGTCGGTACGACGAGGTGCGTGAGCTCGATCAGGCGCTGTTCGGCCAGGAGTTCGAGGCGTGATCGACGCCGGTGAGCTCGATCCGCTGGGATTCGTGACCGACGACCTCGCCGCTCGCGGCGCGCTGGTCGAGACCGGCGAAGGTCACGCGCTCGTGGTCTTGCCCGCCGCGGTCGCGGCCGAGCTCGGCATACCCGAGGCGATCGCGCTCGCGACCGATGCCCGCGAAGGCTACATCGGGTGCGGACTCGGCGCGCCATTGCTCGATGGCCTGATCGCCAGCGTGCGCGCGACCGTGCCCGTCGCCAGCGTCACGTGGCAGGCCGAGCCACCGAAGCTCGCGGTGGCCGAGCGGCTCGCCGAACGCGTGGTCGTGCGCAACGGCGTCGCCGACGTGCTCGGTATCGCCCACGGATCGGCGACGTACGTGGCCGGGGTGTTCGCCTGGGCTGCCGAGGCCGACGATCGCTACGAGGGTTTGACGTTGGTCGCCGCGCACGCCGGGACCACCAGCGAGCCCGATGGCGAGGTCATGGCGGCGATCACGCGCCTGATTGCCGGCCACGATCCACGCGTGATCGACGAGCGCGAGGCTCGGGGCGCCACGGGCGCAGCCACCGTGATCGCCCGGCGTGCCGGGGAGGCGATCGGGCCGCGACTCGACGAGGTCGGCGTCGCGGTCGCGCGCCGTCGCGATCGGGAGCGTGATCGGATCGACGAGTATTTTCGTTCGCTCGTCGGCGAGGCTCAGCGACCGCGCCGGCAGGTCGCGCGCGAAGCGATCGAAGCACGGGTCGCAGCGCTGCGCGCCGAACACGCCTCGAAGCTCCGCGATCTCGCGTCGCGCTACACCCTGCGCGTTCGGCTGGAGCCGGTCGCGCTCGTCGCGATCGCGATGCGCGTCGCCGAGGTCCGATTGCGGTTGCGGCGCCGCAAGGGCGAGCGCGAGCTCGCGTTGCATGTTCCGCCCGGGGCGCGCTCTCCCGATGCGCTCGCCTGCGTCGCGTGTGCGTCGACGACGCGCGCGCCGCTCCTGTGCGACGACGCGCTCCACGTCCTGTGCGAGAGCTGCGCGCCCGATCCCAACGGCCGCCCGCGTTGCCCCGCATGCCGTTCCTCCAAGGGAGCGCGAAGCTCGTGAGCCGGCGGAGAGGCGATCTTGCGACGGCTTTGACGTCGGGCCATCGGTGGGCAGGCGGAGTTCTTCGGCGGGTGGGTTCCGAAACGCATCCCGACCTGTTGCCGCTCTGGTACACTTCAAGGGTGAGCTACATCCTCGATCAGCGGATCAAGACCGGGCTCGAGAAGCCGCCCCTGAAGGGCGTCGTGCGCGTCATCGCGGAGATTCGTCCCAATTTCGATGGCGAGGACGTTCTCGCCCTTCGCGTTGTCCTCAAGGACGACCCAGGCCTCTACGTGGTCTCGAAGGAGATCGGAGAGCGGCTCGGAAAGCTCGCCCGCGAGCTTCGCCAGCGTGCGGCCAAACTTGGCGTCCCGATGTTTGCCGCGGTGGACTTCGTTTCCGAGTCAGAGCTGCCGAAGTCGAAGCAGCTGAAGACCGCGTGAGCCTCGCGGAAGATCTGCTTGCGCAGGCGAAACACCTGGCCGAGCTCGAGCGACGGCGACCGAAGCAGGCGTCACTACGCCGCGCGATCTCCACCGCCTACTACTCGATGTTCCATCTACTGGTGGACGAGGCGACGATGTTGGTGGTCCCAACGGCCGCGTTGAGAGCAGCAGCCGCTCGTAGTTTCGATCACAAGGCGCTCAAGAACGCCGCGAAGCTGGTCGGCGGCGCCTACCGTGGACAGGCGAACTGGCTCGGGGCCTACATGCGCGGTTCGATCTCCGACGAGCTCGCTGGGGTCTGCGACGCGTTCGTCGAGCTCCAAGACCAACGGCTCACCGCCGACTACGACACTTCCGTTTCTTTCACGCGGGCTCAGGTGAGCAGCCGCGTCGGTGCGACCGTTTGGACGCACGCGGAGTGGAGGCACGAGCGCCGAAGCTACAACGCGCGCGTGTTCCTGCTCGCAAGTGCTGGCCTGCTGCGCTCCCGCGACGGTCGCTAGATCCTAACAACCCGCAGGTAGGTCCAGGACGAATGCTCGCCCGCGCAGGACCCGAGAAGCCTCGCGCGACTCGTTCCCGGTCGCTTGCATCCCTGCCTGACCGGCCGGCATCCAGAGCCCCCTGAAAACCGGCCAGTCGTCGCGCTCCAGGACGTTGACCGCAGCGAGGGCCGTGACCCCGCCGCGGTGAATGTCTTGAGCGACGACAAGTGTCAGCAGCTGATCGCCCTGGGCCGGCTCGGCTGCCTGCGGCGCATCCCCGAGTGTGCGGCCATCGAAGAACGTTCGACCTTCGTTGGCTCCGTTCGGTCGTCGCGATGCTCCGCTCGGTGACAAGATCGCGACCCACCATGGTCGACCTCGATCTCGCGGCGGTACTGCGCGCGGCGCACGTCGCCGCGCGCGGCAAACGCCGAAGTGCGGACGTGGCCGCGTTCCTGCTCGATCGCGAGCGCCACAGCCTGGCGTTGATCGCGGAGCTTGGCGCCGGGACGTGGCGGCCGAGCGCGCCCCGCGGCTTCTTCATCCGCGAGCCGAAGCTGCGCCTGATCTCGGCGCTGCCGTTCCGTGATCGCGTCGTCCAGCACCTGCTCGTCGCGGCGACGCTGCCCGCGATCGAGCGTTCGTTCGCGCCGCAGTCCTACGCGTGCCGCAAAGGCTTCGGCACCCACCGCTGCCTGCGCGCCGCCGCCGAGCTGG
>JACCTC010000134.1 GCA_013812655.1 Deltaproteobacteria bacterium | reverse complement strand
GGCCAAGCTCGTCGACGCCGATCGCCGCGTGATCGCCGCCCGCGGCAAGTCCGACGAGCTGACCGAGCAGCTCCGCGACCTCGAGCGCCGCGCCAAGCTCGCCGAGGAAGCCGCGCGTGCCGGCGCCGATGCCGAGCAACGCGTGCAGGCCGCACAGGCCATCATTGTCGAGGCCGAGCGTCGCGCTCGCGAGGCCGAAGCCCGCGCCCGCGACGCCGAGGCCCAGCTCGCGTCGGCCGAGCTGCACGTCGACGGCGCCGAGGCCTACGAGCGCCAGCTGTTCGACGCGCAGAACCGGATCACCGAGCTCGAGGACGAGGTCGCGAAGGCCGAGAACGTCCGCTCGTTCGCCGCCGAGACCGAGCGCGAGATCGCCCAGCTCCAGCGCGACCTCCGAGAGGCACGGGCCAAGCTGACGCAGACCACGCTCGAACGCGATCGGCTCGCCGCCGACCTCCGCAACGCGCGCGACGACAGCGAGACCACGAACCGGCGCGCCCCCTTCGATCGCAACGCCGGGCCGGGGCCAGCAAGCGGATCATCCAAGCCCTATGATCCGGAAATCACCGCGCAGGCCGACCTCTCGAAGTACGAGCCGATCATCGCGAAGGCGAACGAGCTCCAGGGCCGCGTCGCCGAGCTCGAGCGCGAGGACGTCGCGCTCCGCAGGCGCCTCGCCGACGCCGAGCAGCGCCTGCGCGACACGATCGACGGCGGCGACGACGACGGCGTCGAGCCGACCCATACCAGCGCGCAGCTTCCGATCGCGTTCGCCGAGCATCTCGGCATCCTCGAGGAGTCGATCGACTCGCTCCGCGCCAACATGCGCGCCGCCAGCGACGAGACCGCGATGATGGATCAGACCGACTCGGTCGTCGCGGTGTCGAGCGCGGTCAGCCAGGCCGCAGAGCACGTCGAGCGCGCCCGCGCCGCGATCCGCGCGATGAACGCATCGATCGGTATTGGCTGACGTCCGGACCGTCGCCACCATCTCGACAGCCATGGCGCAGCGGGTGGAAGACTTCACCTGCGCGACCCACAGAGCCGTATCAGTACAGCCCTGATCGACTTCACAACCAGATCCGTATCCAGGTAGGTCGACTCTGCGCTCTCGCGACCGACATCCGCGACCGACCAGTACGCCTTCTCGCGACGCGTGATCATGACTTCCAGAAAGTCCAGGAGCTCATCGATCGAGGTTTGCTTCGGTTCCAGAATCATCGCGTCGCGAGGCGACTTCACGCCCGGAGGCACGGCTCCATCGGGCACAAACCCGTGGCTCAGCAGTTCTTCCCGGAACATTTCAGCTATCAGCGGCGGCATCTCCCGAGCGCTTTCGTTGGCTACTGCGGCTTCGCGGTCTTCGCGCGCAGGAACGCCAGGCTCTTCGGCAGCCGCGCCTTCCAGAACGCGAAGTCGTGACCGCCGGGGCCGAGGAAGAACTCGTGGTCGATGCCGCGATCGGCGAGGACGTCGTGCAGGTACGCGGCGTGGTGGTGCAGCATGAAGCCGTCCTCGGTGCCGCAGTCGAGGTAGAGCGCGGGCTTGCCCGGCTCGACGGTGAGCGCGAGGGTCGGCGGGTCGTAGGCCTTCCAGGTCGCGATGTCGGTCCCGAAGATGCCGCGGATCCACCCGCCGAACGGGCCGAGCCGGCCGCCCCAGTTCTTGATGTCGGTCGCGAGCTGCACCTTGCCCTTCGCGTACGGGAACGGGCCCTCGTAGAGGAGCGCGTCGACACCCGAGTGACTCGCGGCGGCCGCGAACATGTCGGGGTGACGCATGCCGATCACGAGCGCGCCGAAGCCGCCCATCGAGAGCCCGGCGATCGCGCGGCCCTCGCGCGTGGGCAGCGTGCGGTAGGTGGCGTCGACCCAGCCGACGAGATCCTTGGTGATGTACGTCTCGTACTTGCTCGCGCGGATGCACGTCGCCTTGCGCGGCCGCTCGGGGAAGAACAGGCCGGTTCCGTCCTTCATGCAGGCGTCATAGTCGACCTGCTTCGGCGAGTCGGCGTAGAAGCCGTCGTCACCGTCGGGCATGACGACGATCGCCTCGAGCGCGAGTGCATCGGCAGCCCCGTCGAGGTTGCCGCCTTCGACCCAGTTCGTCTCGTCGCCGCCAAGGCCGTGCAGGTAATAGAAGGCCGGGTAGCGCTTGCCGCTGGTCTCGTAGCCGGCCGGCAGGTAGACGACCACGTGCTTGGTGACGCCGAGTGCGGCGCTGTCGAAGCGCGCCTTGACGACCGAGCCGCGCGTCGTCGCCGTCGTCGTCGGCGCGAGGACAGGCGGCTTGATCGCAGGCGCCGGGGGCGAGCTGCCGTTACTGCACGCGACGATCGCGAGGAGGACGGCAGCGCGCATCATCGGATGACCGGCAAGATCGCGAGCGTCTGGATCCGTGTCGCGTGGAACGACATCACGAGCCGCACGAGCTGCTCCGCCGAGCGCGCGAGCTGCGGATCGAGCGCGTGCAGCGTCGCGAACGCGCTGTCGAGCCCGAAGCCGAGATCGACGCCGAGCCCGAAGTTCGCGCCGAGCCCGCTGCTCACGCCACCGGCGAAGCCCTGGAGGAAGTCGCGCAGCGTGGCGGTCGGCGGATAGACCTCGATGCCCGCCGTGGTCTCGACCTTCGCGAGCTTCTGCGCCTCGGCGAGCGCCGCATCGAGACCGCCGATCTCGTCGACGAGCCCGAGCTCCTTCGCCTTCGCGCCCGTCCACACGCGGCCCTGCGCGAGCGGCTGGACCTGCTCGGGCGTCAGCTTGCGGCCCTCGGCGACCCGCCCGACGAACGTCTTGTAGACGTCGTCCATCGAGCGCTGGATCACCTGCTTCTCCTCGGCGTTCCACGGGCCGAGGCTCGCCATCATCGTCGCGCGCTTGCCGCGTCCCATCGGGAACGTGTTGACGCCGAGCTTCGCGAGCGCCGCGGCGGGGGCGATCTTGCCGCCGACGACGCCGATCGATCCGGTCAGCGTATCGTCGAGCGCGTAGATCTTGGTCGCCGCCGCGGCGATGTAGTAGCCGCCGCTCGCGGCGACATCGCTCATCGACACGATCACCGGCTTCTTCGCCTTGAGCTGGCCCACGGCCTCCCAGATCAGCTCGGAGGCCTGCGCACTTCCGCCACCCGAGTCGATGCGAAGCACGACCGCCTTGACGCTGTCGTCGGCCGTGAGCGCACGCAGCGCCGCGACCAGCGTGTGCGACGCGATCTGCTGGCGCGCGCCGAGCACGCCGTCGCCATCACCGTCGACGATATTGCCGAGCGCGTAGACGACCGCGACGTGCGGGCCCATCGGCTTCTCGGGCGGCACCGCGCCGAGGAAGCGCGCGATCTTCAGCATCGACTTCAGCTGATCCTTGCCGCCGTCGTCGTCTGCGTCGAGCTCGAGCTTGGTCCACGCGGCGGTCTTGACGTGCGCGCCGTGGAACGCCTCGAACGACGTGACCTCGTCGACGAGCTTGGCCTCCTTGGCCTGCGGCGACGGGAACAGCGCGGTGTCGACGAGCGTCTTCACCGTCGCGGGCTCGAGCTTGCGGTCCTGGGCGACGATGTCGATCGTCGTGGCGTAGTGGCGGTCGAGGATCGCGCCGATCGTCTCGCGCGTCTCCTGCGACGGCTCGTCGCGGGTCAGCGGCTCGGCCGCACCCTTGTACGCGCCGACGTGGAGGAAGTCGGCCTGCACGCCGAGCTTGTCGAGCAGCGGCTTGATGTGGACCGGCAGCGCGGCCGGGCCGGTGATCGCGACCTGGCCGAGTGGCGCGAGGCCGATGCGCTCGCATGCGGTCAGCAGCAGGTACGTCGCGTTCGTCGCCTCCTCGGCGTGACAGACCAGCGACTTGCCGGCCTTGCGGAAGTCGTGCATCGCGGTGCGGAGCTCGATCAGATCGGGGAGGCTGAGCCCCATCGACTCGACGCGGAGCACGAGGCCCGTGAGCTTCGGGTTCGTCGCGAGCCCGCGGAGCCGGCCGACGAGCTCGCGCAGCTCGTTACCGCTGCTACCGCCGAATGGCGACATCGAAAACGCCTCGCGCTCGACCACGTCACCGCCCACGGCGAGGACGCCCCAGTGTGGCTTCTCGGCGTCGAAGTCCGCGGACTTCTCGGGGGCCTCGTACGGTCCGGGCTTCTCGAGGTTCTCGGTGACCTTGGTGAGCATGCCGCGGATGTCGAACCCGCCGAGCCCGCCGCTGCCGTCGTCACCGCTCTGGACGCTGTTACTTGCGGACGCCGTCAGCTGCGACCACGGATCGTTCGCGACCGTGGTGGCCCTGGGATCGAGCTTGACGGTTCCAACCGTCTTGTCGAGCCGCGATGGATGGTTGGAGCACGCAGCCAGCGCTGCGAACCAGAGGATCGTGACAATCGAGGCACCCCGCATGCCCCGTTCTTAGCACTAACCCGAGCCGGAACCGGGCGCTTCTGGGGTCGGCGTTGGCGTCGGTGGCGTGGGCGTCGGCGTGGGCGTCGGCGTCGTGCCCGAGCCCTCGGGAGGAGTCGCACTTGGCGTCGCGCCGCCGCCGAGCCGGTCGACCTGCTTCTTGGCCTTCGCGCTGTCCGGGTAGACCTCGAGATACGCCCTGTACGCCTCGAGCGCCTGCTCGCGGCGACCTTGCTGCTGGTACGCCTCGGCGACGCCCCACAGCGCGGGCTCGAAGCGCGGCGACACCGCGAGCGCAGCGCGGAACTTCGAGAACGCGCTCGCGAACTGCTTGGCGTCGATGTGGCAGTAGCCCATGCCGGTCAGCGCCTCGACGCCGTTCGGCTTCTGCTCGAGCGCCTTCGCGTACAGCTCGAGCGCCTTCGTGCAGTTGCCCTCGGCGAGCTTGTTGGCCCGCGCGAGCAGCTGATCGTAGCTGCCCCCACCGGCCGTGACGTCGGGCGGCGGCGGCGTGACCTTGCCGCTTCCGGCTCCCGTACCGGCGCTGCCCTTGCCAGGCTCCTCGGGCGGCAGCGGGTCGGTGTTCGAGACCTTGGTCTCGAGCTTGGCGACCAGCGCGCGTGCGCCGGCATGCTCGGGCTGCGCGGCGAGGACCTGATCGGCGAGCGCCTTCGCGTCGGCGGCGCGGTTCTGCGCGAGCGCGACGAGCGCGAGGTGAAAGCGCGCGCGGACGTCGTTGCTGACCTCGAGCTTGCCGTCGCCCTGATCGATCGCGGCGAACGCGGTCTTCGCATCGTCGAGCTTGCCGTCACGCGCGAGCACGAGTGCATCGGCGTACGCCGCATCGCGTGCCCACGACCCGGGATGAGTAGACGTCTTCGCGACGTCGCTGTAGCGCTTGAGATCCTTCGCCGGCTTGCCCTGGAGGCGCAGCACGTTCGCCATCGCGAGGTTCGCGCCGGCATCGTCGGGCGTGGCCTTGTGCGCGCGCTGCGCCGCGGTCGCGGCGTCGAGCACGATCGTCTTGGCTTCCTTGCGCAGCTTGTCAGCCTCGGTCTTGTCGGGGACGAGCCCGGCACGGTCCATCAGCGCCTGTGCGATCGCGGCGCCGAGGTGCGCGCGCATGATCTGCGTCGCGGGATCGTCCTTCGGCAGCGCCTCGAGGCTCGCACGGAGCCCGACCTCGTGATCGGCCGCGAGCTGAGCACGCGCGGTCTCGAGCGCCGTCGGTGCGGGTGCCTCGGGGGCAGCGTCGACCACCGGCGTGACGACCATCGTCGCGTCCGGCGTGACGTCGACGACACCGGCATCGATCGCCGGCGGCATCTGGTGGCCCTCGTCCTTCTTGAGGACGAACAGATAGATGATCGCGGCGGCACCGGCGCCGACCAGCAGCATCATGACCAGGATCACCAGGCCCGCGCGCGACCCACGCCGTGCCGGCAGCATGTCGTCGTCGTCGTCGATCGAGCGGACGCGACCGGTATCGAACGAGGACTCGTCGCTCGGGGACACCCGCACGCGGCCGGCGAACGCGGGCTCGTCGGGGATCGCCGACAGCTTGCCGACGAACGGGCTCGACGGCTCGACCCCGCTAATCTTCACCGGCTCGTTCGCCCACAGCCCGGTGCTGCGCGAGTCCGGACCTTGCTGCGACGACGGGACGGGCGGTGTCGTGACCGGCTTCGCCGTTGGCACGGGTCCAGTCGGCGTGCGCTTCGCCGGAGGTGGCGGCGGCGTGGTCACCGGTCGGCGCGCCGGCACCGTCGGCCCGGTCGGGTCGATGCCGGTGGGGTCCATGGCAGACGCGTTCGACCCCATCGGCGGCGTCTTGGCGGAGACCACCTTGTGGGGCACCGGTGGCGGCTGCGTCGGCGGCCGCGACGGTCTCCCGACCGTTGCGAAGTTACCGGTCGTCCGGCCGTCGACCTCGTCGTCGGGGAGGATCGTGCCGCCGGCCGCACTCGGCGCGGCGCTGACGCCGATCCCGAGCATCGTCCCGGGCACGTCCTTGGCCTTGCTGGTGTCCTTGGTCGGGCGGCTGCCGCGCGTCTTGTGGCGCGCCTCGTCGGCGATATCGAAGTACTGCGCGAGCTCGGCGATGTCGCCGAGGCGCTTCCACGTCTTGCCGGTGCGCGAGATCAGCGACTCGCGGCTGACGATGTTACCGACGATCCACTGCTGCAGCGTCGCGAGCTCGCGGCAGCTCTTCTGCTCGCCGTTCTCGAGGCGGATCACCCACTGGCGTTCGGCTGCGCCGTGCTCGCCGGTGATCTGCGAGCGCTCGACCGCCGAGTCCCGGGGCGTGTCGAGGCGCGGCATGCTGGTCGACGGCAGGCGAGGGCGATCCACGGCGGCACCGACGTTGGTCGGCGTCCGCTTCCGGATCTTGAACATGTGCCCGCAGTTCGTGCACTTGACGGTGACGCCGCCGGGCTTCAGACGTTGCTCGTCGAGCTCGTACTCGGTCTGGCACTTCTCGCAGCGGACGTCCATGGCGCGTGAGAGGCACGCAAGTGCCTGTCTTTAGCGGAGCAAGTTACCACGCCGATCTGATCGCTGCACCTTGTGCCCTGCCAAGCAATCGAAGAACTTCTAGCCATGACCGAGCTTCGGGAGCGTGGCGCCGAGCGAGTCCGCGTCGATGCCTTCGTGAAGATTCACGGTGACGAGGGTCAGGAGCTGGTGTTCCGGACCCGCGATCTCTCCGAGCAAGGCCTGTTTCTCTATACCAAGGTCGCGCGTTCGTACCCGTTCAAGGTGGGGTCGACCCTGTCGCTCGAGCTCTATGACTACGACCAGCACGTGAGCTGCAAGGTCGTCGTCGTCCGCATCGTCGAGGCGAACACCGCGGAGAGCGCGACTGCGCCAACCGGGTTCGCCGTCAAGATCGTCGAGCTCGGCGACGACGCGCGCGCGCTGATCCACTCGATGATCGAGCGCGTGAAGGCTGGCGAGATCTATTAGGTCGTCGTCGGTCGCTGGACGCGCATCGTCGTGTGGACATCGGGCCACTCGGGTGCGGTCAGCTCGTAGAGCAGATGCGCGTGCCACTTGCCGTCGCGCCAGACGTCATCCTCCGCGCGGCCGACCCAGCGAAATGCCGCCTTCTCGATCACGCGCCGCGACTGCGCATTGTCGGCGAAGCACATCACCGTGATCTTGTGCAGGCCGATCGTGTCGAAGCCGCAGCGGACGACGGCCTGCACGGCCTCGGTCATCAGGCCCTGGCCCCACAGCGCCGGTGCGAGCCAGTACCCGAGCCCAGCACGATCGACCCGCAGCGCGCCGATCTGCCAGCGCACGTGAAGCCCGATCGTGCCGACGACCTTGCCCTCGTACTCGATGGCCCAGCGCACGCCCGTGTTGTCGGCGAGCGCGGTCGCGGCGCTCGCGATGTACGCACGCGTCTCGGCCTGGCCTTTGTGCGCCACCCAGGTCATCTGGGCGGGAAACTTTGGATCCGAGACGATCGGCCAGATGTCCTCGAGATCGGACTCACGGAACGCGCGAAGTCGGAGCCGGGTGGTCTCGAGCACGAGATCGAGCTCGGCGAGGATCGGGATCTCGGCGTGTGGCGGTGCGGCTGCCATGGGCCGCAACCCTAGCGCGGATGCCGATCAGAGATCGCGTTCGAATACGACGGCACCGCTCTGCTCGATGCATCGCGCCTTGAGGATCCCAGCGCTGCGTAGCGCGGCCGCGGCGGCGTCGAGCATGGGAACCATCCCGGGATCGCTGCACGAACCCGAGCGGATGTTCACGCGATCACCAGCGACCTCGACGGTCGCCCACAGCCGCTGGCGCCGGAGCGCGCGCTCGACATCGCGGCCGACGGCCTCGGGATTGATGCGGTTCGCGTTCGGTGGAGTCGGCGCGCCTTCCGGACTGGTCGGCTCCACGGCCGAGCCGGGGTCCGCGGCGATCGCGGCGGGCTGATCGCCTTCCCGCGGCGGCGTGTTCGGTGCGGCCTTCGGTCCACCCCGCATCGCGATCGCGACCACGGCGACCAGCAGGATCGCGCCGCCGCCGATCAGCGCGAAGATCGGCCACGATGGCGACGCGACCGCAGTGCCGCCGGCATGGACGGCGCTGCTACTGCCACGGCGCCCGACCGCAGGCAACGGGGTCTGGCACCTCGGGCAACGCACGTAGCCCGGAACGACGGCAACGCCGCACGCAGGACAGACGGCGCTCATGCCCCGAGGATACCTGGCGTCAGCCGCGAGCGGAATTTTTCCGCGATCGGCGGCGCATCGCGAGCACTGCGAACGTGAGGCCGGTCAGAGCCAGGGCGGGGAACGGCGGCTCCTCGGATGCGCTGCAGCATCCGGCCTCGTCGGTCACGCGGTCACAGGTTCCGGGGTCGTCGTCGGTCGGATAGATCGCGCAGATCGCGGCGGTGTCGTCAGCGCTCAGCGTGGCCTTCTTGGTCTCGCCGCACTCCTGGAAGTTGAACATCGTCGCCTCGAGAATCACCGGGTCGTTCGCGCTGCCGCACGACGGCACGGTGTTGCCGGCGCCATCGGTGCGCGGTGGATCGCCGGCCGCGCGGCACGGGTGCTCGAGCCCGAGCAGGTGGCCGAGCTCGTGGGTCAGCGTGTTCGCCAGATCCGACTTGCAGTCGGCGGTGCCGAGCGTCTGGCCACCCGCCGAGATCGCGAAGTCGACGCCGTTGAGCTCGATGTCGGCATCGACGATCGCGCCGTCCCGCTTGCTGCTGCTGTCATCGACGAACACCGCCGTCGTCAGGCCGGCAGCGAACGGCGAGTAGCAGCGCGCCGGGTCATCACCGATCGCCGGGCGACACCACGACAGGTCGCGGAACTTGATCAGATTGACGTTGTCGCGGCCGACCTCGAGGCTCTCGAGCTTCGGGTCGCGGACGAGGTTCATGTACGAGCATCCGCGCGTCCCGTCGTTCCACGCGGCGATCGCCGAGTCGACGATCGGGAACTCGTTCTCGCCGGCAATCTCCTTCGTGCCCTCGGCATCGACGGTGACGTAGACGCAGCCCGACTCCCAGTAGAGATACTTGCCGGAGGCCGTCGGGCCCGTGCGCACGAAGCCAGGCGCCTCGGCGAGCACGCGCACCCCATCGACGACGACGTGCGTCCGCTGCGCGAGATCGAGCGCGGGGTGCGCGGTCACCGCGACGCGCATGCCCGGCATCATGATCGCCGGCCCCGGAAACGTTCGCATCGCGAGCCCGTCGACCGACCCGCCGAGCTGGCTGACCGTCACGTCGCCGTCCGGCGTCCGGACAGTCGCCTCGGTGACGATCCGCGAACCATCGCTGGTCCACCGACTCGTGGCAGCGATCACCTCGCCTTCGACGGCCATCGTGGCCTGCGCGCTGGCGTGGCCGGAATGTCCGAGATGCAATACGGCTGCTCCGACGAGGACGCACAGCGTTACGTACAACCGCGGGACGTCGCGCATCTTCCTGACGCTACCACGCCATGTTACAAGACCGCACCATGGCAGCCGCCCGGCCCGTTCGTGTGCGGATCGCACCCTCTCCGACGGGAGATCCGCACGTTGGCACCGCGTACATCGCGCTGTTCAACTACGTGTTCGCGCGCAAGACCGGCGGCAAGTTCGTGCTCCGCATCGAGGACACCGATCAGACGCGCGCCCGCGCCGACTCGGAGGGGATGATCTTCGATGCGCTGCGCTGGGTCGGCCTGACGTGGGACGAGGGCCCCGATGTCGGCGGACCGCATGCGCCGTATCGCCAGAGCGAGCGCCGCCAGCATTACGTCGATCACGCGAAGCTACTGCTCGAGAGCGGCGCTGCGTATCGTTGCTTCTGCACCGAGGACCGGCTCGCCAAGCTGCGCGTCCAGCAGCAGGCCGAGAAGCGAACGTCGGGGTACGACCGCCAGTGCCGTGGCCTCGATCCGGCCGCAGGGCGCGACCGCGCGGCTGGCGGCGAGGCCCACGTGGTGCGGCTGAAGATGCCGCTCGAGGGTCCGATCACGTTCAAGGATCAGCTGCGGGGCGAGGTCGTGCGCCAGGCGACCGAGTTTCAGGATCAGGTGCTGCTCAAGTCCGACGGGCTGCCGACCTATCACCTCGCGAACGTCGTCGACGATCACCTCATGGAGATCTCGCACGTGATTCGCGCCGAGGAGTGGATCTCGACGACCGGCATCCACGTCGTGCTGTACGCCGCGTTCGGGTGGGAGCCGCCGGAGTTCATCCACATGCCGCTCCTGCGCAACCCCGACAAGGACAAGACCAAGATCAGCAAGCGCAAGAACCCGGTCTCGATCAACTACTACCGGGACTCGGGCTACCTGCCGCAGGCGCTGCTGAACTTCCTCGGCACGATGGGGTGGTCGTTCGGCGGCGACCGCGAGAAGTTCACGCTCGCCGAGATGATCGAGGCGTTCGCGTGGGAGCGGGTGTCGCTCGGCGCGCCGGTGTTCGATCTCAAGAAGCTGACGTGGCTGAACGAGCAGTACATCCACGAGATGTCGCTCGACGAGCTCGCCGAGCGGTTCATCGCGTGGCGCCTCAACAAGGACTACCTGGTCAAGCTCCTGCCGCTCGCGCAGAAGCGGATCAAGAAGCTCGACGAGCTGATCCCGCTGACCGAGTACTTCTTCTCGGGTGACCTCGACTACACGCCGCTGCACGCCGAGATGGGTGTTCCCGAGGTCACGCCTGTCGACGTCTCCAAGGCGCTGCTCGCGTTCGTCGAGCGCTTCGAGGCGCGCGAGGGCTGGTCGACCGAGATGATCGAGCAAGAGATGACCGCGTGGACCGAGGCGGTCGGCTGGAAGGTCAGCCACGCGAAGGGCCTGATCCGCGTCGCGGTGACCGGCCGCAAGTCATCGCCCGAGCTGTCCGCGGTGATGGCCGCGCTCGGCAAGGAGATCAGCCGGCGCCGGCTGCGCAAGGCCGCCGAGTACATCGCCAGCGGCGGCAAGGCGAAGCAGTGAGCTGGGTGTCGCGAAAGCTCGGCTGGCTCACCGCCAACCACTGGGCGATCATCGATCGCGAGACCGTACGAACGCCCGATCAGGCGGGCCGCGCGAGCTGGCAGGTCCTCGTCGTGCTGCTGACCTGCACCATCGTGCTGACGCTGCAGGAGTACGTCGGCGGCTCCGATCAGTACGCACGACTGTTCCCGTACGACCGTAGCCAGTACTGGGAGCTCAAGGGCTTCGTGTGGTGGTCGGGCTGGCGCGTGCTCGGCTACGTGATCATCCCGATCCTCGTGATCCTCGCGATGCCCGGCGAACGGCTGCGCGACTACAACCTGACGTTCAAGGGCGGCAAGCACCTGCTGCTGTACCTCGTGATGTTCCTGCTGTTCCTGCCCGTCGTGATGATCGCGTCGCAGAGCCCGTCGTTTCGCCACACGTATCCATTCTACCGGATGGCGAATCGCTCGAGCTTCGACCTCTGGGCATGGCAGGGCCTCTACGCCGCGCAGTTCATCGCGCTCGAGTTCTTCTTCCGCGGCTTCCTGCTCCAGGGCCTGCGGCGCGCGCTCGGCGCGAACGCGATCTTCGTGATGGTCGTGCCGTACTGCATGATCCACTACGGCAAGCCGATGATGGAGACGTTCGGTGCGATCCTCGCCGGGCTCCTGCTCGGCACGCTCGCGATGCGGACGCGCTCGATCTGGGGCGGCGTGCTGATCCACATCGGCGTCGCGACGACGATGGACGTGCTCGCGCTGCGCGGCTGCCCGCCGATGGGCAGCGGCAAGTTCTGCCACGGCTGAGTTGTGCTGCCCGGGCGAGCTCGTCAGCAGCCCGTGCGGGCTTCCCACACGTTGCACGGCTTCTTCGTGCTGGCAGAGCCGCTGCCGGCCGTTGCGGACCCCGCCCCTTGCTTCGAGGCCGAGCCGCGATCGTTCGATCCGCGCGCTGTGCCGCGCGTTGTTCCGCCCGTGCCGCGCTTCGCGCCCCTCGTGCCGCGCTTCGTGTTGCCGGTCGCCTTCTTGCCGCTGCCGCTGCCGGTGGCGACCGCCGATCCGGAGCCCGCACTGCCGGAACCCGCACTGCCCGTCGGCTCGTCGGGGATCGTGACCGCGATCGCGGCGTCGGGCGCGGTCTCCGCAGGACCAGCATCGAGCGTGACGACCGGCATTGTCACCGCATCGCTGTCGCGCTGAGGATCCTTGCGGGTCTGCTGCGTGATCACCCACGCGGCGAGCCCGGCCGCCGCGACCGCGAAGATGGCGATGTACGCGAGCCGCCGCGATCGGCGTGGTGGGTCGGTGAGCGTCGGCAACGCGCCCATTGCCGGGATCCGCATGCTCGGCGTCGAGTCGCGATGGTGGGGCGGATATGGCGTGATGTCGCGGCGCGGGATCGGGGTCGGCGTTCCGCCGGGGCGCATGATATCCGGGCCGCGACCAAGCACGCGCTCGGTGCGCGCGACGTAGTACGCGGCGCGACTCGGGTCCGACGCGAACGGCGCGAGAACACGCGCGAGGTCGGCCATCGACTCGTAGCGGCCCTCTGGCGTCTTCGCGAGGCAGCGCGCGATGATCGGCTCGAGCTGCGGTGCGATCGTCATCGCGTCGTGTGGATCGACCGCCGCCATCACGCACATCTCGGAGAAGTTCTGCGCGCGGAACGGCCGGCGTCCCTCGACGAGCTCGTAGAGCACCGTGCCGAGCGACCAGATGTCGCTGCGCGCGTCGACGGTGCGTGCAGAGCGCATCTGCTCCGGTGACATGTACGCCGGCGTGCCGAGCACCGACGCGGTCTGGGTCAGCGAGAGATCGACACCCGCCGCGGACTTGGAGATCCCGAAGTCGAGGATCTTCACGATGCTCGTGCCGTCCGGCCGCGTGGTCAGGAACAAGTTTGTCGGCTTGATGTCGCGGTGGACGATGCCGATCGCGTGGGCCTCGGCGAGCGCATCGCAAGCCTGCAGCATCAAATCCACCGCGTTGGACGCGGTGCTCGGACCATTGTCCTCGAGCATCTGGCCGAGATCGGACCCGGCGAGAAACTCCATGACCATGTACGGTGAGCCGTCCTCGAACGCACCGAGGTCGGTGATCCGCGCGACGTGCTCGCTCTTGAGCTTCATCGCGGCCTGGGCCTCGCGCTGGAAGCGCATCAAGGCCTCGGCATCGAGCCGCACGTCAGACCGCAACACCTTGATCGCGACCACCTCGTCGAGCGCGAGATGATGGGCGCGATACACCAGACCCGAGCCACCGTGGCCGAGGACATCCTCGATGCGGTACTTGTCGAGCAGGATGGTGCCCGGTGGGATGCCCCCCTGCGGTCTCACGACACCAAATCGTAACGCGAAAGGATGTGTGTGGCCGGCGCCATCACGCGGCCTCGCGAAAAGCCTTTAGCGTCGACCGAGAGGTCGGCAAAACCGAAAAAAGGTCGGGCGCAGTGACTCTTCGCCACTGCGCCCAAAATGAGCACGACCGTCCGACCGTGAGGCAGTCCATCCCCTACGCGTTGCGTAGGTGGGCTCCGCGATAATCCTTTGGGCTTCCCGACGAGCGGGCGTGCACTCCCAGATCAGAGGCAGATCCCTGGATAGCAGATGTAGGAGACAGTTTTTGCCTCGGGTCTCGCATCAGACCGTCGGTGCTCGATTTCGAGATTAGGGATCGAGATCCAATCCGTCAATCGAAAAAATGCCGAGAAGATCACGCCCGATCAAATCCTCGTCGGGAGCGTCGTGTCACGATCGCTGCGAAAAAAATCGCGCGCGAGTAACGCTCGGATCAGCGATTGACGTCGGTCTTCGTGTCGGGAGCCGTCGCACGCCAGTTCGGACCTTCGCCGCCCTGCGTCGCGATCGAACGAACTCCGCGCGCCAGCATGGTTTCTCGCGTCTCGATCGCGCGTGCGCGATCCTCTACCGGCTTGGCGTGCTCGCCGGTATCCATGCGGATCGCATCGCACGGGCACGCCTCGACGCAGAGCCCGCACACCACGCAGCGCAGCTCGTCGATCTCGAAGATCGCAGGACGCTTCTCGATCGACGTGTCGCCGCTCTCCTCGGGGATGATCGTGATGCAGTGCGCCGGACACACGGTCGGGCAGCACATGCACGCCACGCAGCGCGTCGAGCCGTCATCGCGGAGCGTCAAGCGATGAAGCCCGCGGAAGCGCTCCGGATACGTCACCTTCTCCTCGGGATACTGAACGGTCTCGATGTCGTTACGAAAGCGCTCCTCGACCGGCGCGCCGGCGTTCGCGCGACCGGAGAGCTTCTTCAGTGGCAAGAACAGATTCTTCGCGAAGTGCTTGAGCGTGATGCCGAAGCCCTTCGCGGTCGCCGCGAGATACGTCGTGTCCTGCGCTTCGGGACGCACGACCTGGATCGTGCGAACGCGGGGGTGGCGATCGGAGACGGCGAGGACCAGTGGTCCCTCGTGCTCGGAGTCGTCGGCGTGATCGTGCGAGCTACTCATGAAACCTCACATGAAGAAGAGCTTGATCAGCGCCGTCACCATGACGTTCGCCAGCGCGAGCGGCAGTAATAGCTTCCAGCCGAGGTTCATCAGCTGATCCGCGCGGAACCGCGGCAGCGTCCACCGGATCATGAGCTGGAACCAGCAGAGCAGCAGCACCTTCGCGCCGAACGCCCCGAACTGCAGGGCGACCACGAGGCCGTGCGGCAGCGGCGTGTACCAGCCACCGACCGAGACTTTGGTGACCTCGTCGACGTAGCCACCGATGCGGAAGCCATCGGCATCGAGGAACGGCACCTGCCAGCCGCCGAGGAACACCGTCGCGACGACCGCGGCGACGAACACGATCTCGATGAACTCGGCGAGGAAGAACAGCCCCCAGCGCAGGCCGGAGTACTCGACGAAGTAGCCGATGATCTCGGGCTCGCCCTCGGGGATATCGAACGGCGCGCGCTTGGTCTCGGCGATCGCGGCGGTGAAGAACAGCACGAGGCCGAGCGGCTGCCAGAGCCACAGCCAGTTCAGCGGGTTCGACGCCGACATCGACGCGCTCGCGCCGTGCATCACGATGAAGCCGGGCTCGAGGCTGCCGATCACGAGGAACGCGCCCATCAGCGAGAGGCCCATCGCGACCTCGTACGACATCATCTGCGACGAGCTGCGAAGCCCGCCGAGCAGCGCCCACTTGTTGTAGCTCGCCCAGCCGGCGATCGTGCCGCCGTAGTTCGCGAGCGTGAGCACCGCGAAGTAGAAGATCAGGCCGAAGTCGACCTGGAACATCTGCAGCCGGATCGCCTCGCGGAACATGTCCGCGTTCGGCTGCATCGCGAGCAGCGTCGGGTCGAGCGTCTGGGTGACGGCGTGCGGATAGATCGTCGGGCCGAACGGGATGATCGCGAACGCGATGAAGACCGGCGCGATCGCGAGGATCGGTGCGAGCGCGTAGAGGCCCTTGTGGACGTTCGCCGGGATGAAGTCTTCCTTGAAGATCATCTTCACGGCGTCGGCGACGAAGTGGAGGATGCCCTTCAGCTTGATGGGGCCGATGTTGGCGCGGTTCGGACCGAGCCGGTCCTGCATCATCGCGCTCTGCCGGCGCTCCATCCACGTCAGGATCGAGGCCAGCGGCATCACGAGCGCGAGGATGAGGAAGATCCACTTGGTGCCCGGGAAGTCGAGGATCCGGAAGACGATCGATTCCTTCTGGCAGCGGCCCTCGGCCGAGCACGTCGCGTCGTCACCGCAGCGCTTGTCGTTCGCGCTGCAGTTCGCGTCGCACTTGCCGCGGCCATCCTTCTGCTCCTCGCAGTGGAAGCCCGCGGGGCAGCTGTTCGGATATCCCGGGGTGCAGATCTGCGTGCACGCGACGGGCACCGCAGCGGCGCCCTCGCACACGCTCGGCGTCGTCTTCTCGCCACCGCAGGCGGCGAGCCCGAGCACGAGGGACGCGAGCCAGCCAACGAGGATGACGTGTGCGCGAAGCTTCATCCGCGGCTCCCAGCAAAACGCAGCGCGAGGGGCCGAGCGTCACGCGCCCACGTGAGCGCGCTCCACGCCGGCACCACGGCCACCATGTCCTTGAACACCTCGCGGGGATGCGCCCACGCGAGCTTGACGTTTGTGGCACTGGCGAGCCGGACGATCGCTTCCCAGCCGGGCAGGGCCTGACCGGGTGCGACGAACGCCGCGTGCATCCGCTGCACGAGGCCTCGGTGGTTCGTGACCGTGCCCGCGAGCTCCGCCCAGTCGGCGGCCGGCAGCGAGACGTACGCGTCGCGGACGTGGCCACGCTCGTGCGCGCTGATCGCGATGACGTCGATCTCGGCGAGCCGCGCACCATCGATGCCCGGCAACACGTCGCCGAGCGTCACCAGCACCTTGATGCCGTCGAGCGCGCCGGGCTCGGACGCGACGCGTGCGCCGAGCGCCAGCGCGTCGCTGATCGCCTTGACGCCATTCAGGTTGGGATTGACGTCGGCGACGCGGAGCCGGCCATCGGCACGCGCGGGCACCGGCGGCTTCGCGCCGACGAGCACCCGGGTGATCCCCAACCCCGTCGCGAGCTTCGCGAGCGCGAAGTTGTCCTCGTTCGAGCACACCGCGGACAGCAGGATGCCGACCGAGCTCGGATCCTTGAGCCCCGCGAGGATGCGCGCGCCCGCAGCGCTGACCGCGCGGTCCCAGCCCGCGGGCAGGCCGTCGACGGTCGCGCCGGCGAGCCGCTGCTCGCGGAGGTCGTGATACGTGTACCGACCCTCGTCGCACATCCAGTAGTCGTTGACCTCGGGGTTGTGGCGCGGGACGAGCCGCCATGCACGGCCATGCTTGTGGTGGATCTCCACGTTGCAGCCCGTCGCGCAGCCGTTGCAGACCGACGGCGTGGCCTCGAGCTCCCACGCGCGCATCGTGAACCGGAAGTCCTTCGCGGTGAGCGCACCGACGGGGCAGACGTCGACGGTGTTGAGCGAGTACGGGTTGTCGAGCTGGGCGCCCGGCGCCGTGGTCAGCACCTCGTGATCGCCGCGGTGCGCGAACTCGAGCTGGTGCTCGCCGGCGACCACGTCACAGGTGCGGATGCACCGCGAGCACAGGATGCAGCGCTCCTGATCGAGGACGATGTGCGGACCGATGTCGACGGCCTTGTCCTTCTCGACCTTCTTGACGTCGACGCGCGAGTCCGCGTTGTCGTGCTCGAAGTAGAGCTTCTGCAGCGTGCACTCGCCGGCCTTGTCACAGATCGGACAGTCGATCGGGTGGTTCAGCAGCGTGAACTCGAGCATCTGCTTGCGCGCGAGCGTCGACTGCGCGTCGAGCGTGTGCACGACCATGCCCTCGCCGCAGGTCTGCTGGCAGCTCGGCTGGAGCTTCGGATTCTTCTCGACGGAGACCAGGCACTGCCGGCACTGCGCGACGACCGGCAGCCCCGGGTGGTAGCAGAACGCGCTGATGTCGACGCCGAGCGTGCGCGCGGCCTCGAGGACGTTCGTGCCCTTCTTCACGGTGACCTGCTGACCATCGATCGTCAGCGTCACGTTGTTCGGATCCACTGGTGGAGTCGGCGCGGCCGGCGGCGAACCGGAGTTGCCGGATGCCGCGCCTGATTCGCCCGGTGCCGCGGCGCCTCCGGCGGCTCCGGTGGATGTCAGAGAACCTGTGACGCTCACTTGTCGCACTCCCCGCCGATCATGTTGATCATGCCGAAGATCGGCACGATGTCCGCGATCAGGTGGTTATGGATCAGCTGGCTCGCGGTCGAGAGATGCACGAACGACGGTGACCTGACGTACGCCTTGTACGGACGGCCGGTGCCATCGGCGACGATGTAGAAGCCGAGCTCGCCGTTGCCGCCCTCGACGAACGTGTACGCCTCGCCGGCGGGCACGCGGATGCCGTCGACGATGTGCTTGAAGTGGCGGATCATCGACTCGATCGTGTTGTAGGTGTCGCGCTTGGGCGGCAGCGAGACGCGCGGATCGTCGACCATCGTCGGACCGTCGGGGATCTGCTTCAGGCACTGGCGCAAGATCCGGATCGACTGCTTGAGCTCCTCGACGCGGACGAGGTAGCGGTCGTAGCAATCGCCGGTGGTGCCGACTGGCACGTCGAACTCGACCTCGGGATAGATCGAGTACGGGTAGTCCTTGCGGACGTCGTAGTCGACGCCGGCCGCGCGGGCGATCGGCCCGACGCAACCCGTCGCGAGCGCCTGCGCCTTGGTGAGCGCGCCGATGCCGGCCATCCGATCCCGAAAGATCTTGTTGTTGTTGAGCATGTCCTCGACCTCGACCATCACCTTCACCGTCGAGTCGAGGGTGTGGGTGAGGTCCTGGTCGAAGTTGTCGGGCAGATCCTTGGCGACGCCGCCGACCCGCACGTAGCTGTGCGTGAGCCGCGCGCCCGAGACCTTCTCGAGCAGCTCGTAGAGCCACTCGCGCGCCTTGAGGAAGTAGAGGAATGCAGTGAACGCGCCGAGCTCCATCGCCGACGCGCCGATGCACGTCAGGTGGTCGGTCATCCGCGACATCTCGCTGACGATCACGCGGATGTACTCGACGCGCTTCGGCAGGTTGCCGGTCAGCCCCATCAGCTTCTCGACGGCCATTGCCCAGCCGACGTTGTTGATCATCGGCGACACGTAGTTCAGGCGATCCGTGTACGGGAACACCTGGGTGTACGTGGCGTGCTCGGATTCCTTCTCGAAGCAGCGGTGCAGGTAGCCCGGCTGGACGTCGCTCTTGACGATGCGCTCGCCATCGACCGTCAGCACGATGCGCACGGTGCCGTGCATCGCGGGATGCGACGGTCCCATGTTGATCGTCATGAGATCCGGCGGCAGCTCGGTCTCGGTATCGGACATGTCCTGCACGTCCTGGCGCCCGAGCACGAGCTGCTTGAGCGAGGTCACGTCGCGTGGCGCGGCCATCAGCGGTCTCCGTGCGGCGCGCCAGGCGCCTTGATCGGATTGATCGGGAGATCGTCGCGCCGCACGAGCGGCTGACGCTTCTCCTTCGGGTAGTCCTTGCGGAGCGGGTAGCCGACGAACTCGTCGTACATGTAGATCCGGCGCATGTCGGGATGGCCGTCGAACGTGATCCCGTACATGTCGAACGCCTCGCGCTCCTGCCAGTCGAAGGCGGACCAGATGCCGGCGAGCGAGGCGCAGCGCGCGTCCTGCTCGGGGACGGCGACCTTGAGGCGGATGCGATAGCGGTGCGTGCTCGAGCGGAGCTGGTAGCAGACCTCGAAGCGAGGTTTGCCACTCTCGTCGCTCCAGTGTGCGGACAGCGGGACACCTGTCGGGTGCCAGTCGAGGCGATCGATCACGGTCACGAAGACCGGCGAGTCGAACTGCATCGTCGGCTCGTCGCGGAGCCAGGTCGCCACGGCGACCAGCGAGTCGCGCTTGACCCAGGCGATCTCGTCGCCGAACAGCGACTCGGTCAGCTCGATGGCTGACGCGTGATTCGCCTTGAGCGCGTCGAGGACTTTCTGCGCCATACGTCTCCTTGACCGCTACTCGTTACTCGTCGTTCGCAGCGGCGGCCGCGATCAACTCTTCGCGCTTGGTGCGGAGCTGGCTGTGACCGCGCCCCTGCTGGATGCGATCCATCAGCATGATCATCGCGTCGAGCACCTGCTCGGGCCGCGGCGGACAGCCGGGAATGTAGACGTCGACGGGGATCACCTGATCGGCGCCGGGCATCGTCGAGTAGTTCTGGTAGAAGCCACCGGTCGAGGCGCAGACGCCAAACGCGATCACCCACTTCGGCTCGGCCATCTGCTCGAACACGCGCTTGAGCGCGGGGCCCTGCTTCTCGGTGACCGTGCCGACGACCATCAGGAGGTCGCTCTGGCGCGGCGAGAACCGCGGGAACTCCGCCCCGAACCGCGCGAGGTCGTACTTCGGCCCGGCGACCGACATGAACTCCATGCCGCAACACGCGGTGACGAACGGATAGCTGAACAGCGAGAACTTGCGTCCCCAGTTGCTCGCGCGCTCGACGAGGCTCTGCTTGGCCCACTTCGCCGCATCTTCGAGGCGCGTGGTGGTCAGCTCTACTCCCATCCGATCGCCTTCTTTCTCCACACGTACGCGAGGGCGACGACAAGGATCGACACGAAGATCAGCATCTCCGCGAAGCCGAAGAACGAGACCCCACCGGTCACGGGGTTGCGCGACAGCTGGTTGTAGAGGACCGCCCACGGGTACATGAACGCGGCTTCGATGTCGAAGACGAGGAACAGGATGGCGACCTGGTAAAACTTCACGGAGTAGCGCCCGCGCGGCGTGCCGATCGGCTCGCTACCGCACTCGAACGGCTTGAGCTTCTCCGGGTTTGTGGCCCTCGGACCGATCAGGACGGCGAGCGCCGTGAACAGTCCGCAGAACCCCAGGGCAAACACGATCGCCAGGCCTGCTGGCATGTACGCCTGTAGCTGCAAAGCGAGGCGAGTATATGGCTCGAGGTCAAACGGTCAACGGACCCGCTCGGGTATTTGCGAGCGTGATCGCCCGCTTATGCCGCGACCGATTGCCGCGGCGGGCTCCCTGCTAGATGTTCTGCTGCGCGTTGCGCAGAGCGTCTTCGAGCGCGAGGACCATGTCCTCGTTGGTGTCGACCAGGTAGATCGTCTCCGGGTTCGGCCGGCGGTGCGCGCGGATCTCCTCGACGATCGCGCGGGCAGCCTCGTCCATCGGCACGTCGCCGAGGTCAGTGCCGATCCCGGGGATCGCGATCACCTTGAAGTTGTGGCGGTCGGCGGCGATCAGCGCGGCCCGCGCGGCGCGTCGGACGTTCTCGGCGCCGATCTTCTGGCCGGGCTCTTCCATCGTCGGAACGTGGATCACGTTCTTGGCGGGGAGCTGGCCAGCGGTCGTCACCAGCGCGGCGCCAACCGCGATCGGTGCGGCAGCCATCGCGGCCTGCTGGATCACGTCACCGCCCTGGCGACGGAGGCCACCGCCGATCCCGCCGCCCATGATGCCGAGCGAGTTCGCCGGGTTGACGACGGCGTCGACCGGCAACGTCCAGAGCTCTGCCTTCGCTACGTGCACCTGCATGCGTCGCACCTAGCACGGGACACTCCGACAGGTAAACCTCGATCCGCGCGCCGAACCAACCCACAACGGGCCCGATCGAAAAAAAAGGCCCCGACAGCGTCGGAGCCCTCGTGTCGCGGCGAGCTGATCAGCTCAGGCGCACGCCTTCTCGAGCTCGGCTTCGACCTTGTCCTCGGCCCACTTCTTCGCGACAGCCAGCTCCTTGACGATGAGCTGCTTCGCGTTGTCGAGCATCTTGCGCTCGCCGAACGACAGGACCTTGCTGCTCTTGAGCCTGTAGAGGTCGCGATAGACCTCGGCGACGTCGAACAGCGAGCCAGTCTTGATCTTCTCCATGAACCCGCGATAGCGGCGGTTCCAGGTCTGCTTGTCGATGTGGACGTCCTTCTCGCGGAGGATGTCGAACACTTCCTCGATCTCGGAGGCGGTGGCGACCGGGCGAAGTCCGACCTGGTCGGCCTTCTCCTTGGGAACCAGGATCTGCATGCCGGTCGCGAGGACCTTGAGCACGTAGAAGGAGCAGACCGTCGTGTTGATCTCCTTCTTCTCGATGCCGATGACCTCGGCCACGCCGTGTGCCGGATAAACGGCCTTTTCGCCGATTCTGAAGTCGTTATTCACTGCGGTTCTCCTCGTAGGCGATGGTCGTGGCCGGTACCGCCTCAAGCAATGCGGGTGCCACCTCGTTCGCGATCACCAGAAAGCGCTTTGGTTCTCTCTGGTTGATCACTAAAACTGTCGATCTGTTCGGTCGAGCCTGCCGCGCCAGCTTGTCACACCAAAAATGTACAGAGCCGACGGAATCTTCGGGGGTTCCCCAACGGGGCCCGGAGGATATCAGTCGAGGAGGCGATCGCCAGCCAAAATCATGGTGCGGCGAGTCGAGTAGCCGGTGTCGGTTGAGATTTCAGCGACTTGGGACGGCTGAGAACCTGTGACACACAGCGTGGTCTGATACGCTTCTCGCCGGTGAGAGGTTCGATCGGGCAGATCCTGATCCAGCAGGGCGTCATCGAGCCGTCTGCACTGTCGGATGCCCTGGCTCGCCAGAGCGGCCGTCACCCGGTCGCCTCCGAGCTCTACGCCCTCGGCTATGCGAGCGAGCGGGAGCTGTGCACCGCACTGTCGTCACAGACCGGCTGGTCCGCGATCGTGCTCGACGAGTCGACGATCCGGCTCGACGTGCTCGAGCACGTGTCCCTCGAGTGGTCGCGGATCTTCAACGCGATCGTCGTCTACGAGGACGACGACCTGATCGTGATCGCCGCGGCACGACCCGAGGATGCGATCGTGCCGGCGCGCGAGCTCGGCGATTCGCGCGGCAAGCGCGTCGAGCTCCGGATCGCCCTCGACGTCACGCTCGCGCGCACGATCCGCGTCGCGTTTCGCCGGTGGAAGTCCGGCGAGACATACCTCGTCGGCGCCGAGGCGGATCGCGCGACGCCACGGCTGTCGTTCGTGCATCCCGATGGCGGAGAAGACGAGCATCGCCGCGCGCAGCGTGCGCTCGCCGAGGAAGCGGCACGCAGCATCCACAACAAGGAGGAGCTGCCGTCCGAGGAGATCAGCCTGTCCGGATCGATGTCGGGTCACGCCGCGATGAGCGGCGAATGGCAGACGACCGTGACCCGCACGAACACCAACATGCTGGACACCGACGCCGACGAGCGCACCCAGGTGATCGCGGCCGAGCTTGATCGCGCCGAGGACGAAGCCCCGCATGGCGGGCGCGTGCGTGCCCTCGTGATCGATCCGGACCCGCCGGGCCGTATCCAGATGGTCGCCGAGCTCGAGCGTCTCGGTTACGAGTGCCAGGCCGTCTCGTCGGGGCGCTCCGCGGTCGACCTGCTCGCGGGACCGCTGTTCGACCTCGTGTTCGCCGACATCGCGACCCCGGAGCTGGACGGTGTTCGGCTGTGCCGCGCGATCAAGCGCAGCCGCCGGCTCGCACGCTGCAGGGTCGTGCTGACGACGTCGGTCGTCGACTCGGGGCAGATCGCCGACGATGTGCTGTTGACCGCGGCATGTGACGGCTACCTCGAGAAGCCCCTCGACACGCGACGGCTGCATCGCCTGCTGCGCGAGCTATCGACCGAGGAGCGCGCCGATCACGAGAGCCTGCTCGCCGACGCACTCGCGCGCTATCAGGGCGGCGACATCGAGGGGGCGATCGCGCGGCTGCGCGGCGCGCTCGTCTCCGATCCGGCGAGCCCGAAGCTGCACTTCATGCTCGCGAACATGCTGCAGCGTTCGTCGCGGTGGGCGGAGGCGGTCGACGAGTACGAGGCGGTCGTCGAGCTCCAGCCCGCGTACTTCCCGGCGCTGACCCGGCTCGCGTACCTCTACTTCCGGCAAGGCCTGCCGGCACGCGCGGTCGAGACCTGGCGGCGCGCGCTGCCGCTCTGCGAGGACGCGGCGCTCCGCCGCAACATCGAGCTGTTCATGCGCAAGCTCGTCGCGGACATGCAGAAGGCAGACAGCAGCGGGGGGTAGACCCGATGCCGCTCACTTTAGGTGGCCTCTCGACGAAAGTGACCGGGACTTTGCGAGCGTAGTTGCCGGCCCGGGAAAACCCCGCTTCCCACGAAACAACTTCCTCGGCGAAGGGGTTGCGAGCGCGCAGCCACAAGCACACGGAGACAGACTCTCGCCCCGGGCATCCCGAAGCTCTTGTCGACGATGCGCGACCGGTTGCGCCGTTTGATCCCGCAACATCGCGTGCGATGGATCGCTCGCCGGTGCTCGCTCGATCGACCGAACGTAGAACGCGAGCGCGAAGAGGCTCCGGACGACGAGGGGCAGGAAGGTGCGACCGCCGGCACGGGCGTGCTGCGCTGGCTGACTCGTTCAGCGATGCAGATCATGGGCATGGTCCGCGGTCATCCGGATCCGGGAAGCACGATCGCCGGGCTCCGGTTCGGGTCGGGCTCGAGTCCCTCGGTCCCGTCGGCATCGACGGGAACCCAGTCCCAGCGGGGACC
>JACCTC010000007.1 GCA_013812655.1 Deltaproteobacteria bacterium | reverse complement strand
ACCGCGCAGCCCGCGGCCGCCGCCGAGCTCGCGACGCTCGACGTGATCGCGGATGGCCGTTTCGACGCCAGCGTCGGTCGTGCCACGGCGCGCCAGCTCGGCTACCTGCTCGTCGAGCAGCAGGCGCTGCGCGATCCGCTCGGCGAGCTCGGCCTCGGCACGCAGGATCGCCGCTACCTGACGCTGTCGGGAGGCGCGTCGACGACGTGGACTTTTGGCTTTGGGGCGCATCGCGCGATCGGCGGCCTCGAGCTGCGCGGTGACCGGTTTCGCGACACCGACCACGACGGCATGCGTGCCGCGCTCGTCGGCACGCGCGGCACCGGAGCGGCGTCGCTCGCCTTCGATCTCGCGGCCGGCGACCGCATCGTGATCACGCCCGCCGTCCGCGTCGATCTCTCGCGGACCGCACCTACGCCGATGACCGAGGGCCCCGACGCGTTCGCGATGGTTCTGGCACGCTGGGACACCGTGCCGAGCCCACGGCTCGCGGCGCGTGCGCTGGTCACCCACGAGCTCGCCATCAAGGGCAGCGCCGGCTGGTACGTCCGGCTGCCGACGTTGCTCGAGCTGTTCGGCAACCGCGGCACGATCGTCGGCTCCCCGGAGCTGCGCGCCGAGCGCGGCCCGTCCGCCGATGTCGGCGTGGTGTGGGCGCCCGCTCGAGCGATCGGCCTCGTCGATCGGATCGTCATCGAGAGCGCGGTGTTCGCGTCGCGGCCGCGCGACACGATCGCGCTGATCTCGTCGGCCGGCTTCGCGGCGCGCGCCGAGAATGTCGGCGGCACCCAGAGCTACGGCGCCGAGCTCGTCGCCGGCGCGCGGTTCGGCAAGCTGGTCTCGGTCAGCGGCGCGTACACGCGCCTCGTCACCGAACAGCGCACACCCGATCCGAACCTCGATGGCCGCGCGCTGACCCGCACGCCCGGGCACCTGCTCCACGTCCACGCGGACGTCACCCGGCGGATCGCGCGCCGGCTCGTCACGCTCCATGCCGACGCCGCGGTGCAATCGACGAGCTACCTCGATCGCGCGAACTTCCAGCGCGTGCCCGGCCGCGTGCTCGTCGGCAGCGGCGCGCGCGTCGAGGTCGGCGGCGGGCTCGCGGTCGCGGTCGCGGTCGCGAACCTCCGCGGCACGCGGATCGTCGACGTCCCCGCCGAGCGCGCCATCGACATGCCGACCGCGATGGCGCTGTCCGATGTCGCGGGCTTTCCACTTCCGGGCCGCACGTTTTACCTGTCACTCGACTGGACCTATTGACCGACGAGGCAACCATGAAGAAGTCACTACTGATCATCACCGCACTCGGCGCACTCGGCGCACTCGGCACACTCGGCGCCTGCGGCGACAACGGAGGCTCCGGCCTCGACGGCGGAACCGACGTCGTCACCGACGTGCCGGCCACACCACCCCGCGCGGTCGTCGTCGCCGGTGACTTCGTCACGCCGGGGTTCACCGGCATCATGTCGGCGCTCGACGTGCAAGCGCGGCAGGTGATGCAGCGGGTGTCGCCGAACGGCTCGATCGGCAACGATCCGATGCTGCGTCGGGTCGGCGACGAGCTGTTCGTCGTCAACCGCGCCGATGGCAACAGCGTCACGATCCTCGACGCGACGACGTTCGCGCTCGTCGAGCAGCTCGCGACCGGCGCCGGCTCGAACCCGCAGGATGTCGCGGTGGCCGGCCCGAAGCTGTTCATCCCGGCGATGGGCACCTCGGGTGTCGTGGTCGCGACCCGCGGCTCGACCACGCTCGCGACCATCGATCTGTCGGACCTCGACCCGGACGGCAAGCCCGACTGCGTGTCGGCGTATCGCGTCGGTGGTGACGTTTACGTCGCGTGCGGGCTCCTCGATCAAAACTTCTCGCCGCGCGGCCCCGGCAAGGTCGTCGTGATCGACGCGGCGACCAACACCCGCAAGAGTACGGTCGTCACGCTGACGAATCCGAACCCGTTCGGCGTGTTCGAGGCGCTGCCCGCGGGCGTCGGCGGTGGCCTCGTGATCCCGACGGTCAGCTTCGCGAACGTCGCGACCGGCTGCGTCGAGCGCATCTCGACCGGCGCTGTGCCCGCGAACGCCGGCTGCATCACCACGAACGCCGCGCTCGGCGGCTACGCCGGCCGCCTCGAGACCCAGAACCTCGGCACGACGGCGATGCTCTGGATGATCGTCCCGAATGGCATGTTCGGCGCCGGCGAGCGCAGCCGGCTGTGGGGCTTCGATCTGACGTCGATGACGCTGTGGCCCGATGCGCTCACGCCGGAAGCCCAGCTCCTCGTCGACATGGCCGTCTGCCCGGATGACACGATGGTCGTCGCCGACAAGACCGAGGCCGCGAACGGCCTGCGCGTCTACGAGGGCGGCATCGAGAAGACGACGGCGGCGCTCTCGATCGGTCTCAAGCCGGGCTCGACGCGCGGCCTGGTCTGTTACTGATCGTCGTCACGCCAGGGCGCGCGCCTCCGCTCGGGCGCCAGTCCCACGCGTCCGGCGTCCGCCGGCCACCGGACGCGTGTCCGTCCGGCGGCCAGGGACGAGCCGCTCGCCCCGTGGTTCCGAGCCCTTGGCCTGCGAAGAGAATGGCCTTGGGCTTGCTGGATCCGCACGGTATTTTGGAGGTACGTCGTGACCGATTCAGAGATCACCATTTCGATCCTGCGCGAGATCCGTGACGCGATCGTCGTGACCAACGTGCGCATCGACAACCTCGACAAGAACCTGTCGGGGCGCATCGACAGCCTCGACAAGAACCTGTCAGGGCGCATCGACGAGACGAACGCGCGGCTGACGGTCGTCGAGCACGTCGTGAAAGACGCCGCCGAGCAGATCATGTTTCTCGGTCGCTACGCCAAGAACGCGATCGAGGATCTCCGCGAACGCGTGACCCGACTCGAAGCCAAGGGTACGTCGTGACCGATTCAGAGATCACCATTTCGATCCTGCGCGAGATTCGTGACGCGATTGTCGTGACCAACGTACGCATCGACAACCTCGACAAGAGCCTGTCGGGGCGCATCGACAACCTCGCGACGCGGATCGACGAGACGAACCGGCGGCTCACGGTCGTCGAGCACGTCGTGAAAGACGCCGCCGAGCAGATCATGTTCCTCGGTCGCTACGCCAAGAACGCGATCGAGGATCTCCGCGAACGCGTGACCCGGCTCGAAGCCAAGACGTAGCGCTACTCGCGCGGACGCACGCAGTAGACCTCGGCGACGACCTCGATCGTCGACGACGGCGACGTGTTGCGATAGTCGCAGCGCCAGCTCGCGGGTGCGGCGCCGTCGGTCATCGCGAGCGGTCGCGCGGCGACGAGCTGCGCCATCCACTGCGGATCGGCGTAGCAGCCGCCGGTGACGAGTAGATCGATGGCGCGATCGCAGGTCGCCACCGCGGTCGCGACCTGACCGGCACCGACGGAGATCCGCGACTCCTTGCGCTGGATGTCGGACTTGATGCCGTACGCGGCGGTCGGGCCAGGGGGACCTTTCGGACCGGGCACGCCCTGCGGACCTTGCAAGCCTTGCGTGCCTTGCAGGCCCTGGATGCCTTGCGGACCTTCCGGACCGACGGGACCCGGATCGCCCTTCGCGCCGCGCGGACCTTCCGGCCCGGCGGGGCCGACGCCGGCTGGACCCATCGGACCCGGTGGGCCGGGTGGACCCGCGGGACCGGCGACGCCGGGAGGACCCTCGAGGCCGGCGGCCTTGCCCTTCGCGAGCAGCTCGGCGGTGACTTCCTTGACGTCGAGCTTGCCGCGCTGCTCGATCGATCCGAGGCGCCCTGCGTGCTCGCCGACGCGCTTGGTGATCTCGTCGACCCGGCTTTCGGTGTCGCCTGCACGACAGCCGATCAGCGCGACCAACCAGATCAATCCGCTCCCCCGGCGCATTCGCCAATCCTACGAGATGCAGCGGGTTGCAGCGCGCACACGGCCGGTTTTTTGACCCCATCGATCCAGTGGCGTAGGACCGAAGGCGATGATCAACCTGGTGGATGTGGGGCTCGACCACCCGCGGGGTGGCTCACCGCTGGTGACCGGAGCGAATCTCTCGGTCGCCGCTGGCGAGGTGGTGGTGATCGTCGGCGCCGCTGGCGTCGGGACGTCGCGGCTCGTCGCGGCGGCCCTCGGCGAGGTCCCGCTGGCTAGCGGATGCATCGAGCTGCTCGGGCGCGATGTCGGCAAGCTGCGGCGCTCGTCGCTGCGCCTGCTCCGCCGCCACGTCGGCATCGTCCCGCAGGAGCTGTCGCTCCTCGAGGATCGCAGCGCGCAGCTCAACGTCGTGCTGCCGCTCGAGATCGATGGCATCCCACGCTCGGTATCGCTGCTGCGCGCCGCCGAGATCCTCTCGCGCCTCGGCCTCGAGTCCGAGGCATCGCTCCCCGTCGATTGCTTGCCGCCGTCGACGCGCCAGCGAGTCGCCGTCGCGCGCGCGCTCATCCGCGAGCCGCAGCTCGTGATCGCGGATCATCCGACGAGCGCGCAGGACGCGATGGGTGCCGACATCGTGTGCACCGCACTCGCCTCCGCCGCGGCCATCCAGGGTGCCGCCGTGCTCGTGCTCGGGCGCGACCCGATGCTGCGCTCGATCGCCGAGCTGTTCGGCTGGCGTCAGCTCGCCCTCGTCGACGGCAACCTCGTGCCGCTCGCCGAGCTCGCCACCCGCGAGCGATCGATCGACCAGGCCCTCGCCACCATCGATTCGGTGATCGTCGACGATTCGCTCGGCAACATCGTCCAGTTCCCGCGCGCGGATGCACGCCCCGCGAGTGGACCGGTCGCTCGCACGGCAGGGGCCCGATGAGGATGAAGACGCTGCGCAAGCTTCGCACCCAGGCACCACGTCGTCTCCGCTCGCCAGCGTTCACTGGCTCGCTCCATCTTGGGCTCCGCCGCCCCATCGAGGGTGCGGGTGACGACTTCGATGTCTCCGACGCCACGATGGAGCCCGACGCGGGCCCGGCGCCCGAGGCCGTGTTCGATCGGATCACCGGCCCGTTCGGTCGTCGCTACAGCGCGGCCGTCGCGTTTCACGGTTCGGCCGACGAGGAGACGTGATCGAAGGCGGTGCGGACCGCGCGGGCCGCAGCGTCCTGGCGGTGATCGCCTCGGCGTTCCGGCGTGCCGTGCGGATCGCCACCGAACGTCCACGCGCGGCACTGTGGACGCTGCTCGCGCTGACCTGCGCGCTCGTGGCGGTCGGCGTCGCGGCGGTCGCCGCGGTGAGCGTCGAGCGATGGACCGCGGAGCGCCCGGGCGCGACCGCGAGCATGGTCGTCTAC
>JACCTC010000075.1 GCA_013812655.1 Deltaproteobacteria bacterium | reverse complement strand
GCAGGCGCAGCCGGTAATCGGCCGCGTGGGGATCCTGATAGATCCCCTCGAGCCGCTCGGTGTTGAACGAGCTCGAGCGGCGCACGACGCCGTGGACCTCGTAGCCCTTCGAGAGCAGCAGCTCGGCCAGGTACGAGCCGTCCTGCCCGGTGATGCCAGTGACGAGCGCCTTCTTCACGATGGATTCTCCATGTACCACGCGACCGTCTTCTGCAGCCCGTTGGCGAACGACGTCTTGGCCGTGAAGCCGAACCGCTCGCGGGCGCGGCTGACCTCGAGGCGGCGGCGCGGCTGGCCATTCGGCTGCGTCGTGTTCCACGCGAAGCGTCCCCCGTAACCGGTGGCCTTCGCGATCAGCGTCGCGAGATCCTTGATCGAGATCTCGTCGCCGGTGCCGAGGTTGACCGGCTCGCTCGAGTCGTAGCGCTCGGCCGCGAGGATCATGCCCTCGGCGGCGTCCTCGGCATAGATGAATTCGCGCGTCGGCGAGCCATCACCCCAGAGCTCGACGCTCTCGGCGCCCTGCGCCTTCGCGGTGACGAACTTGCGGATCATCGCGGGGATCACGTGCGAGGTCTGCAGATCGAAGTTGTCGCGCGGCCCGTACATATTGACCGGGAACAGCATGATGCTGTTGAGGCCGTACTGCTGGCGATACGCCTCGGACTGTACGAGCAGCAGCTTCTTCGCGAGCCCGTACGGCGCGTTCGTCTCCTCGGGGTACCCGTTCCACAGGTCCTCCTCGCGAAACGGCACCGGCGCGAATTTCGGGTACGCGCAGATCGTGCCGGCGATCACGGTCTTCGGCACCTTCGCGAGCCGGCACTCCTCGAGTAGCTGCAGGCCCATCATCGCGTTCTCGAACAGGAACGTGCCCGGATTCTCGCGGTTCGCACCGATGCCACCGACGCGCGCCGCGAGGTGAAACACGAGCTCCGGCTTGCCGTCGGCGAGCGCACGCCGACACGCCTCGCGATCGACGAGGTTGTACTCGCTGCTGCGGGGCACGAACACGTTCGCGCCGCGCGCACGCAGGCCATCGACGACGAAGCTGCCGAAGAACCCGGCGCCGCCCGTCACGAGGACTCGCTTATCTTGCCAGAATGCTGCCGACACGGCGCCTCTCTTACATCACTTCGGAATGGGGTGGCCAGCAAGCCGAAACGGTAATGCGACCTGCCTTCGCATGGACGGCGCCCCGTTCCGTCTTGACCAGAGAACGCCACGCAAGCATGGGCTGCGGCATCGATTCGCGCCTCTGGCCTAGCGCCTCGGTGCCCCCTTGCCTGCTCAGCGCTGGCGACCTCCGACGCTCCCGCGCGCGAGCCGCTTCGAAGGGATAAGCGCACGACGTCGGCGCGATTTAGATGCGCTCGGCGATGACGCGCATCGCGTCGAACAGGTTCAGCGGGATCGCGCCGGGGATCGAGAGCTTCCGGAACGGCGACCGGTTCCCGAGGTAGCGCGTGATCTGGTAGGTGACGAGGTTCAGCGGCACGCGCTTCCACGGGTGCGCGAAGCTGTGAACGCGGAAGCCCTGGCGCTCGAGGAGCGCGGTCAGCGTGGCGCGCGAGAAGAACCACAGGTGCTGCGGCGGCGTCATCAGGCGCCAGCGCTTGCCCATCGCACGCGACAGCAGCGAGCCGAAATCGCCGGTCGTGATCATCAGCTGCGCGCCCGGGCGCATCGCGCCGTGGAGGTCGGCGAGCGCCTCGCCGGGAGCCTGCATGTGCTCGAGGACGTCGAGCATGACGGCAGCGTCGAACGGACCATGCGACGCGAGGAACTCCGGGGTCGCTTCGCGGACGACGTCGAGTCCACGCTCCTGGCACATCGTGCGCGCATGGTCGGAGATCTCGACGCCGCAGACGTCGAAGGTGTCCCGCGCCACGTCGAGGAAATATCCGTAGGCGCAGCCGACCTCGACGAGCTTGCCGCCCGCGACGTGCTTCGCGAGCGCGGCGACGACGTGCCGGAACTCGGCGCGCAGCTCGTCGGCGCTGCCGCTGTAGTCGGCGTAGCCGTCGACGTGACCGCCCTGGTAGTAGGCCTCGGTGTAGATCGAGGCGGGGTCGAAGCCGGGCGGTAGCTGGGTGCGGCTGAGGCCACACGCGCACTGGACGATCGAGAACTCGCGGACGTCGAACAGCTCGCGCGCCTCGGTGCGGCCGCACGCGACACAGGTCGTCACGGCGCTGTCCAGCATGTCGCGCGCATCGCCGCTCGCTCTTACCGCAGTTGGCGCGCTGCGTGCCAGCATGGACGCGACGGGATCACCAGCTCGCGCGGACCGAGCCTACAAGTCGAGCGCGGCCCGGACCCCCTCTTCGACGGTGGCCAACTCCAGCTCGCTCATCGAGCCCCAGCGGTCGATCAACTTCGCACGGTCGACGGTAGTTACCTGGTGACACAGTGCGACCGAACCCTTGCGCAGCCCGCCGGCGCCCTTTTGAAAGCTATCGCGGTGGGCCCGCGTTCGCGCTGCTTCGCAGACGTCGAGAACGGCACGACGATCACGCTCCGCCAGGATTCCACCGCATTGAATCCGTCGTTCGACAGGACGATCACGGGGCGTCGTCCGCTCTGTTCTGAACCGGCTCGCGGCCATAGCTCTGCTTCCCACACCTCTCCGCGTCTCATGGTCGCCCTGCGCCGCGGACCGCGCGAACCCCGGCGGTCTCGAGCGCTTCGTCGAGGTCGTCGGCCGTACCTGCGAACGCCGTGGCGTAGGCGGCGATCTGACGACGCCGCTCCATGCGTCGCAGATCGGCCAGTCCTTGCTTCACGAATTCCTGTGCAAGCTTGGTCGTAGGTTTGCCGCGAGCTTCAGCAGCAGCACGCAGCTCGGCATACAAGGCCTCGGTGAGAGGGAGGTGAAAGTTTTTCGTGGCACTCGCCATGGCATGAATATGCATCATCACCGTGGCAGAACAACGGAACGCGTTGACCGGAGCATCTCACGTGTACAGTCGCTGAATGAACCGCGTCCTGCTCGGCATCACGCTCGCGTGCGGCTGCTGGTCGAGCTCCGAACCCGTCGCGAGCGAACCGCCGCACTCGACTCCGTCTCCGAGGCCCACCGCAATGCCGACCGCTGCTGCCACGCCGATCCGCCTCGAGCTCGTCGAGGGCACGCCAACATCGCTGCCCGACGGCACGACCGTCGACGTCAAGCACGTCGGCTACATGCACCTTGCCGACTCGAAGAACATTTCGAACGCGACGCTCGTCGTCGCGCGTGATGGCTCGAGCGTCGACGTCGGTCTCGCGAACGCGCACGGCAGCGACGTCAACAAGGCCGTCACCAAGGACGCTCTGGGCTGGAGGTTCACGCTCGAGATGGCGAACCCGTATCAGAAGCCGTCGCGGGCGATCGTGGAAGCAACGAAACTCTGAGCGGTCGAGCCCCGTGGCGACGGCACTGTACGTAGAGATTACTGGAGCCTGTCCCCGATCGCGCGGACGCTCGCCGGTGCGATCGCGGGCGGCGCGGCGAGGAACGGCCGCGCCGGCACCAGGGTCTCCTCGTGGACCATCGTGAGCTGCCAGCTCGACGTCGGCACCGCGGCCCGCACCTCGATCGTGCGCGGCCCGCGCGCGTAGGTGACGATCGCGCGGTCGATCTCGCGCGAGGCCTCGCCCGATACCACGACCGTCGCGCGGTCGCTCGCGGCCATCCAGTACGTGCCGTCGAGCTCGGCGTCGACGCGGACCCTCATCTCGACATCTGTGCGGTGCGCGGACGCGACGATCGCGGGCGTGTTGAAGCCCCAGCTCGGTGGCGCGTCGTTGAGCAGGCTCGCCATGCCGTCGTACGCGACGAGCAGCTGGTCGCACGCGAAGATCGCGGTGATCGCGTTGTAGCCGCAGGTCTCCCAGTCGCCGTCGACGAGCCGGGCCTCGACGGTCGCGCTCGGCCGCAGCCCGGTGCCGAGCTCGAGTGCGCGCATCGGGCCGCCGCGATCCGCGCAGCCACGCGCGAATAGCATGACGAGGACGAGCGGCACGCCGATGCGGATCGCGAGCGAGATCACCGCGGGAAGCCGGCAGCGCAACCGGGCGAGCCGGCGCAGGATCGCGAGGCGCCAGCGCCGGCGGCTCCACGTGATGATGCCGGCAAGGGCGAGCAGCAGGGCCGCGATCGCGAGGAGGCGACCATCGTGATCGGAGGGCAGCGGGCCGTCGACCGTGAACGTGGTGCGGCCGGGCGCGACCCACGCGCCGACGACGTGGAGCGTGCCGCCCTCGATCGACGGGACCGCGTACACGGGCTCGCTGACGCCACTCGCGTGACGTGCGCGCCACCGCGGGTAGTAGCCGGTGCCGAGCACGACGAAGACCGGCTCGCTCGCGGTGACGTCGATCTCGACGTGCGTGCTGTCGAGCGCGAGGACGCGGAGCTGGCCGGTGCCGCGCTCGATCCGCGCGAGCTGACCGTCCCACTCGCGGATCTCGCGGATGTGGAACGTACCGATGATCTTCTCGCTCGCCGGATCACCGAGGGTCGGCGAGCGATCCGAGGCGATCGCCCAGCGGACGTTGAACCGGCGCAGGCTCGGCGGTGACAGATTCTCGATGCGCTCGCGGAGCAATAGATCCGGCTGCGGCGCGAGGTGAAACGTCGGCAGGCCGGTGATCGCGGTGAGGTGAAAGTGCTCGTGGGTATCGGTCTCGAACACCGCGCGGGCCCATGCGTCGGGGCGCAGCTCGCTGGCTCGCGCGGCCGCCCAGCGCACGAGCTCGGCACGGCCGGCGCGATCGGGGGCAACTACCTGGGTCTCGGAGTACGCGCGATCGGACGCAGATCGCCACACCGACGGCACCGCGCGCAGCGCGGCCATCGCCAGCACGCTCGCGATCGCGGCAGCGATCAGCTGGTGGCGGCGCGGCGCACCGACCCAGCTCGCGATCGCGTGGCGCAGCACGATCGCGATCGTGTAGGCGCCGGCGGCGGCGACGAACGGCCGCGCGAGCTGGGCGAGCCGCTCGGTGCCGAGCCGCGCGCCGCCCTTGCCGGGTGCGAGATCGAGCGCGAGGTACGGCGCGTCGCACAGCCCGACGAGGAGCACGAGCGCGGTGGTCGCGACAAACACGGTGGACGCGCGGCGCGACCACAGGCCTGCGATGATCCCGAAGTAGCCGGCGTAGCCTAGGATCGCGAACGCGG
>JACCTC010000069.1 GCA_013812655.1 Deltaproteobacteria bacterium | reverse complement strand
GCGGGCCATGAAGGCGCGGGCCATGAAGGCGCGGGCCATGAAGGCGCGGGCCATGAAGGCGCGGGCCATGAAGGCGCGGGCCATGAAGGCGCGGGCCATGAAGGCGCGGGCCATGAAGGCGCGGCCGTAATGCTGCTGCGGTCGCCAGCTGGCCCGGGCTCCGGCAACGGGCCCGCGCTCCCGGAGCTGCGTCGCCGGCTCAAGTGGGTCGCGCTCGTCGGCGTCGCGGCGCTCGTGCTGCTCGTCGGCCGGCTCTGGCAGCTCCAGGTGATGGGCGGCGAGGGGTACTACGAGCGCACGGTCTCGCAGGTCGTGAAGGAGCGCTACCTGCCGTCGGTGCGCGGCAAGATCCTCGACCGCAAGGGCGTCGCGCTCGCCGACAACCGCCCGGCCTTTAACATCTACGCGACGCCGAAGCAGTGGAAGGCCGAGACCCGTGGTGAGATCTCGCGCCTGCTCGGGCTCTCCGACGACGAGCTCGTCAAGATCGACGAGCGGATCACGCTCGGCAAGAAGCGCGATCCCAAGCGCCCGATCCTCGTGCTCGAGGATCAAGGTCGAGATCGCGCGGCGCTGGTCTCGCAGGCGCTGACCCGGTTGCCCGGCGTCGAGGTGCAGCACGAGCCATATCGCTACTACCCGCAGGGCGATCTCGCCGCGCACCTGATCGGCTACATGACGCAGATGACGTCGGCCGAGGCGGATCGGCTGGCGAACCAGGGTTACGACACCAGCGAGCTCGTCGGTCGCTATGGCCTCGAGAGCGCGTGGGAGAACTACCTGCGCGGCAAGAAGGGCATCGAGCGGTTCGCCGTCGACGCCCGCGGCCAGCGCCTCGACGAGAAGACCGCCGCGGCGCTGATCGATGGCGAGCGCGTGATGGGCGCGGTGCCGGGCGCGAATCTGATCTTGACGGTCGATGCCGAGCTGCAGCGGATCGCCGAGAAGGCGGTCGCGCACGTGCCCGCGGCGGCGGTCGTGATCGTCGAGCCGAAGACCGGCAAGATCCGCGCGCTGGTCTCGAAGCCGTCGTTCGATCCGAACGTGATGACCGGGCACCTGACGCGCGCCGAGGAGACGCTGCTGCTCTCCGACCCGCGCAAGCCATTCATCGACAAGGCGCTCCGCGCGAGCTACCCGCCGGGCTCGGTGTTCAAGTTCGTCACCGCGCTCGCCGCGCTCGAGGATGGCCAGGGCGCCGAGGACGAATCGATCTTCTGCACTGGCGTCTACGAGCTATCGGGAACGAACTTCCGATGCAACGCCTCGCACGGCAAGCTCGACCTGCTCGGCGCGATCAAGAAGTCGTGCAACGTGTACTTCTGGACGCTCGCGACCCAGCGCCTCGGCCTCGACCGGATCGCCGAGATGGCGCGCCTGTTCGGCTTCGGGACGCCCACGAACCTCGGGCTCAACGGTGACGCCGGCGGGCGGATCCCGACGAAGGCCTGGTACGAGGAGCGCTCGCGTTACAAGATCGGCTACGCCACGAACGCCGCGACCGGGCAGGGCGACGTCGAGGTCACCGTGCTGCAGACCGCGATGGCGTACGCCGCGCTCGCCAATGGCGGGACGCTGTTCGTGCCGCAGGTCGTCGAGCGAGTCGACGCGAGCAACGGCCGGACGATCGTGACGTACGAGCCGAAGATCGCGCGCGAGATCAAGGTGCAGACCGAGGCGCTCGACGTCTGGCGCCGCGGCATGTGGAAGGTCACGAACGAGGTCGGCGGCAGCGCGTACGATCACGGACACGTCTCGATCGTCCCGGTGTCGGGCAAGACCGGCACCGCCGAGATCCGGACGCGCGCGCGCAAGAAGGAAGAGATCGAGCGCGACATCGATAACTGGAACCCGGCCCGCTCTCACGCGTGGTTTGCCGGCTGGGCACCCGCGGACGATCCCGAGATCGTGATCACGGTGTTCGTCGAGCACGGAGGCTCGGGTGGCAAGGTCGCGTGGCCGATCGCGAAGCGGATCCTCGAGGCCTACTACACCAAGATCGATCCGCGGCCGGGCGCCACCGACGATGCAGGCGGCAAGTCCGTGCCGAAGCTCAAGGCCAAGCCCGCGCCCAGGCCTCCCGCGCCGAAACCGGAGACGCCATGAGGGACACCGGGCTCGCGCTGCCTCGCGCGACGGTCGGCGTCAGCCGGTGGCGGCGGTTCCGCGCGGCGGTCGACTGGCCGTTGATCGTCACGGTCGTGCTGATCGGGGCGATCGGCCTCCTCAACCTGTATTCGGCGACGCGCGGCACCCGTCACCACGAGAAGTTCGACACCCAGGTCCAGTGGATGATCGTCGGCGGGATCGCGTTCATCATCGCGACTGTCGTCGACTACCGCGCCCTGGTCCGGCTCGCCGGGGTCGGGCTGTGCGTCGCGATCGGCCTCCTGATCGTCGTTCGCCTGCTCGGCGACGGCGCGCACGGCAAGGGCAGCTATCGCTGGCTCAACATCGGTGGCATGGGCATCCAGCCGTCCGAGCTCGCGAAGCTGATGGTCATCCTCGCGCTCGCGAAGATCTTCCAGGACGCCGATCCGTCGCGCTACACGCCATTCCGGCTCGGCCTCCACTTGCTGACGCTGTGCATCCCGATCGTGCTGATCGGCCGCCAGCCCGATCTCGGCACCGCCACGCTGCTCACGCTGATCGTCCTCACGGTCGGCTTCCTCGCGATGCCGTCGGTGTGGCCGATGGTGCACGTCACGCTCGCGGGGCTGCTCGCGATCCCGATCCTCTGGGAGACGATGCACGACTACCAGAAGAACCGGGTCCTCGCGTTCATCGATCCGAGCTCCGATCCGACCGGCAACGGCTGGCACACCCGACAATCGATCTTCGCGGTCGGCTCGGGAAAGATCTTCGGCAAGGGCTTCGGGGAGGGCACGCAGAACCAGTTCGACTTCTTGCCCGAGCACTGGACCGACTTCCCGTACTCGGTGTGGGCCGAGGAGTGGGGCTTCATCGGCTCGGTGTTCCTGCTCGCGATCTTCTCGTTCCTCGTCGTGTGGATCCTCAACGTCGCGATGTCGGCGCGCGATCGCGCCGGCGCGGTGATCTGCATCGGCGTCGCAGCGATGACGTTCTGGCACGTCGTCGTCAACATCGCGATGGTGCTCGGCCTCGCGCCGGTCGTCGGCGTGACCCTGCCGTTCATCAGCTACGGCGGTAGCTCGCTGGTGGTCTTCTTCGCGTGCATGGGCCTCGTCGCGAACGTCTCGCTCCGCAAGCACGGCTATTAGCGACGCACGCGCTCGAAGGCCATGTCGATCGGCGGGCCGAACGTCTGCCGCACCGGCAGGCCGCTCGTGTCGAGGACCAGCTCGCTGGTGACGGTCTGCGGACCGAAGTGGATCGTCACCGCGAACACGCGATCGCTCCCGACGTCGGACTTGCGCACGAGGTCATAGGTCGCCGCTTCGATGCTCGCTCGCGGGAAGTACGCCAGCTCGAGTGATGATGCCGAGCGCCGCTCGCCCGGCTTCATCGCGGCGACCTTGTCGGCGAGCTCGATCGAGCCACCGAGGCCCGCTGCGGCGAGGAACGCGTCGGCCGGGAAGTCGGCCGCGAGCGCGACGTCCTTGCCGGTGAGGTCCTTGCCGGTCGCGACGAGCCGATTGCCATCGCGCCGCGCGGCGAGCGCGATCGATCCGAAGCTCGACTTGACGGCGAGTGTCGTCTCCGAGCCCGCGATCCGGTAGTTGACCTCGACGCGGCCGGGCACCTCGGTCACGAGCTGCGAGACGATCACGCGCTTGCCGTCGACGCGCCCGACCGCGAGCCGCTCCTCGCCGACGACCGCGCCGCCCGCGCGCAGCTCGTAGTGCAGGCGCTCGACGGCGGTGCCTTCGGCGGCGAGTGGCGCCACGCCGTGCCACCGCGACCCCGGTGCGGTGATCTCGGGGACGACGAGCGCGGTGAGCTTGGTCTCCAGCTCAGCTTTCGGTAGCCAGCGCCCGCCGAGCACGACGCCTTCGGACACCAGCGGGATCGGTGCGACGAGCGGGTCGACACCGACGAGCAGCAGATCGGCGCGCGCGCCCACCGCGACCACACCGAGCACGCCGGCCTTGCCGAGGAAGCGACCGGCGTCGGCGGTCGCGGCACGCAGGACGTGCGCGCGTGGCACACCGGCGGCGACCAGCAACTCGATCTCGTCGTGCATCGCCTCGCCCGGGATCACGTACGGATTGCCGGCGTCGGTCCCGACCAGCAGCGGCGCATTCCCGGCGGCGAGCGCGGCAACGATGCGCTTGCGCAGCTTGTTCGCCTCGCGCTGCGTCGCGAAGTCCTCCGGCGTCCGCGACTTCAGCCGGAAGTCGGCCTTCGGGTCCCAGGCCGCGCGGACCTCGGGCGTGATCATGTGCAGCCACCGCGCCTGCTTCGCGACCGCGTCCGGATCGTCGAGACTCGCCATCCGCTCGGTGACGACGAGCGTGGCGCAGTTCCAGGTGCCGGCGCGCCGGGTCTGTTCGGCGAGCGCGGGGATCCGGGACAGCTCGAGGTGCGGCAACATCTGCTGCAACCGCTTCCACGAATCACCGCTCGGCGGCGGTGCGTCCGCCGGCATGAGCGCCGGGAGGTAGCCATCGAGGTGCTCGATCGTGCGCTGCCCCGAAGCAAGCGCGTGGGCGAGCCCGATCGCGCGGGGCACGTGACCCTGCAGCGTCATCCCGTGCTGCTTGCCGGCGGCGACGAGCGCGTTGTACGCCTCCAGCGTCAGCTTCGAGTACGGCTTGAGGAAGTCGTAGCCTTTGGCCTTGGCGTCGCGCACGATCGCGTCGGCATCGGTGGGCTCGACCAGCACGGTGCTGTTCGGCCACACCGGATCCTCGCCGTCGATGAGCGGGCTCGCGGTCACGATCGTGGGACCGAGCCGCGTGCCGGCGGCGATCTCGGAGCGCCACGCCAGGTGTTCCGCACTGCCGTACATGTTGCGTACGGTCGTCACGCCACCGGCGACGAACAGCGTCAGGTCGCGCTCGTTCCACGTGTGCACGTGCATGTCGGCGAGGCCGGGCATCAGCCACTTGCCGACACCGTCGATCCGCGTCGCCTGCGGGTCGATGCGGACCTGCGCGTTCGGCGCCACCGCGATGATGCGATCGCCACGCACGACAACGGTGTGGTGGGGCAGGGTCCCCTCGCGATCCATCGGCACGACGGTGACGTCGGTGATCACGAGATCGCCGCTGCGCGCGGTCGTCGCGGTCGGAGCCTGACTGCCGCACGCGAGCACGCACGAGAGCAGGGTGACCCCGGAGAGCATGGAGGCGAGGCTCATGCGCGCGAGCCTCGCACGTTCGCTGATCGCGGTGACGGCCGGGATCGCGTTGGACATCGCACCTGGATCCGCGTATCGGTGAGCACGGTCGCAGATGTCCGTCCAGCGCTCGAAGTTTCTCTCGCTCGTGCTCCGCCATGATCCGGCGCGCATCGGCATCACGCTCGATGACGCCGGCTGGGTCGGCGTCGACGAGTTGCTCGCGGCGTCCGCTGCACACGGCGTGACGATGACGCGAGACGAGCTCGCTAGCCTGGTCGCGACGTCGGACAAGCAGCGGTTCGCGCTCTCCGAGGATGGCACGCGGATCCGCGCGAACCAGGGCCACTCGGTCGCCGTCGAGCTCGGCTTGCCGGTGATGGCGCCGCCGGAGCTCCTCTATCACGGCACCGTCGCCACGGCGTTGCCCGGCATCCGCGCGGGCGGGCTCGTGAAGGGCGCGCGTCACGACGTTCACCTGTCCGCCGATCTCGCGACTGCGACCAAGGTCGGCGCTCGCCGCGGCAGTCCGGTGATCCTGACGATCCGCGCGCGCGCGATGGCGGACGCCGGTCACGATTTCAGGCGCTCGGAGAACGGCGTGTGGCTGACCGCGCACGTGCCGCCGGACTTCATCGACTTCGACTCCTGATCAGCGACGCCGGCGCAGCCGGACGATCTTGCGCAGCCGCTCGCAGGTGCCCTCGGTGTTGAGGCGGTGCGGGTGATCCGGCGCGAGGAGCTTGCGTCGCATCTCCTCGGAGCTCTCGCAGGCGGCGAGTGCGTCGTCGAGCTTGCGCTGGTCCTCGAGAACGATCGCGAGGTTGTGATAGTCCATCGCGACCGACGGGTGCTCGTCGCCGAGCGCGGCGCGGCGTGTCGCGAGCGCCTGCCGGAACGCCGCCTCGGACTCCTTCAGCTTGCCGGGCTTGCGGTGGAGGATGCGCGCGAGGCCGGCCTGCGCCTCGGCGAGTCCAGTTGCGTCCGAGCCCTTCGCCTGCTCGAGGAGCGGCAGCGCGCGGCGATAGATCACGAGCGCGTCGTCGTCACGCTCCTGGTACTCGAGGTTGAGCGCGAGGTTCGCGAGCGCACGCCCGAGATCGACGGGACGCGCGTCGGAATCCTTCTCGTGGACGGCGATCGACCGCCGGAACAGCACCTCGGCCTCGGCGTAGCGGCCGGCGTAGTCGTACACCGCGGCGAGCACCTCGCCGGTGTTCGCGGCGTCGAACGAGTCCTTGCCGTGGAGCTCCTCGGTGAGCGCGAGCGACTCCTGCATCACCGCGATCGCCTCGTCGTTGCGACGCTGGCCGCTGTAGATGCTGCCCTGATCGAACAGCAACATCGACCGCAGCTCGCGATCGGTCTTCGCGATCGGCATCGCGAGCGCCTCGTCGATCGTCGGCTCGGCTTCCTTCCACCGCCCCGCGTGAAACAGCAGGCGCCCGAGCAGCTCGAGCGCGAGCGCGAACCGGCGATCACCCGTCAGCTTCCGCGCGCGCAGCTCGGCGACCAGGCGCTCGGCATTCGCGACGGCGGGACCGAGCTGGCCGTCACGATCCTGCGCCTCGATCTGCTCGCGCAGCGCGGCGAGATCCTCGAGGACCGCATCCTGCGCGACCCGCGCGACGACCGGCGCCGCGGCCGGCCCATCGCCGGTTGGCTTGTCGCGGCAGCCGCTCGCGAGCACCGCGACCACGATCCACGCACCATGCTGCACCGGCCATCGCTATCACCGCGGCCGAGCCGGTGCAACGCGCGATCGCCGGGCGCGATCCCCCGCCGGGTTGTCGCGATCAGCGCATCTGCTGCTGCATCGCGCTCTGCAGACGGTCCTGCAGCTTTGCCTGCAGTGCAGGCGGCATCTGCTGGTTGCAGCTCGTGAATGCGTCGGTGCTGCCGTCGCCCGTGCTGCGCAGCACGCACTGCTTGAGGCCCGTCGGCCACGCGTCCTGCTCGCAGGACTGCTGCATCACCTGGAACGTCGCGTCGATCCACTGGCGGACCTGCGGGTTGTCGATCTGGCCCTGAAGCTGCGGCGTCATCGTCGCGCGGACCTTGTCGGCGACCTGGCGGCAATCGGCGGTGCTCGTCGACGCCATCTCGGGGAACATCCGTGGCACGCACTGGCCGGCGCTCCAGGTATCGCGCGCCGCGTCGAGGCATGCCGCCTCCTCCTTCGAGACCCGCACCTGCTCGCAGCTCGCGCGGTACTTCGCGACCACCGGTGCCCGCTGCTCGGGCTCCGCGTAGTTGCCGAGATCCATGGATGCGAGGTTCTCGGCGACCACGGTGCAGTCCGCGGGTGGTGGGCGCACGCACAGCTCGCTCAGGCAGATCAGCCCGACATCGCAGCGGGCTGCCGTATCCGCCGAGCCTGCCGATCCAGCCGATCGGGCAGGGCGACAGTCCGCTCGCTCCTTGCCGGTATCGAGCCGGGACCGCTCGCGCGCGCAACCCAGCGCGCTCAGGACCACGACGACCACGACGAACGCGAAGCGGCTCATGCGTAGAGCATACGCACGAGCCGCCCGGAAGGTCGGTGACCGATCGGTGACGATCGCAGTCTAGAGGTGCTTCTGGATCTCGGCTTCGAGCTTGCTGCGCGGCATCGCGCCGACCAGCTGGCCGACGACCTTGCCGCCCTTGAAGATCAGCAGGGTCGGGATCGACTTGATGCCGTACTGCTGGGGGACGATCTGGTGGTGGTCGACGTCCATCTTGGCCACCTTGAGGCGACCCTGGTACTCCTCGGCCAGCGCCGCGACGGTGGGTGCGATCTGCTTGCAGGGCCCGCACCACACCGCCCAGAAGTCGACGAGAGTCGGGACGTCCGCCTTGAGCACTTCGCTGTCAAAGTTGGCGTCGGTAAGCTCCTTCACGTGCGCGCTAGCCATGGGACCTCCGGGTGTGGACTGCTTATGTAACCTCGCGGCTCCGCGGAGGCAACCTGACCAGCCTGCCGGGTTTTGGGTACACTCTGGAAGATGTCGAGCCTGTTTATCTCGGTCGAGCGTCTCGACAGCTGGACGGAAGAGGGCCGCGCGACCTTGGAGGGTGATCGGATGACCCTCACGGAGCTCGGGCGGGCCTTCATGATGAAGCCCGCGGTCGCCTTTCAGACAGTCACCGGAACCGACCACGACCCGTACGACCTGCTCGGGCGCGTCAAGTCCAAGGCCGCGCTCGACGAGCTCGGCGCCGAACAGTTCGGCAACTCGGTGATCTACAACGACACGGCATACGAGGTCATCGATGGCTTCATCGGCGAGCCGCTGACGCCGTGAGCGAGCTCGAACCCGTTCGTCTGCTGTCGGTTGCACCGTCGCCGGCGTTCTGGGTCGCGATCGTCGCGTACGCGGTGGCGGCGACGCTGCTGTTGCTGGTGCTCGCGGGTCACACGAAGCTGCGCGGCGCGGCGGTCGCGCTCGTCGGGGTCGCGTTCGTCGCGCACGGCGTCGACATCGGCTGGCGGGGCACCCAGCACGTTCATCCCGCGCAGTCGGTGCGCGAGTCGATCGGCCTGCTCGCGTTCATCCTGACCGGCGGCTACCTGATCGCGAGCGCGCGTTACCGGCTCACGATCGGCGGCGTCGTCGTCATGCCGGTGTCGCTGATGATGCTGCTCGCCGCGCGGCTGACGCCGGCCGGCACCGCGCCCGAGGATCTCTCGTCGCTCGGCCGCATCCACATCTCACTCGCGACGATCGGCGTCGGCGTGTTCGCGCTCGCGAGCGCGCTGTCCGCGATCTACCTCGTCGAGGAACGCGCGCTGAAGAAGAAGAAGTTCGACGCCGTCGCGTTCAAGGACAACGGCGCACCGCTCGAGGCGCTCGATCGGCTGTCGAACCGGCTGATCTGGGTCGGCTTCCCGATCTTCACGGTCGCGCTCGTGCTCGGCGCGATCTGGGTGAGCAAGCTCGGCGAGTCGCTCGACCGCCTCGAGTACCCGCTCGCCGGCGTGACCTGGCTCGCGTATGCGGGCCTGCTCCTCGCGCGGCAGGTCTATGGCTGGCGTGGGCGTCGCGCGGCCCGGCTGACGCTGATGGGCTTCGTCGCTGCGCTGCTCGTGCTCGTGATCTACCTCGTGCGCCGGATGGCCGGGTAGGCGACATGAGCGAGCTCTTCGTCGTCGGCATCAGCTGGCGTACCGCGGTGGTGGCGATCCGCGAGAAGCTCGCGTTTCGCGACGAGGAGCTGGTGCCGACGTTGCGCGCGATGACCAAGGAGCTGCCGGTCGCCGAGGCACTTCTGGTCTCGACCTGTAATCGCGTCGAGGTCTACGGCGTCGCGCGGCCGGGACAGGACGCGACCAGCGCGGTCCGCCGGTTCCTCGCCGAGCAGCGCGGCATCCCCCCGGCGGAGGTCGCGGAGTCGCTCTACGATCATCGCGGCAACCAGGCCGTCCGTCACGTGTTCCGGGTCGCCGCGGCGCTCGACTCGCTGGTGCTCGGCGAGGCGCAGATCCTCGGCCAGCTCAAGAGCGCGTACGGCGTCGCCGGCAGCGCGGGGACGTCGGGACCGGTCCTCGGGCGCTGCCTCGAGCGCGCATTCGGCGTCGCGAAGCGGGTCCGCAGCGAGACCGCGATCGCGCGGGGCGCGTCGAACGTGTCGACGGTCGCCGTCGAGCTCGCGAGCCGCGTGTTCGGGGATCTGTCGGGCAAGCACGTGCTCGTGATCGGCGCCGGCAAGATGTCGACGCTGGCGGCGCGCCATCTCTATAGCTCGGGCGCGCAGCGCATCGTCGTCACCAATCGTTCGCCCGAGAAGGCCGAGGCGCTCGCCAGCGAGATCGATGGCATCGCGAAGCCGTGGAGCGACCTCGAGGGACTGCTCGTCGACGCCGACGTCGTGATCAGCTCGACCGGCGCGCGCGAGCCGATCCTGACCCGCCCGCTGTTCAAGAAGGTCACCAAGGGCCGGCGGTGGCGGCCGATGATGGTGATCGACATCGCGGTGCCGCGTGATGCCGAACCGGCGATCGGCGAGTTCGACGGCGTCTTCCTCTACGACATCGACGATCTCGAGAAGGTCGTCGCGGCGAACCTCTCCGAGCGCGCGAAGGCCGGCGAGCAGGCGTCGAAGATCGTCGAGCACGAGGCAGGGCAGTTCGAGCACTGGCTGCGTAGCCAGGGCGTGGTCCCGACGATCCGCGCGCTGCGCTCGAAGTTCGCGCAGGTCGCCGATGCCGAGGTCGCGAAGGCGCTCGACCAGCTGTCGCGTCGCGAGCACACGCCGGCGCAGCAGCGCGAGCTCGTGCAGCGGGTCGTCCAGCTCGTCGTCAACAAGCTCTTGCACCAGCCGACCGCCGCGCTGCGCGAGGCCCGGCCCGACGAGGCGTCGCTGCGTGCCGAGGTCCTGTGCGAGCTGTTCGGGCTCGACCCGATCGAGGGCGACCGCGAGTCCCAACCGGTGCTTCCGGAACCCGGGCGCGACCTCAGATCTCCGGAAGACTCTCCCTGATGAAAGGCAGCGACGTGACCCGACTCGTGATCGCGACCCGCGGCAGCGCCCTCGCGCTCTGGCAAGCGGAGCACACCAAGGCGCGGCTGCTCGCCGTGGCTCCCGACCTGACCGTCGACTTCAACGTCATCACGACGTCGGGCGACAAGATCCTCGACGTCCCGCTCGCGAAGGTCGGCGGCAAGGGCCTGTTCGTGAAGGAGATCGAGCAGGCGCTGATCGATCGCACCGGTGACGTCGCCGTGCACAGCATGAAGGACGTACCGGCCGAGCTCGCGCCAGGCCTCGAGCTGGTCGCGGTGTCGACCCGCGAGACGCCGTGGGATGCGCTGTGTGCGCGCGCGCCGGTCACCGTCGACACGCTACCGAAGGGCGCGGTGGTCGGCACCTCGAGCATGCGCCGCCAGTGTCAGCTCCTCGCGCGCCGTCCCGATCTCCAGATCAAGATGCTGCGCGGCAACGTGCCGACCCGGATCCGCAAGCTCGACGAGGGCGAGTTCGACGCGATCGTGCTCGCCGCCGCCGGGCTGACCCGCCTCGGGATGGCGGACCGGATCACGCAGCTGCTCACGCTCGAGCTCAGCATCCCGGCGGTCGCGCAGGGCGTGCTCGCGTTCGAGTGCCGCGCCGGCGACACCGCGGTGATCGAGCTCGTGCGACGTGCGATCCACGACCCCGAGGAGCATCGCCGGGTCACCGCCGAGCGCGCGTTCCTCGCCCGGATGGGCGGGAGCTGCCAGACCCCGCTCGCGGCGCACGCGATGTCGATCGACGGCGACAACCTCCGCGTCGTCGCGATGTGCGGCATGCCCGACGGCTCGCGGATGCTGCACGCCGAGCTGATCGGCCGTACCCACGAGGCCGAGCACCTCGGCATCACGCTCGCCGAGGATCTGATCAAGCAGGGCGCGAACGAGATCCTCGCCGCGACCCGCTAGCGGTAGCCCAGCTCGAGCGTAGGTCTACAGGACGTCGACCGTCGTCGTGTAGCACCAAGAAGAAGCTCGTCGGCAACTTGAAGAACGGTGGCCGAGAATGGCAGCCGTTGCTCAAGATCAGCGATCAGGACAAGGTGAGCGGCGCGATGGGCGGCAAGGTGAACAAGATGATCCCGGACAAGTTCGACGAGTGTAAGAAGGTCGCGGACGCCAAGTGACAGCTCGCTCGCGGAGCTTATTCTCCGCCGGTGAACGTCACCCTCGCGCTGCTTGCTCTGCTCACCGCGCCCGTCGAGCTCGTGTACCACGCCGATCTCGAGGGTCAGCTCGCGGTGCCGCGGTGCACCGGATCATTCGCGCAGACCGATCCTGACTATGCCGCGCAGGTAGCAGCCATCCAGTCGCTTCGAGAGAGCGCGACCGAGCGCGGCGTCCCCCAGCCGGTCGTGTTGCTCGGAGGTGACCAGATCGCGCCCGACCTGTTCACGCGCATGATGCTCGAGGACTACGGGGACGTCGGCGCTCAGGCGATCGCGGCTGTCCTCGGACGCGCACCGTATGACGCCATCACGCTCGGAAATCACGAGCTCTCCACGAAGCGGGCACGTCTCGAACGCTTCGTCGCGGCCGCGACCGCATCGGGGATGCCAGTCGTCCTCTCGAATCTGAAGTGCGACGCGAAGGTCCAACGCTTCTGCACTCACGTCACGCGGGAGGTCATCGTCGTGCGCGGAGATCAGAAGATCGCGATCCTCGCCACGCTGTCTCCGCGTGTAGCGGCCACCATCGGGAAGTCGCAACTCGCGGGCATCGAGCTCGTCGAACCTGCGGTCGCGATCGCCGAAGGCGTCGTCAGGCTGCGCCGCAGCGGAGTCAACGCGGTCGTCCTCATGATGCAGATCAACTCGGGCCAGGCTGGCCTCGAGGAAGTGCTAGCGCTGCAGCGCGCGTTGCCCGCCGATCACGCGCCCGACGTGATCATGTCGTCGAGCTTCTCCAACGTCGACGGTCAACGGCAGACGTTGCTCGTCCGGCAGGATGGCTCGCCATCGATCGTCGGATCGTCGAGCGGAGCCCGGGGCGTGACGTTGGTGACGATGACGCCGCAGCCGTCGCAAACGCCGCCGACACTGCCTCATATCGACGCGACTGCCATTCGCGCTCGCACGGATCAGCGCGACGAGATGACCGCGCAGATCCTCGCGCCATACCACCAGAAGTTCTGCGAGCTATTCAGTATCCCGATCGGGAAAGCAGGCACGAAGCTTCCGACGACGAAGCCCGAGCTCGTCAATTACATGCTGCACGTGATGCAGCGGGCGACGCAGAGCGAGATCGCCATCATCAACACGGGCACGGTCTATACCCGCGCGTTCCCGCTGTTCGGCCCGTGGACGCGCGCAACAATACGACGGGCGCTCCCCTATCCGACGCAGCTCGGGACATTGACCGTGCACGGTGCGGATCTCCACGCGTTACTCGAAAAAGGCGAAGCGTCCGGCAAGCTGACGATGCTCGGCGCCGCGCGGCCCGAGCCCGGCAAGCCCTTCAAGATCAACGGTCGAGCGATCGACAAGACGCGCGGCTATCACATGGTGACAAGCTCGTACGTCGCGAGCGGCGGAGATGCCGGATTCGCGAACGACGAGCTGAAGGGATGGCGTCCCACGCGGATCAACGACGTACGCGAGCTGGTCGAGAGCGAGATGAATCGGGGAGCGACGTTCGACGTTCCCGCATCGGAACGTCTGCTGACGAGCGCGACCGGTGACCTCGTCGCCGATTGGGCGAACACGTCGATCTCGAACAACGACGCGCTCGGCGACGCGCAGCTCGCACGCGCGCAACAGCAATCGATCAAGGTCGAGATCGTGGGGCTGCTCCAGCTCGATCATCCGCGGCACCGCTGGGACTCGCGGCTGAATGGAAAGTACGGCTACACGCGAACCCGACCTGCGATGATGCCGGCAGTGGGGCAGGAGACGCTCGACCTCGTTCAGCTCTCGTCGCTGTACACCTATCGCGGACTGACCACGAGGCGAGCGTATGTGCCGAGCCCGTACTCGCGGCTCGCATTCGAGACCGAGCTCAGCGTTCCTGACACCCGCACGTATCGCCACGCGGAGCTAACTCACACCGCGGGTGGACTGTTCACGCTGCATCCGAAGCTCAGGCTTCGTGCGGGCGCCGGCTACCGGACCGAGCTGTTCGCACAAGGGGACTCGCCCGATCCGGTCGAGGCGCAGATCGGCGGATATCGCTTCATCGCCGAGGTCGGCGCGACGCTCGATCCGCACCCCATCAAGACGGTGGGCCACTCGGCGATCACCGTCGAGGCCAACCTCGAGTACTTCGCGATCTCTCCCTTCAGGCGGACGGAGCACCAGCTGCGCGCATCGAGCCGGCTCTCGCTGCCGCTGGTGCCGCTATTGTTTCTGACCGCGGGACTCGACGTGTTCGTCGTCGATCGCGAAACCGCCGGCCGCGGTGCAAGCATCGACACGACGATCGGCCTCAAGCTGCATCTCGACGCGAGCTATCAGTCGCTCTGACCCCCGTCACGAACGTGTCATCGGCAAGCGCCCGGATCGGCGCCCACCGCGAGGCAGGCCATGGTGCGCGAGCTGCTTCAGGGAACGCGTGCGGTGCGGCCGCGCAGCGTGATCGCGCGATCGATCAGCGCGACGAGCTCCTTGCGATCGGCGCTCGTGCCGGCGGCGGCGGCGGCGATCGTGCGCACCGCGGCGAGGTCCCAGCCCTTGGCG
>JACCTC010000064.1 GCA_013812655.1 Deltaproteobacteria bacterium | reverse complement strand
GAGCCACGCCGCTCGACCAAGCCGGGCCCGCGCAACGCCGCACCGCCGACCAAGCGGCCGGTGGTCCGGCCGTCGACGCCGCGCGAGGAGTACGATCCCGAGACCGGCGAGGTCCGGCCGATCGGTGGCGCCGCGGTCATTACATCGCCAGCCGGGGCTGCACTACCGATGACGCCAGCGGCTGCGCTGGCGGCCGGCAAGGCCGACGATCGCATCAAGGGCCGGATCACCGTCCACCCCGCGGGCTACGGCTTCGTGCAGGTCGATGGTGGCGAGACCGTGTTCGTGCCCGCGAAGTATCGCGGTACGTCGCTCGATGGCGATCGCGTCGCGGTCGACACCTGGCCAGGCGTGCGCGGCACCGAGGGCCGGGTCAGCGAGGTGCTCGCACGCGGGCGGGCGCGGCTCACCGGCATCCTGCGCCGCGCCGGCCGGCACATGTATCTCGAGCCCGATGATCCGCGGATCGCTGCGGACTACGGCCGGGTCGGCGTCGACGACGCGCAGCACGGCAAGGATGGCGACGCGATCGTCATCGAGATCACGCGCTATCCGGATGCGGCGCGTCGCGAGCTCGCCGGCAAGCTGCTCAAGGTGCTCGGCGATCCCGAGGATCCGCGCACCGAGATCGAGAAGATCCTGGCGTGTGCGGTGATCCCGCTCGAGTTCCCCGAGGAAGCGCTCGCGCAGGCCAAGCGGACGGCGCAGGAGGTCGGCCCGAACGATCTCGCCGACCGCATCGATCTCCGCGATCGCCGGTTTGCCACGATCGATCCGGAGACCGCCCGCGACTTCGACGATGCGCTCTGCATCGAGGACGGTCCGCACGGTGGACCGCGCGTGTGGGTCGCGGTTGCCGACGTCTCGCACTACGTGCGGTGGGGCGATGCGCTCGACCGCGAGTCGACGATCCGCGGCGTCTCGGTGTACCTGCCGGATCGCGTGATCCCGATGCTGCCGCACGAGCTGTCGTCGCAGATCTGCTCGCTGCTGCCGCTCGTCGATCGCTGCGCGATGGTCGTCCGCCTCGACTTCACGCCCGACGGTGATCTCGCCGACGTCGGCCACGCGGCCGCCGTGATCAAGAGCAAGGCGCGTCTCGACTATCCCGGCGTCGCCGCCGCACTCGGTGGCGACTTCCGTGGCCGTCGCGAGGAGTACCGGCCGTGGGCCGACGAGCTCGAGCGGCTCAATGCGCTCGCGCAGGTGCTCCGCAAGAAGCGGCAAGCGCGCGGCGCCCTCGAGCTGGAGCTGTCCGAACCGAAGGTCGTGCTCGATGCCGACGATCCGCGCCTCGTGCGTGACGTCGTCAAGGCGAAGGGCGATCCGGCGGTCAAGCAGGCGTACCAGCTCGTCGAGGAGTTCATGATCGCCGCGAACGAGGCGGTCGGTAGCTTCTTCCGCAAGCGCGGCGCGACCGCGATCTGGCGCGTCCACGCGCCGCCGGCACCCGACCGCGTCAAGCTGCTCGCCGAGATGCTCGCGGCGTACGGCATCGCCGTCGACGTCGAGGCCGCAGTCACGCCGCTCGGCATGAAGGCCGTCCTCGATCAGATTCTGGAGAAGCCCGGCGCCGCGGCGCTGTCGTTCCTCGTGTTGCGCACGCTGACCCAGGCTATCTGGGACGTCGTGCCGATCGGCCACTTCGGGCTCGCGTCCGGCGACTACCTGCACTTCACGTCACCGATCCGGCGCTATCCCGATCTGCTCGTCCACCGGCTGCTGAAGTTCCTGCTCCACCGCGAAGGGCTGCCGTCGGGTGGCGGGTACTCGAAGCCGTCGCCGCCGACCGAGACCCTGTCCGAGCTGGCGCGCAACGCGAGCACGCAGGAGCGTCGCGCGATGGAGGCCGAGCGCGAGGCTGTCGCGATGTACCGCGCGTACCTGATGCGCGATCAAGTCGGCGAGGAGTTCGAGGGCGTGGTGTCCGCGGTCACGAGCTTCGGTGCGTTCGTCGAGATCGAGGAGCCCTACGTCGAGGGCCTGATCAAGCTCGACTCGCTCGGCAGCGAGCCATGGGTCCACGACGCGATCCACATGCGGCTCACCGGCCAGCGCACCGGCCGCACGATCGAGCTCGGCGACAAGGTCAAGGTCGAGGTCAACAACGTGTCGGTGCTCCGCCGGCGCATCGACTTCACGCTGCTCGCGACGTCGTCGACGACCCGCAAGCAGCCGCGCGCGACCGTGCCTCCGCCGAAGCTGCAGACGCCCGAGAGCGCCGATCGCATCGGCCTGTCGCGGCGCAAGAAGACCGGCCGCGAGGTCGAGCGTGCGGCGCGCGGGCAGGTCGAGCGTGGCGCGGCGCCGCGACGAGGCGCTGCCGCGA
>JACCTC010000060.1 GCA_013812655.1 Deltaproteobacteria bacterium | reverse complement strand
CATGGGAGGGGCGGCTGCGGGAGGAGCTGGCTTTCGGCACGCCGGCGGCAGCGGGGGGTCGACAACAGCCGATGGTGGCGCAGCGAACGGTGGTGTTGTGGTTCCCAACCCGATGGGCAGCGCCGTGCTCGTGGCCGGAAGGTCTGGCGGCCACAACGCCATCGCTGGCTACTCCTCCGGTGGAGGTGGTGGCGGAGTAACGATCATCTCCTGTCGCGGCACGGTCAAAGTGGCTGGCATCATCGATGTGAACGGTGGTGGTGGCGCGTCACCGACTGAGGTTCCCTTTTCCGTCCCTCCGATGCTGAACCCGGCGACGGGTGGAGGAAGCGGCGGTTACGTCGTGCTCCAAGGCATGAACGTGCAAGTCAGTGGTCAGATGTTCGCGAACGGCGGTGCGGGCGGTTCGGGACAAGCCGGCGGAGGTCTCGGGCAGGCGGGCCAGCGATCAGTGGCGGTCGCTCAAGGAGCAACGCCCTCCGCGGGCAAAGCAGGAACTGGCGGAAACGGAGGCACTGGCCCCACTGCGCCGACAGCTGGGACCAAGCCAATCATGTTGACGACCACCGACCTCCCGGCCGCAGGTGGTGGAAGCGCGGGCTTCCTCCAAATCTACGCACCGTCGGGCGGTATGCTGCAGCTGACGCCAACTACTGCGTCGCCGATGTTGGAGGGCTACTTGACGTTGCCCACCAACCGCTGAACGATTACTTACCGAACTTGCCGCTGACGCCGAGGTTCGCGACGAACGCCTGCACACCGTACGTGCCCTTGAACTGCGGCTCGTACATCTTGTCGGACGTCTCGCGCTCGCCGGGCGTCACCCAGAGCAGGCCGAGATGCACGCCATACTCGGGCGTGATCGCGTAGCTGCCACCGAGCGTGATGTTGAAGCGGTTGATGTCCGGCAAGCGGGCGGAGAGCGTCGTCGTCGGAATCGGCGTCGGGTCATACATCAGACCCGCGCGGATCGCGGCGCCGTGCGCCGGCAACCGATACTCTGCACCGAGGCGATGCGTGACCGTGTTCTTGTAGTCCTGCGGTGAGACCGTCTGTGGACGTGGCGTGGCCGGGTTGCCATCGTCGGGGAGATCGATCGTGAGGTTGCCGTCCTCGAACGCCTGTGCCCAGTTGATCCAGACCGCGTTGTACTCGATGTCGAGGTCGGGAATCGGTGAGTACGCGACGCCGCCCCAGACCGATTGAGGCAGTGTGATGGTCGCGTTGATCGTGCCATCGGGCGGCAGCTGCGAGCGGTACGGATCCTCGATGTCGAAGTCACCCTTGCCCTCGAAGTCGAGCTTCACCGGCGAGCGATACATCACGCCAACCTTGAGGCCGCGAACGTCGGGCGAGTGATACATCGCTCCGACACGACCACCGAAGCCGACTGCATCGCCACCGAGGTGTGCAGTACCCTGGACTTCGCCGAAGCCAACGCTGTTCTCGAGCTCGATCGTCGCCGGCACGATGTCGAATCCGGCGCCGACCGAAAGACCCGGCACCTGCTTGTTCAGGTTCAAGCCCGCCCCGAGCGTGATGAAGTACGTGCGCAGCGTCTGATCTTGGATCACGTCGGCCTGCGGGTGACCCGATGGCCACGAGACCGCGAGCCCGAAGGGAAAGTGCAGACCAATACCGACCGCGACCATCTCGTGCAGACGTGATGTGACGTAGAGGTTCGGAACGACCGCCATACCTGAGTCGGTCTTTTGCTTCTCCCCACCGTCAGCTTCGTACGTGCCTTGCGCGAAGTAGAACGCGGTGCCGAGCGCGATGTTCGTGCCCTCGTTGAGCGCGATGCCGCCCGGATTGAACACCACCGACGAGGGCTCGGTGTTGCTCGCGGCGGTGGCGCCGGCGCGACCGGTGACGCGCGCATCGTGTTCGTTGATGTTGAATGCGTTGGCGGACGCGTTGGAGGCGAGTGCGCCGAGGCCCAATGCTGAAAAGAGAATCTTGCGAATCATTAGAGTGCCTCGAAGCTACTTGTTGAGTTGGAGATAAGTGATCGCGTCGACGACCATCTGACCGGTCGCGAAGACGCCGTCGCAGAACTGCGGCGTGCCAGCCGAGCACTGAGCGGCCATGCCCGCCGGTGAGAGGAGCGACCCGTGCGTGTACGTGTTGCCCGGCGCTGCGTCTGCGGGAATCGTCGCGTACTTGATGTACTTGGAGGACGGCATCGGGGCGGTGATGGTGTCTGTTGGCGTTGGGATCGCCGCCGTATTCCTCCTGGCGGGGACGGCCGTGCGACCCGTCAGCGCCGCCGCGTTGGCCGTCGCGAGGTTCGGGACGACCGTGTCGCCAACGACCTCTTGGATGAGGAACTTGTCCATGCCCATCGACATGACGAGGCGCTGGACGAAGTTTGCGGGGTCGGCGGGGTCGAGAACCCAACGACCGATCGCCGCGAACTGGCGATAGCCCGGCTGCGTCTTCCACTCCTGGCCGATGCAAAGACCTGTGTCGTCGGTCTCCGTGGGCGTGCCCTTCGTGTCGCGCTTGTCACCCGTGAGCGTGCCCGCGTCGATGAGACCGTCGACGAGCGTACAGCGGATGTCGAGCGTTTGAGTGTTCTCGAAGATGTCGGCCCAACCAACACCTGGCACGTTGAGCACCGAGGTCTTGATGTCCGTGCTCGTCGCCGCGGTGATGCCGCCGATGATTCCACCGAGCGACTGCCCCAGATAAACGATCTGTGCTGGATTGACGATGAACGTGCCGCAATTCGCCGCACCGCCCGTGCACTTCTTGAGTGATGCGACCACCTGATGGTGGTCGACAACGGTCTGGCGAATGTTGTCGCGTGTGGCACCGAGGTCCGGAGATAGAAACCCTGCAAAACAGCTCGCTGCAAGCGGCGGTGTCGCGCACGCACCCGAATTGCTGATCTGAATGCGCCGGTCACCGTGTGCCACGGCATTGATCGCGATCGATGCGAATCCTGATCCCAGACCAGCGCCGTCAGGATCCCGCGCGAGATGCCCGCCAATCGCGAGGATATTCGTGTTCGATTGCCCGAGCCCGTGCTGGAACAAGACGGTTGCGAAACCGGCGGCTGGCTGTGTTCCATTAGGAACGATGATGAATGCATTGAGCTGCTGATCCTTCACCTTGGCGGGCTTCACCGGATCCGCCCAAGGGCCTGGGATAGGCATGCTTGGGGCGGACGCGTTCGGTCGATCAGATTGAAACTGCGGCGAGCGAACACGTCCGACGAGGACATCAAGGATGTTTGCGCAACCGAACAGCGATGCGCATGACCCAGTACCGGCGACAAACACGGGGCCACAACTTGCAGCATCGGCGCACGTCGGCAACCTCAGCGCAGCCAGGCCCAGGCTCACTTTCAGGAAGCACTGAACATTGTCGAGCTCCGCGGGTGCGGCACCGGCGCCGGTGTCGCAGACCTCGTACGGGTACGTGTTCGCGGTGCGCGCTTGCGCGATGCCGAGGGCAACCGCTACAGAGATCGGCACTGGGACCGCGTCGGCGGGGCCGGTGATCGCGACGTCGTTGAGCATCGTCGTCGGCGTGCCGGCGACGTTCTTATCGAGCGCGTCTTGGACCGTCTGCGTCTTGAAGCTCCATGCGAGCAAGACGTCATCGCGGTTGATCTGCTTCGCCGCGAGGAACGCGAGGACCGGCATGTGCGCGTTCCAGAGCAAGTTGATGCCCTGGAGCGACGCGAGACCCGTCGGCGTCGACGGATCGAGTGGCGTGCGGTCGGAGATCACGTTGCCAGCGTCGTCGACGGTGACCGGGTTCGTGTCCTGACGGACGAGCGACCACGTGAACGACGGAACGTAGTCCACGCCCTCGGTGGTCTTGAGGCCCGTCCTGAGCGCGACGATGTACGTCGTCTTCTGCTCGAGGGGGACGCGAGGAACGATCGTGATCGAATCGATCGGGTTCGGCGAGTCACACGTGCGCGTGCCGTCGGCGTTCACCGTTTGATTCGCGAAGCGAATGCTCGAGCCCGGGATCACGACGATCGGTACGGCTGCTGCCGCCGGATCCGTGCTCTTGAAGAGCACGATGTTCTCCGTGGTCACCGAGGCCATGTCGATGGGCTTCGTGAGCGTGACGGACATCGCCGTCTCGAACGTGCCGAAGCCGTCGAGTGCGTTGAGCACGCCTTCACGAAGCGCCTTGGTCGACGCCGTCTCGTTGCAACCCGCCGGCAAGTTCACCTTGCCGGTCGCCGGATTGATCAGGAGGTTGTTGGGGAATGGGACGACGCTCCGGCTCGGGTCGAATTCGACCACCGGATCTGCACTCGTCTCATCAGCGTCGGTCTTGATATCGGGGCAACCGCTCGTCAGGGCGACGAGGGCGCAAGCTAGCCACTTATTCATGCTCGATCTCCTACGCGAAATCGTGAGGAGTATAGGCATGGCAGAGGCGAGGACGCGAGATACGTCCTTCGGTTCGTGACATGGCCACGCACAGCCTGTGGGCGGAGTTACAGGCATTTCTCGGGGCCGCCCGCGCCTTCCCTACGTCCAACACGCACGCCGTGATCGAGTCGACACGCAGTCGATTGGATCAAGCGCCTGCGACGCTCTACTTGGTCGCAGGCGGCTTCGTCTCCGTAGCGAGCTGCGCGGCGGCCTCGCTCTCGTGCTTGCGGAAGTCGGCGAGCACGTCGTTGATCTCGGCGCCGAACAGGATCGCGATGTTCGACAGCCACAGCCAGGTTAGGAAGATGATGCCGGCGCCGAGCGCGCCGTAGGTCGCCTCGTAGTTATTGAAGTACTTGAGGTAGACGCCGAACAGCAGGCTGATGCCGAGCCACAGGATGACCCCGACTGCGGCGCCCGGCGTGAAGATCCGGAACGGTGCGTCGGTGTTCGGCAGGAACTTGTAGAGGATCGCCCAGACGACCATCACCAGCACGCCGGCGCCGAGCCAGCGGCCGACGCCCCACACGACGTCGAACGTGGCGCCCATGCCGATCCGGTCGGCGACGAAGTGACCGGCGATCGGGCCGATCACGAGGAGGCCCAGCGCGGCGACGATCAAGAACGCGACGCCAACGGTGACCGCGATCGCGATGAGCTGACGCTTCCACCACGGCCGCGTCTCCTTCTTGCTGAACACCGAGTTCAGCGCCATCGACAGCGCGACGGTACCGCGCGACGCGCCCCACAGCGCGAAGGCGGCACCACCGATCGCGAAGCCCGCGCCGGCGGTGTCCATGAACGCCTGCACCTTGGTGGCGACCAGCTGGCGGGTTGCGTACGGCATCGTGCTGGTCGCCATCGACACGCCCTGCTGGACCGTGCTGTCGTCGAGCACGAGCATCGCGATCGTCACGATGAACACGAGCATCGGAAAGATCGCGAGGACCGCGTAGTACGCCATCATCGCGCCGACGCTGTCGATGTTGTCGTCGAGCGCGTCGGAGAACAGCCGCTTGAGGAACAGCTTGGCCTTCGTGAAGAATCCGGCGTGGGCGCCTGGGATTTCCTCGGTGAGCGCTGGTTTCTCGGGCGTGCGCTCGCGCTCGTCGGCGAGCACGTCGCTCACCGAACGCGGCTCCGTGTGCGGCGCGGGCGCAGGCTCGCGCTCGTCGGCAAGCACGTCGGTGACCGACCGCTTGTGGACGTGTGTCGCCATGTGAGCTCAACAAAGCACCGTGCATGCCAGGCGGTCGAGCAGGGCTGCGTCGGGCCCGCAGTTCGGTGAAGCTCAGCGAGTCATGGTGCGCCCAGCAGGGCTCGAACCTGCGACATTTCGATTAGAAATCGAATGCTCTGATCCACCTGAGCTATGGGCGCTAGGCGGGAACCGTCGGCCCAGAACTCTGCCTCACGTCGTCCTGGCTCTCAAGTGGATTGGCAGAACCGGCAGGAACTCCCAGTACCGACGCCGGAATCTGCAGGTAGTCCTCGGCTCGACGGATTCGCTTTTTCTGTTGGTTTCGTGGCGGCGCGATCCGCAACTGAACCCCACGACCAACCTCGCGCGGATCCACGTAGTAGCAGCGGCGAGTATCGGGACAATAAATGCAGAGCAGATCGATCGAACGCCTGTCGATCGGCACGGTGTGCACGCCATGGCGGTCGGCCCAGCAGGTGGAGAGTGGAAACGAGAGCTGCCCCCTCACGGCGGCCCGGTACTTGACCTGCACCCGATAGAACCGTTCGTCTCGATACGCGACGAGATCGAACGGAGCATGCTCGGTCTGCGGCATGAGGATGATGAACCCCTTCTCGAAGAGATCCACCTTCGCCTGCAGGACCCCCAGATCGCCCTTGTTCTTCGTGTGATGGACAAGCATCGCCCGCAGATCCTAGGCCCGGGATCTGACAGCCAGACGCGCGCGAAATCGCTCGCGATCAGGACGCTGGTGTCATCCAGCAGCGCGAGAGCGGGAACGTGCCCGGGCGCGAAGCTGGATCGCGGGGCAAGGGATGGCGCTGTGCGAGCAGCTGAAACGCGCGCTCGTAGCGGTCGACCTTGGTCTGCAACGCGACGAGCTGCATGCGGGACGTCGGTTCGTGTGGCGTCATCGTGCGCCGACCATCGCGCGGCGATCTGACAGTCGAGCGGGGCACATGTTACGGTCGGCGCCGCAATGCGGGCATTCATCGCGATCATGGCCATCGGTCTTGTAGGCAGCGCTTGCACGAAGGGTGCGAAGGAGGGCGAGGAGGAAGCCAAGCGCGAGGCCGAGCGGCTGCAGAAGGAGAAGGAGGCCGCGGGTGGCGTCGCGAAGACGATCCGGCCGCCGGTCCCTGGTCAGTCGCGCATCCCGTGCACCCAGCTGCTCGATGCCACGGCGATGGGCGCGGCGATCGGCGAGAAGGAGCCGCTCGAGGTCAAGGACATCACGAAGGCCGAGCCCGAGGCGGCGGCATCGTGCTCGTTCCACCGCGGCGGCAAGCGGCTGAACGAGAAGGAGCAGCAGGCGCTGCTCAAGAAGGCAGGCCGGCTCGGCGTGCTCGCCGGCGACGAGCTCTGCAACGTCACCGCGTTCTGCTGGACGATCGAGGACGCGGAGCGCTTCAAGGGCAAGTGCAAGACGCGCAAGGACAGGGACGACGAGTCGATGGGCACGTATGCGTGCCTGCAGGTCGTCGCCCAGGGCGTCGACGACGTGTTCGTCTACCGGTTCTTCGACGAGGACACCAAGTGCATCCTCCAGGTGCGCGGCGGTCCGAGCAACGTCGACAACGAGATCATCCGCAACTGCGCGAAGGCTGCGCGCGATCAGATCGGTCCGCAGCAGATCGCCGTCAACCCCGATGGCGGAGCTCCGGCTGCGGCCGCTGGTTCCGCGGCTGGCTCCGACGCGCCTGCTGGCTCGGCGGCGCCCGCCGGCTCCGGCAACTGACGTCCGGATGCTGCGCGTCCTGCTCGTCGATGACGAGGTCGATGTCATCGAGTCTGTCGGCGCGGCCCTCGAGGAGCACTGCGTGGTGCTGACGGCGCGCGACGGTGCCGAGGCGCTCGAGATGATCCTGCGCGAGCCCTTCGACGCGATCGTGCTCGATCTGATGATGCCGGTGATGACGGGCGAGGAGCTGATCGCCGAGCTGGCGACACGCTCGATCAGGACGCCCGTGATCGTCGCGTCGGCAAGCCGCGACGTCGAGGCGCGCTGCGAGGAGCTCGGCGTGCAGCACTGCCTGCAGAAGCCGTATCGGATCTCGAAGCTCCTCGAGCAGCTGAAGGCCGTTACCGCTTCGAAAGCGAACCGGTAGCTCAGGCGCGGCGGCGACGACGACGAGGCGCGAGGATCGCGAGCAGGCCGAACGCGAGCAGCGCGCTACCCGTCACCGCTCCGTCGGACGTGCTGCAGCAGCCTGCCTCTTCCGCTCCCTCGGGCCAGCACGCGCCGCTCGATGGACCGGTGGCGAGGCAGTAGTAGTCCATCGGGCAGCTGTCACCGACGCCGGGGATGCAGCTCTGCGTGCAGATCTGCTCGTCGGCGCTCGGGCCCATACAGGTGCCGGTCAGGCAGAACTGCGGATAGGTGCAGGTGTCACCGATCTCGCCGCTCGCGGGATCCCAGAAGCACCTGCCCTCCTCGCACTTCTGGCCCTTCGCGCAGCTGTCGGCGGACGTGCACGGGGCGCCCTTCATGACCGTGATCGTCGGCGCGGTCGTCGTGATGCCGATGTCGTCCTTGGCTACGACGACGATGTCGATCACGCCGCCGGGCACGTCGGCTGGCATCGGGATCGCGTACGCCGCCTCGGGCTGGTTGGTCTGACCGAACGGCACGCCCTTCTTCTCGCCCCACTTGAAGCCGTTGAGATAGAGCTCGATGATCTTGACGCCGCGCTGCGACGACGCCGTCGAGATCACCATCTGGCCGTTCGTGACCTGCGTGCCGGCGACCGGCTGGGTCACCGCGAGGTTCGGCGGCGGCGTGATCGGGGTACCCGCGCCGAGCGCGGCGAGCAGCTTGGAGTGCGGGTTCATGCCGGCGCAGTTGCAGCTCTCCTGGGCGAAGTCGCCGCAGGTCGCGGCCTCGTTGCGGAAGAACCGCTGGCCGTTCGACAGGCAATCGTTGCGGTACGACATCGGATCGCTGCACGCGGAGCGGCCGTCGGCGATGAACGCCCACGCGTGGTCGGCCATGCCGAACGCATGACCGGTCTCCTGCGCCGCGACGTAGCAGAGCTGGTAGACGTCCGGGCCGTAGCCGTTCGCGAACGTGAACGACGAGACGTAGCTGTACGGGCTGCAATCGGAGGTAACAGGCGCGACGCCGCCAGCGCCCGGGTAGTTGATCTCGTTATCGATGCCCGCGACGATGTTCTCGTTGTACGCGACGCCCGGGGCGGGCAGCTCGTCGGTGATCACGACGTTGAACGGCGAGTAGACCTCGCGCAGGCACTGCATCAGGCCGTTCCACACGACGTCGCCGTGGCGGAACTCCGTCAGCGTGAACATCTCGCCGGGCGCGCCCTGCGGGATCGTCGACAGGTGCGAGCGCGCGTCGTTGGTGGCGCTCGCGGTGACCGTGCAGCCGCCACGACAGCGGTTGAAGTACAGCACCTGCGCCGCAGCGGCGTGCTCGCCAACCGGCGGTGGGATCCTCACCGTCGTCGGCAGCTCGGGCGAAGCGGATGCCACCGGCACCACGCCGATCGTCGCGAGGAACAGGCTGGCGACGACCGGAAGGCTTCGCATGATCAGCTCCTCCGCCGGCGCACGAGAAGGCCGATGAGCAGCGCGGCAACGCCGCCGTGGAGCGCCCAAGGTGCAGGACCGTCATCTCCGCCGACGCTGCAGCAGCCGCCACCGTCGTCCGCGGCCGTGTAGCAGATGCCCTGGCCGGGCCCGGTCTCGAGACACTCGAGGCCGTCGGGGCAGCTATCGCCGGTGCCCGGGACGCAGCCCTGCGAGCAGACCTGCGCCTCGGTGGGACCCTCGCAACGCAGGCTCTTGCAGAACTGCGGGTAGTCGCAGTCCGCGCCGAGCTCGCCGGCGGGCTGATCCCAGAAGCACTTGCCGTCCTCGCACTTCTGCCCCTTCGCGCACATCTCGGCGGCGGTGCACGGCGCGCCCTTGGTGACGAGGACCGGCGCCGACTCGGTACACTTGCCGAGGTCATCGCACGCGCGCACGACGACATCGATCTTGCTGTTCGGGACGCTGGTCGGGACCATCATCGAGTACGACGACGGGTTTGGCTGACCGTTCTGGCCGAACTGCGCGCCCTTCGCCTCGGCCCACTTGAAGCCGTTGAGCAGGAGCTCGACCTTCGCGACGCCGCGCTTGCTGCCGGCCTGCGCTGCGACGATCGCGCCGAGCGTGCCGCCGGCCTGGGGCGTGGTGACCATCGCGGTGGGCGGGGTGATCAGCGGTGCCGCGGTCGACGGGCCGAACACGGTGAGCAGCTTGGCGTGCGCGTTCTGGGAGGAACCGCACGCGCCGGTGCTGCCGCACGCGCGGGCCGCGAACTCGCCGCAGCTCGCCGAGTCGTTGCGATAGAACCGCTGACCGCCGCAGTCGGATTGGTACGTCATCGGATCGTTGCAGGTCGAGCGACCGTCCGAGAACTTGAACGCGTGGTCGAGGCCGTACGCGTGCGCGCTCTCCTGGCCGACCGTGTGGCAGAGCGATTGCGTGAGTGACGCGCCGGTGCCGCCGTGCGAGTTCGCGAACGAGAGCGAGATCGTGTTGTTGCGCGGCGAGCAGTCGCTGTTGACGAACGCGACGCCGAGCGTTCCGGGCTTGTTCGCTTCGGTCGACGTGCCGGCGACGATAGCCATGTGATACTGCGTGCCCGCACCGGGGCGGGCGTCGGTGATCTGGACGTCGAACGGCGAGTAGATCTCGCGCATGCACGTCAACAGATCCTGCCACGCCTGCTCGCCGTGGGTGAACGCCGAGAGATTGGTGTCGGCTTCGACGAGCGGCGTCGTGTTCATCACGGCGTCGTCCGAGCTACCGGTCTTCAGGGTACAGCCGCCGGTGCAGCGGTTCAGGTAGATGATCGGCGAGACCAGCGCGGCCGCATCGCCGGGCCGCGGCGGCACGACGATGACATCACGGCGAGGGCCGACCGTCGGCGACTGGACCGTGGAGATGGGCGTGTCGAGCGTGAAGACCGCGTTCGGTCCGCTCTCGGCGGAGGCCACCGACGCGCTACCGAGACCACAGAGGACCGAGGACGCGAGGGCAAGCCAGGCTGGCGTAGATCGACGAAACATGGGCTCGGGATACTACATGACGCGTCGAGGCGTCAGCAGGATTCGTCACACGTCAGCGGGGGGCGTGATGGCGCCTGCTCACCGTCGGCGGCGACGGCGCATCAGGAGCGCTGCGACCAGCGCCGAGACCCCAAGATGTGCCCACGGCAGTCGGCGATCGAACGCCACGCTGCAGCAGCCGCCCTCGTCGAAGTAGCAGATGCCGGTGCCGGGTCCAGTCTCGATGCACGACAGGCCGTCCGTGCAGGTGTTCTCGCCATCGGGATTGCAGGCATCGCTGCAGATCTTGCGCTCGGCCGTACCCTCGCAGCGCAGGCTCTTGCAGTACTGCGGATACTCGCAGGAGTCGCCGATCTCGCCGGCCGCCGGGTCCCACAAGCACTTGCCCGCATCGCAGCGCTGGCCGCGCGCGCAGGTCTCGGCGGTCGTGCACGGCGCCCCCTTCGTGCGGGTCACCGTCGGCGAGTCCGTGAACGCCCCGAGATCGTCGTAGGCGCGGACCACGAGGTCGCTGATCCCGTCGGGCAGCGTGGCCGGCAGCATCAGGCCGTAGCTCGACGGGTTGGCCTGGCCGTTCGGGCCGAACTTCGTGCCCGGCACCTCGGCCCACGGGAAGCCGTTGACGAGCAGCTGGACCCGCGCGATGCCGCGCTTCGATCCGGCGCTCGCGCCGACCACGACGCCGAGCGGCTGGCCGTCCGCGGGGGTCGTGATCATCGCCGTCGGGTTGCCGGTGATCGCGGTGCCGGCGCCGAACGTGCCGAGCAACTTGGTGTGCGAGTTCTGGGTCGGCCCGCAGCGACACGCACGCTCCTCGTACTCGCCGCACTTCGCGGCCTGGTTACGAAAGAACCGCTGGCCGCCGCAGTCGACCTGGTAGGTCATCGGGTCGTTGCATGCCGAGCGACCGTCGAGGAACTTGAACGAGTGATCGAGCCCGAAGGCGTGCGCGCTCTCCTGCGCCACCGTCCAGCACAGGTTCTCGCCGCGCAGCGTCGGGCCGTGCGCGTTCGCGAACGAGAACGAGATCACGTTGTCCTGCGGGCTGCAGTTGCTCGCGAGCGGCGCGACGCCGAGGACGTCATCGCCAAAGCCGATCTGGCGCGGCAGGCCGGCGGCGATCGCCATGTGATAGGTGCCACTCGTCGGCCTGGTGTCGGTGATCTGGATGTCGAACGGCGAGTAGACCTCGCGGAGGCACTGGACGAGCGCGGCCCACTCCGCGTCGGCCGCAGCGCCGGCGACGCCATCCCGGTTCACGAACTCGGTGAGCACGTGCATGCCGGCCTGGCCGGGGATCGTCGACTCGTTGGTCTGCGCGTTGTTGACGTTCGACTTCGTCACCGTGCAGTTGCCGCGGCAGCGCTCGAGGTAGAGCACCTTGGACATCGCCGCGTGCGGCGTGAAGCCGTCGAGCGGGGTCGGGATCGTGATGCGCGGGCCGCGTGGCTCGGCGTCGGCCGTGCCGGCACGCAAAACCATCGGGGCGGCGACCGTCAGGGCGAGTAACAACAACCGACGCGTCATCTGCACGACGAGTAGACCACGGAGCCGTCGCCCGGCCGCGTGGATTTTGGAGGTTCTGCGCCTCAGCGGAGGTCGAACGTGCTCGGCACCACCTTTCGCCGTCCGGTGACGCGCGGCGAGACGTTGATGACGCCGGCGGACCAGTGCACGAAGACGTCGAGGTCGAGCGTCTCCGGACCCGGCGCGAACTTGACGCGCCCGACCGACTCCGACACGCAGAGCCGCAGCATCGGCGAGTCCGGGCCCGAGACCGTCTCGGACGAGTGGCCGACACCGTCGGCTCCCACCGTCATCCGGACCAGCATGTCGGCCTCGCCGGCCTCGCGCTCGTTCCACTCGACGAAGCAGCCCTCGAGATCGCCGTACGCCGTCTCGAACGCCGCGGTGACGAGCTGGCTCTGCGTGCGCGCCACCTTGATCGGCAGCGGTACTCCAAGCGGCCTTGGCTTCGTCCCGTGCGTGACCTCGGCGACCTTCTTGACGAGCTCCTGGATCTTCTCGTCCTTGTCCTTGAGCTCGGTCTGCAGCTGCTGGATCTTGGCGTCGGTGATCTGGCGCTTCTTGAGCTCGTCGAGGAGCTCCTTGCGCTGCGCCTCGAGCTCGTTGATCTTGTCGATCAGTGGCTGCACGCCGCGGTTGTCGGCCGGCACGATCTCGACGGGCTCGTCGGGACGCGCGATCACCGCGGCGACCGCGCCGCCGATCAGCATGACGCCCGCGATCGCGAACGCGACGTAACGCACCGTCGCCCGCGGTGGGGGCGGCAGCAGGTCGCCGATGAGCCCGGCGAGCGTCGGGTATCGCTTCGCGCGATCGCATTCGAGGCCACGCTGCACGGCGCGCACGATCGTGATCGGGATCCGCGAGCCCTCGGGCGGCGGCAAGGCCTTCTCGCCGGTCTCGAGCATCGACACGCTGGTCGCGCCGCGCAGCGGATGCGTGCCGTGGAGGGCCTCGTAGAGCGCGACGCAGAAGCTGAACTGGTCAGCGCGCGCGTCGATGTCGGGCCCGGTCATCTGCTCGGGCGCCATGTAGCGCGGCGTGCCGAGCACGGTCCCGGTCGCGGTCAGCTCGACGTTCAATGCCGCCATCTCAGGACGCGGCCGCGCCGATTCGTCGGGCACCATCACCGAGCGTGCGAGCCCGAAGTCGGTGACCCGGACCCGGCCATCGCCACCGACGAGCACGTTGTCGGGCTTGAAGTCACGGTGCAGGAGGCCGACCGAGTGCGCCGCGATCAGCCCGCGCGCCGCCTGCTGGAACACGTCGAGGATCTCGCGCCACGACCGCGGGTACTTCTTGAGCCACGTCGTCAGCGTGTCGCCCTCGACGAACTCCATCGCGATGTAGAGGTCATCGTCCTCGGTCGCGCCGACGTCATAGACCGCGACGACGTTCGGGTGCGAGAGCTGGGCAATGGCCTGGGCCTCGCGGCGCAGCCGGGTCCGCGCATCCTTCGTGTTGTAGGTGATGCCGGCGCGCAGGAGCTTGAGCGCGACCTTGCGATCGAGCTGGGGGTCGTAGGCCGCGAACACGACGCCCATGCCGCCGGCGCCGAGCGGGGACAGCACGAGGAACCGTCCGACCCGGTCGCCGATCGTCAGCGTGCGGGTCGGCCGCTGGGCGACCTGCGACGGCGAGAGCTTCTCGTGCGGGACGGTCGCCGCGTTGGAGTCGTTCGCGGCGTCCATCGCGAGCGCGGCGACCAGATCGCGGCAGTCCCGGCAGCGCGCGAGGTGCTGCTCGACGTTGCCGACCGCGGACGGCGCGAGGGACCCCGAGACAAACTCGCTGGCGGCGTTGTCATCGAGGTGGTCCATCAGCGCGCTTCTCAGTGACGGTAGCAAACGCCTCCTGTTGCTTCTTGAATTCGCGCCATTCGCGAAGCGAATGCTGGACGCGAAGCGGGTAGACAGCCGCGAAAGCGGCCGAGCACGAACCGAGCGGAGCGAGGAATTACGTGGTTAGGGCCCGCAGGCCTCAGCGGTTGACGGATGGGGACTGTTGTCGACAGGTTGGGCTTGCAAAGGAGGGACTTACAAGGTAGCAATCCCGCGCCCTTAGTCAGGGTTTCGCTCGGGGTGGACCCGGGTGTTTGCAGGAGACGTTCCGTGCTCACCGACCTGTCCAAAGTTCGCAACATCGGCATCTCGGCTCACATCGACAGTGGCAAGACCACGTTGACGGAGCGGATCCTCTATTACACGGCCCGCATTCACGCGATTCACGAGGTGAAGGGCAAGGATGGCGTCGGCGCGAAGATGGACTCGATGGAGCTCGAGCGCGAGCGCGGCATCACCATCCAGTCCGCCGCGACGTTCTGCCAGTGGCCGCCCGCCGAGAAGGCGAAGGGCGTCATGGGCGTTCCGGGTAGCCCGATTCGCACCCAGCACCACATCAACATCATCGACACCCCCGGGCACGTCGACTTCACGATCGAGGTCGAGCGCTCGCTGCGCGTCCTCGACGGCGCCATCATGGTGCTGTGCGGCGTGGCCGGCGTGCAGTCGCAGAGCTACACGGTCGATCGCCAGATGCGCCGGTACAAGGTTCCGCGCATCGCGTTCGTCAACAAGCTCGACCGCACCGGCGCGAACCCGTTCCGCGTCCGCGATCAGCTCCGCGAGAAGCTCAAGCTTCACCCGGTCATGATCCAGCTCCCGATCGGCCTCGAGGACAAGCTCGAGGGCGTCGTGGACCTCGTCGAGATGCAGGCGTTCAAGTTCTACGGCGACAACGGCGAGACGATCGAGCGCGGCCCGATCCCGGCCGAGCTCGTCGAGCAGTCGCAGAAGGCTCACGACGAGATGCTCGATCAGCTCTCGATGGTGAACGACGAGCTCACCGAGGCGATGCTCGAGGAGAAGGTCACCCCGGACCTGATCCGCAAGTGTCTCCGCGACTCGACGATCGCGCTGAAGTGCACGCCCGTGATGCTCGGCTCGGCACTCGGCAACAAGGCCGTGCAGCTGCTGCTCGACGGCGTCTGCCACTACCTGCCCGAGCCGCGTGACGTCGAGAACATCGCGCTCGACCTCGACAAGGAAGAGGCGCCGGTCGTGCTCGCGTCCGACTCGACCAAGCCGCTCGTCATGCTCGCGTTCAAGCTCGAGGATGGTCGCTACGGCCAGCTGACGTACGTCCGTATCTACTCGGGCGCCGTCCGCAAGGACGACTTCATCGTCAACTCGCGTAACGGCAAGAAGGTCAAGGTCGGCCGTCTCGTCCGCATGCACTCGGACGACAAGGAAGACATCACCGAGTCCGGCGCCGGCGACATCTGCGCGCTGTTCGGCATCGACTGCAACTCCGGCGACACGTTCACCGACGGCTCCGTCAATTACGCGATGACGTCGATGTTCGTGCCGAGCCCGGTGATCTCGGTCGCGATCAAGGCGAAGGACTCCGGCGCCGAGATCAACATGAGCAAGGCGCTCAACCGGTTCACCCGCGAAGATCCGACGTTCAAGTGCTGGGTCGATCCCGAGTCGAACGAGACGATCGTCGCAGGCATGGGCGAGCTCCACCTCGACGTCTACATCGAGCGCATGAAGCGCGAGTACAAGGCCGAGGTGGTGACGTCGCCGCCCCAGGTCGCGTACCGCGAGACCATCGGCCAGAAGGTCGAGTTCAACTACACGCACAAGAAGCAGACCGGTGGCTCCGGTCAGTACGGTCGCGTCGCCGGCTATGCCGAGCCGCACGACGGTGACTTCGAGTTCCACGACGAGATCAAGGGCGGCGCGATTCCGCGCGAGTTCATCCCGTCCTGCGAGAAGGGCTTCAAGTCCATGATCGCGAAGAGCCCGCGCCTCGGCGTGCCGGTCGTCGGCCTCCGCGTCGCGATCAACGACGGTCAGTCTCACCAGGTCGACTCGAGCGACATCGCGTTCCAGGAAGCAGCCCGCGGCGCGTTCCGCGACTTCTTCCCGCGCGCGAAGCCGCGCATCCTCGAGCCGATCATGAAGGTCTCGCTCGAAGGTCCGGCCGAGTTCTCGGGCAACATGCTGTCGCTGATCATGCAGCGCCGCGGCATCGTCATCGGCTCCACGGAAGAGGATGGCGCCGCGCGCGTCGACGCCGAGGTGCCGCTCGCCGAGATGTTCGGGTTCTCGACGCCGCTCCGCTCGGCGACGCAGGGCAAGGCCGAGTTCACGATGGAGTTCGCGAAGTACTCCGACGTGCCCGCGACGATCGGCGAGGAGCTCCTGCAGAAGGCCGCGAAGGCCAAGGCCGACGCGAAGAAGTAAGCTCTTCTCGTTCGTCGAAGCTGCGGGGACGGTGCCGAACAGGCTCCCGTCTCACTTGAGACCTCCGCGTTCGCTCGGCCAGACGGCCTCGCTCTCCTCCGGTCCATCCGAGCTGGACGCCGGCGAGCCTCGCGGCCTTGGGTGGAAGGCCGTGAAATGATTTCTGCTGTCGCGGCCGCAACACGCGATAGATCGTTCGTGTCCGAGGGGCGTTCCACCCAATTGGAGGCCCCATGCGTCCCGCCATCGGCTTGCTCGCGTTCTCGCTCTGTATCGCCACCACCGTCCACGCGGAGGCTCCTGCGAAGCAGACCGCCGGGCCGCCGAAACCGGCGCAGATTGCAAAGGACCCGCTCGCGAACGCGACCTTGCTCGCGCCGATCCAGGTCGAGAGCCTGACGATCACGCCGATCCTCGGCAAGGGCAGCGAGACCCCGCCGCCCGACGTGCTGGTCCTCGACGAGGCCATGGCATCGAACAAGGTCAAGATCCGCGAGGCGCCCAACGAGGACGTCAACAACCTCGTCCTCATCAACCGCAGTGATCGTCCGCTCTTCGTCCTCGCGGGCGAGGTGATCCTCGGCGGCAAGCAGGACCGGATCATCGGCGCGAACACGATCATCCCCGCGAAGACGACGCAGACCGTGCCGGTGTTCTGTGTCGAGCACGGCCGCTGGGACAACAAGAGCAAGACGTTCACCTCCGCGAAGGCGCTCGCGCACGGCCGGCTCCGCGGCAAGGCGAGCTTCGAGGAGCAGGGCGCGGTGTGGAACGAAGTGAAGTCGAAGAACGCGGCGCGCAAGACCACGAACCGCACCGACACCTACCGCCAGGTCGCGCAGCAGCAGCAGAACGGCTCGCTGCGGACGTGGGAGAAGAAGGTCGACGATGCGCTCGCCAAGATCCCCGCGGGCGATCGCGCGAAGATGGTTGGCTACGTGGTCGCGCTGAACGGCAAGGTCGCCACCGTCGACATGTTCCAGTCGCCGACGCTGTTCAAGAAGCTCGAGAGCAAGCTCCTCAAGTCCTACGTGACCGAGGCGGTGGACATCGTCGCCGCCAAGGACGTCAAGCCGCCGACCGCGGCCGACGTCAAGGACTTCATCGACGATGCCGAGCAGGCGTCCGAGGAGAGCGCGTACGAGACGCGGTCAAGCTCGACGATGACGAAGAAGGGCTTCAAGGCCTCGAAGGCCAAGGTCATGATGAAGTCCGCGGACCCTGCGAAGCCGGCATCGGCAGAGGCGCCGGCCGTCTACCAGACGTACCAAGCCAAGTAGCGAGGGCGCTTTCGCCCGATCGAAGCGAGGGCGCTTTCGCCCGATCGGGCGCAGCCGCCCTGATGAAAATTTTACGTCGGTGATGCGCTGGCAAGCGGGGATTCGGTGCGACGGCCGATGCGAACAGGTCCACCAGACCGCTCGCGAGGAGGTCATCCGCCGGCAGGGCGAGGACATGCTCGAGCTCTCGACGCCGGTGATCCAGCTGTGGGACGGCATCCTCGCGCTGCCGATCATCGGCACGCTCGACTCGCAGCGCACGCAGGTCGTGATGGAGGCCCTGCTCCAGCAGATCGTCGCCACCCGGTCGCCGATCGCGATCCTCGACATCACCGGCGTGCCGACCGTCGACACGCTGACCGCGCAGCACCTGCTGAAGACCGTCGCGGCGACCCGCCTCATGGGTGCCGAGTGCATCATCAGCGGCATCCGGCCGCAGATCGCACAGACGATCGTGCACCTCGGGGTCGAGCTGCAGGGTGTGACCACGAAGGCGACCCTCGCCGATGCGTTCCGGCTCGCGCTGAAGAAGCTCGGCCAGTCCCTCGGTCCGTCGTCGGTCGGTCCGTCCTCCCGGGCGCCCTGAATCATGGCCGACCGCATTCCGATTCTCCGCATGGGCGACACGCTGCTCGTCACCGTCCAGGTCGACATGCACGATCAGCTCGCGGTGCGCTTGCTCGACGATCTGACGACCATGGTCGTGAAGACACACGCGCGCGGCGTGCTCATCGATATCTCGGCGCTCGACATGGTGGACTCGTTCATCGGACGGATGATCGCGGACGTCGCGGCGACGTCGCGGATCCTCGACGCGCAGACGGTCGTCGTCGGCATGCAGCCGGCGGTCGCGATCACGCTCGTCGAGCTGGGGATGACGTTGCCGGGGGTGAGGACCGCGCTCGACGTCGAGCAAGGCATGGAGCTCCTCCGTGACGCCCGCGATACCTGATCCGAACAAGCCACCGGTTCGCGTCGAGATCGCTGCGAACGAGGACGTCGTCGTCGTCCGCCAGCGCGCGCGCGAGCAGTCACAGCGTGCAGGATTCTCGCTGCTCGAGACGACCAAGCTCGTGACCGCGGCGAGCGAGCTCGCGCGCAACGCGCTCGAGCACGGTGGCGGTGGGTACGCCGACATCGAGGTCGTCACCGATGGCATCCGGCGCGGCGTACGGATGACGTTCGTCGACGAAGGGCCTGGTATCCCGAACCTCGAGCTCGCGCTCCGCGACGGCTACACGACCGGCAAGGGCCTCGGCCTCGGGCTCAGCGGCTCGCGGCGGCTGTGCAGCGAGTTCGAGATCGACTCGGCACCTGGTCGCGGGACGCGCGTACGGGTGATCCGATGGAAGTGACCGGCACCAGCGAGGTCTTCGGCCTCGAGCACGACGCCGACGTCGGCAACGTGCGCCGGCGGTTCGCCACGCTCGCGCAGGCCGCCGGCCTCGACGAGAGCCGGACCGGGGACGCCGCGCTGATCGCGACCGAGGCGAGCACCAACGTCCTCAAGCATGCCCAGCATGGTGGCGCCCTCATCGCGCCGATCACGCGCGGCGGCTCGAGCGGTGTCGCGCTCGTCGCCTGGGATCGCGGACCTGGCATGAACGTCGAGGCGTGCCTGCGCGACGGCATGTCCACGGCCGGCACGGCGGGTGCCGGGCTCGGCGCGATCTCGCGGCTCGCGAGCCGCTGGGACGCGTACTCGCGACGCGGGCAAGGCACGGTCGTCACCGCGACGGTGTTCGCGCACGAGCCCGTCTCGCCGGCTCGCTTCGCGGTGGGCGGCGTGTGCGTGCCGTACCCCGGGATGACGCGCTCCGGGGACGCGTGGGCGATGCACGTCGAGGGAGACGTGACGAGCGTGATCGTGGTCGACGGCCTCGGCCACGGCGACGGTGCGGCCGAGGCCGCCGCCGCGGTGATCGCGTCGTTTCGCACGCGGCCGCTCGACGCTCCTGGCGACATTCTGATGCGGGCAGATCAAGCGGCGCGTCCGACCCGCGGTGCGGGAGCGACGGTCGCACGCGTCGACGGGCGGGAGCAGACGTGCGTGGTCGCGGGGGTCGGGAATGTCCAGCCGTGGCTGATCGGCGAGTCCCAGCGCCAGCTCGTCACCCAGCACGGCACCCTGGGCCAGGCCACGCCGAAGCTGCGCGACGAGCGCTATCCGTTCCCGGCCGGCACGACGCTCGTGATCCACAGCGACGGGCTCAAGTCGCGGTGGAACCTCGGCGCACACCCCGGGCTCCTCGCGTGCGCTCCTTACACGATCGCGGCGACGTTGTGGCGCGACTTCGGACGCGGTCGAGACGACGCCATCGTGGTCGTCCTTCGCGAGGGGCCATGATCGAGCTCGGCTTGATCGATATCCGCGGCGAGGATGACGTCGTGCGCGCGCACCAGACCACGCGCACGATCGCATCCCAGCTCGGGTTCTCGACGTTCGAGCAGACGCGGATCGCGACCGCGATCTCGGAGATCGCGCGCAACGCGCTGACGTATGCGAGTGGCGGCGCGGTCACGCTCGGGCTCGACGACACCCGCGAGCAGTTCACGATCTCGGTGCTCGATCGCGGCCCGGGGATCCCGGACCTCGAGCAGATCCTCGCGGGAGAACGCCGGTCGACGACCGGTCTCGGCGTCGGCATGCCCGGCGCGCGCCGCCTGATGGACAGCTTCGAGGTCGAGTCGACGCCGGCCGGAACGCGCGTCGAGATGGCGAAGCGGGTGCCACGGCGAGCCCCCAAGGTCGACATCGCGCGGGTCGGCAACATGCGCTCGCAGCTCGCGGGGCAGCTCGCCGATGACCCGACCCAGGAGATCCGCCGGCTGCAGCGCGATGTCGCCGAGCGCGACGCGCGGATCGTCGAGATCACCGAGGAGCTGACCGAGACCAATCGCGGCGTGATGGCGCTCCACGCCGAGCTCGAGGATCGCGCCGAGTACCAGCGGCAGGCCGTCGAGCTGCGGACGCGCCTGCTCTCCGAGATGGGACACGAGCTGCGCACGCCGCTCCACTCGATCTCGACGATCTCGCAGTTCCTGATCGACCGTCTCGACGGCGAGCTCAACGCGGAGCAGGACAAGCAGGTCGGGATCATCCACGAGGTCGCCGAGACGCTGACGAACTACGTCAACGACCTGCTCGATCTCGCGCGCACCGACGCCGGCAAGGCACCCGTGCACGTCGCGACGTTCTCCGTCGATGCGATGCTGAAGACGCTCCGCCGCATCATGCAACCGCTCGTGCCGCCGCGCGTGCAGCTGCGGCTCGTCATCGACCCCACGCTGCCGCGCCTGACCACGGACGAGCACAAGGTCTCGCAGGTGCTGCGCAACCTCGTCGCGAACGCGTTCAAGTTCACGGAGCGCGGCCATGTCGTGGTTCGCGCGCGCGCGAACGGCAACGACAGCGTGATCTTCGAGGTCGAGGATACCGGCGTCGGGATCTCGGAGGAGAACCGCGAGCTGATCTTTCGCGAGTTCGCGCAGGTCGACGGCAGCACGCAGCCTCGGACCCGCGGCAGCGGTCTCGGCTTGCCGCTGTCGCGTCGGCTCGCGCACCTGCTCGGTGGCGGCCTCGAGATCGTCACGACCTCGGGGACGGGATCGACGTTTCGGCTCGAGCTGCCCGTGCGCTATGCCGGCGAGGAGAGCGGACCACTGCGCGCCCCTGACATCGAGGTGGTCGCGGCACTCCCGGCGATCCGCGAATCTCGCATCCTCGTGATCGACGACGACCTGGCGTCGCGTTACGTGCTGCGGCGCTGGCTCGGCGACCGTTACGTCGTCGACGAGGCCGAGAGCGGCCAGGAAGGGCTGCGGCTCGCACAGTCCCGGCCCTCGGCGATCTTTCTGGACGTCATCATGCCCGACCTCACCGGATTCGAGGTGCTCGAACGGCTGAAGGCAGACGCCGTGACCTGTGATATCCCCGTCGTGGTGTACACGGCGCTCACGCTCGGGACGAACGATCGCGCGCGCCTCGCCGCGGCGGTCGCCGTGCTGCGCAAGTCCACGTCGTCTCGAGTCGCCGACCGTGCCGCGATCGAAGCGGCGCTAGTCAGCGCGGGCATCGCCATCCCCGTGGAGACGCACCATGGTTGATCACAAGCCACACATCCTGTTTGTCGAGGACGACGTCGGCAAGCGCTACGTCATCGCGCGCCAGCTCCGGGCGGCAGGGTTCCACATCGACGAGGCCGAGACGGGCGAGGAAGGCCTCGCAAAGATCCACAAGGATCACGACGTGGCGATCCTCGACATGAAGCTCCCCGACATGTACGGCTGGGACGTCTGCAGGCGCATCAAGTCAAACCCGGAGACCGCTGGCGTCAAGGTCCTCGAGCTGTCGGCGACGCTCGCAACCGCCGAGGACCGCGCGCGCGGCCTCCAGCTCGGTGCCGATGCGTACCTCGTGCACCCCGTCGAGATGGTCGAGCTCATCGCCTCGCTCGGCGCGCTGATCCGGCTCCGCCAGGCCGAACGCGACAAGGCGCGCGCTTTCGAGATGTTTCTCGCGACCCTCGGCCATGATCTGCGGAACCCGCTGAGCACGATCGGCACGGGCCTGTCGCTGCTCGCGGAGTCGCCACGCAACAACGAGAGCGACCGCGACATCGTCATGCGCCTGCAGCGCACGCTCGCCCGCATGAAGCGGATGATCGATCAGCTCGTGGTGTTCACGCAGTCGATGACCGACGTGGTGCCGGTCTCGCGCCAGCGCATCGAGCTCTCCACGCTCTGTGAGCTAGTGGCGCGCGACGCGGCGCACGGCACAGAACGCAAGCTCGTGCTCCAGCTCCAGCCGGAGGCGTGGATCAACGCAGACGTCGACAAGCTGAACCAGCTCGTCGACAACCTGATCGGCAATGCCGTTCGCCACGGCGATGGACCCATCACGGTGCGAGTCGCACGCGAGCTGCGTCATGTGGTTCTGCAGGTCCACAACGGCGGCAGCCCGATCGCGCCGGACGCACTCGCGACGCTGTTCGACCCGTTCAAGCGCGCGAACGGTCGCGCGGGTGGTTTCGGGCTCGGTCTCTACATCGTCGATCAGATCGCGCGCGTCCACGATGCCAGCGTCGACGTCGAGTCGACCGTCGAGACGGGCACGACCTTCACGGTGCGGTTCCCGCTCGACGTCAGCGCGGGCTGATCACATCTCGTCGGAGACGCACGTCGCGCCCGAGCGCTCAGGGTGTCGGTGCACCTGGCGTGGGCGCTCTCAGCGCGAAGTCCGCATTGTTGTTCTGGGTATCGCGGGCGTTGGGCAGGCGCTGGACGGATACATCAATGACGTTGTCCTCGCCAGTGACGATCCCCGTGCCCTCGACGAACGGCGACGTTCCGACGACCCCTGTGATCTGCGCGGTGGCCAGCGTGCCCTCGTAGCTGACGACGTCGACCGGCGTCGCCGTGGTCCCGACGATGACGAACAGGCCGATAGCGTCGCTCGCGCCATTCTGGATCTGATCCGTACTTCCGGTGAACAGGAAGCGCGTCGTGCCAACGGGCATCAAACGGCTACCGCAATTGCCCACGGTAGAGTTGGCGGGACAGATCAAGGCGTAGGCTCCGGGTGCAAGCGTTCCGCTCAGGTTGATTCGTCCATACTGGACCGCCGGCGAAACCCCACCGTTGGCGAGCACGACGGCGTGGTTCGTGAGATCAGCGGATGCGGTGCCAGCGTTGAAGATCTCGATGAACTCGCTGCTATCGGTACCGATGTTGTCGTACTCGATCTCGTTGATCACGAGCTTCGCGCACGTTGTCGGAGCCGTCCCGCTGCAAACTGCGCCGGATTCGACCGTGCATGTAGCGCTGCAGCCGTCGCCGTTGGCCGTGTTGCCGTCGTCGCACGCCTCGCCTTCCGACGTCTGCAACACGTTGTCGCCGCACGGTGCGAGCTCGAACTCGCAGATCCGGCTGGTGACGAAGCCGGCGAAGGTGCAGTTCGTGTCGTTCCACTGACCGGCGTCGTTCACGATGTGGAGGCAATCGCCGTTGCCTGCCTGCAGGACATCATCGTCGGGCTGGCCGGTCGCGAAGTTCTTGAATGCGAACGCTTCGCCAGTGACCCAGGTGAAGACGTCGTCGACGTCGTTGGCGTCTTCGAACGCGCCGATCCAGGGGTTCTGGCCGGCCGCCTCGACAGCGCGCACGATCGTGTTCTCGGCACCCGACGTGATCGTGGCGAGGTAACCACCGGACGCCACGCAGGATGCCTGGGCATCTGCGAACGTCTGCGTGGCGGCGAACGCCACGTAGCAGGTCCCGGACACGGGATCGACGGTGAAGGCCGTACCGCCCGGATACGCGGTCGCATTGCAAACCACGCCGAAGGTGCACTCGTTCGTGCAACCGTCGGTGTTGATATCGTTGTCGTCGTCGCACTGCTCGTCCGATGTCACTACCCCATCGCCGCAGACCGTCTGGCAGATGCTGGGCTGGCCGGCGCACTGAAAGCCGGATTCGACAGCGCACTGGGCGCTGCAGCCATCGCCTGGATCAGTCCCGTCGTCGTCACAACTCTCGCCGCCCGCGATGATGCCGTCACCACAGATTGCCTGGCAGATGCTCGGCTGGCCGGCGCACTGAAAGCCGGCCTCTACCTCGCACTGGTCACTGCAGCCGTCGCCTGGAGAGGTATTGTCATCGTCGCAACTCTCGTCGCCCGCGATGATGCCGTCGCCGCAGATCGGTTGACAGATCGTCGGCTGGCCGGCGCACTGAAAGCCGGGCTCGAGCGCGCACTGGTCACTGCAGCCGTCGCCTGAAGCGGTATTGTCATCGTCGCAAGCCTCGCCGCCCGTGATGATGCCGTCGCCGCACACCTCCTGGCAGATGCTCGGCTGGCCGGCGCACTGAAAGCCGAATTCGATGGCGCACTGGTCACTGCAGCCATCGCCTGGAGCGGTATTGTCATCGTCGCAAGCCTCGCCACTCGTGATGATGCCGTCACCGCAGACCTCCTGGCAGATGCTCGGCTGGCCGGCGCACTGAAAGCCGGGCTCGATCGCGCAGTTCGCGTCACAGCCATCGCCGCCGGTCGGAATCACGCCGCCGTCGTCGCAGGATTCCGGACCCGTGATAAGCCCGTCGCCGCAGCTCGAGGGTGCGAGGACCGTGACCGATACGGTGCCGGTGTCCGTCCCGCCGTTGCCGTCCGATAACGTGTAGTCGAAGGTCGCGGTGCCCACGAACGTCGAGGCTGACTGATACGTGATCGTCGTCCCGTTCAGCGCCACCGTGCCGTTGCTCGGGTTGCTCACGGCAGTGATCACGAGCGTGCCACCGTCGATGTCGGTGTCGTTCGCGAGGAACTGCGAGGTCGGATAGCTCGTCGCTGCGCCGGACGCGGCGGACGCAGTGTCGTTGACCGCGACCGGCGGATCGTTGACCGCGGTGACCGTGACGGTTACGAGGCCGGTCGACGACGTACTGCCGTCGCTGACCGTGTACTGGAACGACGCCATCCCGTTGAAGTTTGCCGCCGGCGTGAACGTGACGATGTTGTTCGCGAGCGACACGGTCCCATTGGTCGGGTTGCTGACCGCGGTGAGGGTGAGCGTCTCGCCATCGGGGTCCGAGTCGTTGGCCAGCAGGGTCGCCGCCGCGATGTTGATCGCGGTGTCCTCGTTGGTCGTCACGGAGTCCGGGCCGACGACCGGCGCGTCGCCGACGGCGCCTATCGTGATCGTGACGGTCGCGGTGTCGGTACCGCCGTTGCCGTCGGAGACCGTGTACACGAAGCTGCCGGTGCCGCTGAAGTTCGCGGTCGGCGTGAAGGTGACCGCGCCGTTCGCATCGATCGAGACCGTGCCGTTCACGGCGCTGGTCGCGGCGGTGACGACGAGGGTCTGACCGGCGTCGACGTCGGTGTCGTTCGCGGTGAGCGTGGCCGAGCTCAGGGTGATCGCGGTGTCCTCGGGCGTCGTCGCGGTGTCGTCGACGGCGACCGGCGCGTCGTTGACCGCGGTCACCGTGACGGTGACGACGCCGGTGTCGGTCGCGGCGCCGTCGGAGACGGTGTACTGGAACGTCGCGGTGCCGTTGAAGTTCGTGGTCGGCGTGAAGGTGACGTTGCCGCCGGCGAGCGCGACGGTGCCGTTGGTGAGGTTCGCGACCGCGGTCACGGTGAGCGTCTGGTTCTCGGCATCGGTGTCGTTCGCGACGAGGGTCGCGCTGCTGATCACGAGCGCGGTGTCCTCCGGGGTCGTCGCGGTGTCGTCGACGGCAACCGGCGCGTCGTTCGCACCCCCGACGGTGACGTTCACGGTCGCGGAGCTGGTCGCGTTCCCGTCGGTGATGGTGTACCGGAAGCTCGCGGTGCCGTTGAAGTCCGGGGTGGGCGTGAACACGACGTCGGTGCCGACGATCGCGACGGTGCCATTCACCGGCATGTCGACGACGGAGACCGTGAGGGTATCGCCGTCGACATCGGTATCGTTCGCCGTCAGCGCGGTGCGCTCGACCTCGAGCGCCACGTCCTCGCCGGTGGCGAACGAGTCGGCGACCGCCTGCGGTGCGTCGTTGACCGCGGTGATCGTGATCGTGATCGTCGCGGATGCCTCGAGCGTGCCGTCGGAGACCGCCACCATCACGCTGTCGGTGCCGTTGTAGTCGGCATCCGGGGTGTACGTGACCATGCCGCCGCTCTGCGTGATCGTCCCGTGCATCGGGTTGCCCAGCATAATCGTGATGTCATCACCCTCGGCGTCGGTGACCGAGAGCGTGCCGGAGACCGGCGTATCCTCCTCGGTCGTCAGCTCCAGCGAGCCGACTTGCGGAGCGCCGTTCTCGACGCCTTCGAGGTTATCGCCGCACGCTGCGAGCGCGACGGCCATGACAATGACGACACCCGTGAGCTTCCCCAGCATCGGTCGGGAACGTTAACACGTTCGTCAAAGAGTGATATCCACGCTGAGCCGGCCCAGCGCCGAGGAGGCTCAGCATGACGACGACGAGCTGCATGATGGACGTCCCGCTGACGATCGAGCTCGTGCTCGATCGCGCGGAGCGCTGGATGGGCGGATGCGAGGTGGTGTCGCGGCGTCCCGACAGGAGCCTGTCGCGGACGACCTATGGCGCGATCGCGGGTCGTGCCCGGAAGCTCGCGCGAGCGCTGGTCGCCGCCGGCATCCGCAAGGGCGACCGGGTCGCGACGCTGATGTGGAACCACGCCGAGCACCTCGAGGCGTACTTCGGGATCCCGCTCGCCGGCGCGGTGACGCACACGCTGAACCTGCGGCTCCACCCCGACGAGATCGCGTTCATCGCGAACGACGCGCGAGATCGCTACCTGATCGTCGACGACGTGCTGCTGCCGCTCTACGAGAAGGTCGTCGCGAGCGGCGCGCGGTTCGAGCGTGTCCTGGTCGTCGGCGCGCACGGCACGCACGAGAGCTACGAGGCATTGCTCGAGACCGCGACCGAACAGACGACGCTGCCCGCGCTCGCCGAGACCGACGCGCTCGGGGTCTGCTACACGAGCGGCACCACCGGCAAGCCGAAGGGCGTCGTCTACAGCCACCGCTCGACGATCCTCCACACGCTCGTCGCGGCGCTTCCGGACGCGCTCGGCGTCACCCGCGCCGACACGCTGTTGCCGGTCGTCCCGATGTTTCACGTCAACGCGTGGGGGCTGCCGTTCATCGCGGCGATGTCGGGTACCAGGCTCGTGTTCCCCGGCCCTCACCTCGATCCACCGAGCCTCCTCGACCTGATGGCGCAGGAGCGGGTCACGATCGCCGCCGGCGTGCCCACGATCTGGCTCGGGATCCGCGAGGCGCTCGACGGCAGTCCGGGCAAGTGGCAGCTCCAGCCGGGGCTGCGGATGGTCGTCGGTGGATCGGCCGCACCCGAGCAGCTGATCCGCGACTTCGATCGCCTCGGCATGACGCTGATCCACGCGTGGGGGATGACCGAGACATCGCCGATCGGCCTGGTCTCGCGGGTCCCGGCGCACCTCGCGGACGCCGACGAGGCCGTGCGCTACCGGCTGCGGGCCAAGCAGGGCGTGCCGCCGCCGCTGGTCGATGTCTGCGTGCGCAACGAGGCGGGCGACGTGCCGGCGGACGATCGCACCAGCGGCGAGCTGCTCGTGAAGGGTCCGTGGGTCGCCGGCCGCTACGCGAACGACGCGACGCCGGAGCGGTGGACGGCCGATGGCTGGTTTCGCACCGGTGACGTCGCGCGCGTCGACGAGCACGGGTTTGTACAGCTCACCGACCGGGTCGCCGACCTGATCAAGAGTGGCGGCGAGTGGATCGCGTCGCAGGAGCTCGAGAACGCGCTCATGGGTCATCCGGCGGTCAAGGAGGCAGCGGTGATCGGCGTCGCGCACCCGAAGTGGAGCGAGCGGCCGCTGGCGGCGGTCGTGCTGAAGGCGGGCGCCCAGGCCACCGCGGCGGAGCTGTGCGCGCACCTCGCTCCCACGTTCCCGAAGTTCTGGTTGCCCGACAGCGTGGTCTTCGTCGACGCGATCCCGCGCACCTCGGCGGGCAAGTTCAAGAAGACCGAGCTGCGCGAGACGTATCGAGACCACTACGCGAAGGCGTGACGGCACGAGGACAACTCACCTCGCCGCTATGTGAGGCGCCTCACCGATGCGAGAGCTGCGCCTCCGGGCTACGATTTCTCCCATGGCTGTCAGCACGACCCCGTCGGTACGCGCGCTCGTCAAGAACGTCGTGTTCCAGCGGCTTCCCGGGTGCCTGCGACGGGGCCCGACCACCACGAAGCGCGTCGCGCTCACCTTCGACGACGGCCCGGATGACTACACCGAGCGCTACCTCGACGTGCTCGACGATCTCGGCGTTCCCGCCACGTTCTTCCTGATCGGCGAGTACGCGACCGCGCGGCCCGAGCTCGTCCGCGAGTACCTGCGGCGCGGTCACCAGGTCGCGAACCACGGGTACGACCACACCCGGTTCACCAAGCTCGGCCGGCGTGCGCTCCTCGATCAACTCGCGAAGACCGAGGACGCGCTGGGTGGCCAGCTCAGCGGTCGCCCGTGGGTCCGCCCGCCGCATGGCTCGGTGGATGCCACGTCGCTCGTGAGCCTGCTGGCGTCGGGCTACACGATCGCGCTGTGGTCGGTCGATGCATGCGACTACGACGATCACGATACGGCATCGATCGTCGAGCGCTGCTCGCCGCCGAACGTCGACTCCGGCGACGTCTTGCTGCTCCACGAGGGCCAGCAGTGGACGCTCGATGCGCTGCCGCGCATCGTGACCGCACTCCATGCCAGCGGCTACGAGTGCGTGACCATGCACGACCTGTTCGCGGAGTAGTTACGCGAGCCGCGGCGCGAGCCAGCGGATCAGCGCCGGATACATGTCGCGAGCCGCCTTGCTGCCGACGACGGCACCGACATGACCGCCCGGCACCTCGACGACCGCGGTGTCGGTCGACGCGACGTGATCGAGGAGCGCGGTGGCTGCAGCCGCCGGGCAGATCGTGTCGCGCGATGCCGTGATCACCAGCGTCGGGCAGCGGATCGCGCCGAGCGGTGCGGCGCGGCCGTTCGTGTGGTGGGTTCCCGCGACGAGCTGGTTGCCCTGGTACATCTCGCGGATGTAGCGGCGGTACGCCTCGGCGGGGAACGGGATGTTGTCGGTCGCCCACGCGTCGAGCGCGAGGAACGCGGCGCGCGCCTGCGGATCGCTCGCCAGCTCGGGCATCGAGTGAAGCTTGGCCGCGTCGAGTGTCGGCCGCAGCGCGGTGAAGCCTGCCTGCATCTGCGACGGCGCGACGTTGCCGGCATCTGCGACGGCGTCGGCATCGAACCACTGTGGATCGACCATCCGGCGCAGCATGCCGCCCCGTGCGAAGTCGATCGGCGCCGCGAGCGTGACGAGTGCGGTCAGCAGATCCGGGTGCTGGGTGGCGAAGATCGTCGCCAGCGTCCCGCCCATGCAGTAGCCGAGGACGCCGAGCCGTGGCTGTCCGATCTCGCGGAGCACGCGACGTGCGGCGCGGCCGAGCCGGCGCAGCACGGCATCCCAGTCGAGATAACGATCCTCGGCCTCGGGCACGCCCCAGTCGAGGAGCCACACGTCGAATCCGGCGCCGACCAGCGCCTCGACGAGCGACGCGCCCGGCCGTAGATCGAGCACGTACCAGCGGTTGATGAGCGACGGCACGAGCAAGATCGGCTGCGCGATCGGTCGGGTGACCGACGCCGCGCCGCGAAAGTGGTACAGCCGCGCGCCGCCCTCGAGCGTCAGCTCGTCACGTGGCGTCTGCGCGAGCGGGGGCGCCTGCGGTCGTGGCGTACCGAGCGCACCGAGGGCGACGTCCATCCAGGCGTCCGCGATCTGCTTCGCGGAGCCGATCAGCTCGTCCTGCATGATCATGCTCCGACGGTGGTGATCTTGCCGAACTCCCGGCGGGCCGTCTCGAAGCCGAGCTTGCGCGCTTCGGCCGAGAGCTGCGCGCTGTACGCGATCGCGTCCTGTGCGAGCTGCGCCCAGCTCGCGACCGCGCCCTGCGCGCGTGCGACCATCTGCGCTTCGCGCGCGTCGATCTCCGCGGCGATCTGATCCGCGAAGCTCTGCGCGCGGCCACTCGCATCGGTGACCAGCTTCTGGAACGCCTGCTGCGAGGCGGTCCAGTACGCCATCGGATCGAGCGCTCCGAAGAGGTTCATCGGGTTCGCGTCCTTCGCGGACTCGGGCTTCGAGGACTCGGGCTTCGCGGTCTTCGGGTTCTGCTGGCTCTGGGTTTCGTTGGACATGGTGGTTCCTTTCGCGAGCCACCCTAAGAACCGCCACGTGATCGGTCAAGCGATTTTTGCTGCGGCGCAACATTATCTGCTGTTGGATCTGGCCTACAGGCGTGTTGGATCGAGCCAACAGTGCGACGACAAACGCAGGTTTTCCGGCGCTCACTCGTTTCGGTGTTGCACCGCAATACAAAATCGCGCTACGAGCCGGTCATGCCGAACCGACAGCTGCCATGGTGGAAGGAACCAACGAAGGGTCAGTGGGCTGCCTTCAGTGCCGCATGGGCGGGCTGGGTGCTCGACGCGTTCGACTTCACGATCTTCTTGATGGTGCAGAACGAGATCGCGAAGGAGTTCGGCGTCGGCCTCGTCTCGCTCTCGGGCTCGGTGACGCTGACGCTGATCGTTCGCCTCGCCGGCGGCTGGGTCGCCGGCTGGATGGCCGACAAATGGGGCCGCAAGCTGCCGCTGATGCTGTCGCTGCTGTGGTTCGCCGTGTTCGACGCCGCGATCTACTTCGCGCCGTCCTTCATGTGGGTCGTCATCCTCCGCACGATCTTCGGCTTCGGCATGGGCGCGGAGTGGACCGCCGGCACCGCGATGGCGATGGAGAACTGGCCGGTGCGGAGCCGCAAGATCGCCTCCGGCTTGCTGCAGGCCGGCTGGCCGATCGGCTTTTTGCTGTCGGCCGCGGTCGCCCACTTCGTGGTGCCGACCTACGGCTGGCGCGCGATGTTCCTGATCGCCGCGGTCCCCGCGCTCCTCGTCTTCCCGATCCGATTCCTGGTCCCCGACGAGCTGAGTGGCAAGCCGGTCAAGGGCGCCGCGGCACGCAGCTCGGGGACGTTCAAGGATCTGATGGCGCCGGGCATCCGCCAGGCGATCGTCCTCGGCTCGCTGGTGATGGGCCTGGGCTTCCTCGTCTACTACGGCCTCACCGCGAACTACGTGCCGATGCTCGTCGGCGAGCTCGGCCTCGACCGCAGCGCCGCCTGGTTCGACGTCATCCTGTTCAACCTCGGCATGCTGGTCGGCGTGGTCGCCGCCGGCTGGGTCGCGAATCGCCACGGTGTTGTCGTCGCGCTGGTCGCCCCGGCCCTCCTCATGATCCCGGCGCTGCCGCTCTACGTCGGCGCGGTCCCTGCCCTGCTGCCGCTCGGCGCCTTCCTCGGCGGCGCGCTCGGCGTCGGTTACTCCGGCGTCACCCCTGTGCTGACGACGAGCCTGTTCCCCGACCACGTGCGCGGCCGGGCGATCGGCGTCGTCTATCACGTCGGCGCGATGATCGGCGCGTTCGCCCCGGTCGCGATCTCGCAACTCGCGGCCAGGACCGAGCTGAAGCTCTCGACGGCGATCGCGCTCGTCGCCGGCATCTCGCTCCTCGGCATGTCGCTCGCCGTGATCGCGCTGCGCAAGCGGATCGTCGTCGCCGTCGCCGATCACCGGCCCGAGGGCGCCGATCACCGGCCCGAGACGCGGGCCGAGGCCGCAACGGCATCATCCACCGGACTACCTCCGCCGGCGATCGCCGTCGACGCGCTGATCGCGACGGAGTCCGTGCAGCGGCTTTCGCCGTCCCCGCGACCCAGCGCGAGCTGAGCACGCGATGGCCTGGACCTCGTTCACAGCCTCAGGGTCTGCGCTTCTTGCGCGGCCGCGTCGGACCCGGCGCCGCGCGTTCCCGTGGACCGGGCGGCCGGCTCGCGAGGCCTTCGCGGATCACCTGCTTCAGCTCGTCGAGCTCGCGGCGCATCGCGGAGATGTCGCTGCGATCGTCGACTGCGGATCGCTCGCCGGGCGGCGGCTCGCCGGGCGGCGTGGCGGCCTGCACGGGTGGGTATCCGCCGTAGCCCGGGTTCGGCTGGAACGGCGCGCCGAACGGCGAGCCCATGCCGCCCATCCACGCGAGCGGGCTGTACGCCGCGATCGACTGCATGCCGCGCTTGGCTTGCAGGTAGAGATCGAGCGCGCCGGTCACGTAGCGCGAGAAGAACTCGGCGAGCGCGTCATCGGACAGCCGGATCATCTGGGTCAGCAGCTGGACCGGCAGGAACCGCGCGGCGTGCCCGGTCTCGAGCACGAGCTGGGTCAACGTCGCCTGGGTGAGGTCCTCGCCGGTCTGCGCATCGACGACCCGCAGATCGGCCCCGCCACGGATCTTCGCGGCAAGCTCGTCGAGCGTCACGTACTTACTCTCGCCGGTGTCGTAGAGCCGGCGGTTGCCATACTTCTTGATCACCACGGGAGCGGCCACGGCGTGACCGTACCGGTGGCCATGCTGCACCGCAAGCACGTTTCTTGCTGCGGTGCGTACCGTCGCCGGTTGGCGGCACGCTGCTGCACTGCAACACGAGGAGCATGATCATGATCTGGGAGATCTGGAAGCAAGGATTCACCGCGTGGGAGCAAGCGACCGCGCAGTACATGGAGAAGGTGCTGAACAACACCAGCATCCTCGGCTCCGCCGGCGCGCTGCTGACCGCAGCGATGAAGACCAAGGCCGCGACCGACAAAATGATGACGACCTGGTGGTCGACGATCGGCCTGCCGACGCGCCGCGACCAGGAGCGCGCGCTCCACAAGCTGAACCAGCTCGAGAGCCGGCTCTACGATCTCGAGGAGCGCTCGGCCCAGCCGCAACCCCGGGCCTGAGATCGGAGCTGACCATGGACGTCACGCCGCTCCTCGAGCTCCGCCCCGCGCCGCGCGCCGTCTTCGAGCGCCTCGCGACACATCGCCACCGCGTGCGCTTCCAGGTGCGGCGCGGCGGCGCCTGGCAGCCCGTCACCTGGGGCCAGTTCGCGCTGCAGATCCGCGGCGTCGCGCGCTGGCTCGTCGAGCACGAGATCGAGCCCGGCGAGCGGGTCGCGATCTATGCACCCGGCTCGGTCGCGTGGGCGAGCGCGGCGCTCGGCGCGCAGACGGCCGGCGCGGTGTTCGTGCCGATCTACCCGGCGACCACGTCCGAGCAGCTCGCCTACATCCTCGATCACGCCGAGATCAAGGTGGTGTTCGTGGCCGGCAAGGAGCAGCTCGACCGGCTCGAGCGCGCCGGCAAGCTGATCGCGCGCACGATCGACGTCGTCGATCTCGAGACCACGGCGTGGTGGCCCGACGCGCCGGCGATCGAACGCGACCCGGGCGCGCCCTCGATCCGCGCGGCCGCCGCCCGCGATGCCGCCGCGCCGACGCTCGTCGATGCCCGGCTCGGCGCCCTCGATCTCGACGCTCCGGCGCAGCTCCTCTACACGAGCGGCACCTCGGGTCATCCCAAGGGCGTTCCCCTCACGCACCGCAACGTCGGCCGCAACGGCGCGGACTGGCTGGTGTGCAACGCACCGCTGCTCGCCGAGGGGGACCGCGATCTGCTGTGGCTGCCGATGAGCCACATCTTCGGTTTCGGCGAGCTCTGCGTCGGCAACGCGCTCGGGTGGGAGACCTACCTCGCGACGCCACACGACGTGCTCGATCTGTTGCCCGAGGTCGCGCCGCAGGTGTTCTTCAGCGTGCCGGCCTACTGGGAGAAGATCGCCCGCGCGATCCAGGCGGGACCTGCGACGGCCGAGGCGCGCCGCGAGGCGCTGCGCCGGGTCACCGGCGGCCGGCTGCGCTTCTGCCTGTCGGGCGGCGCCGGGCTCAAGGTCGAGATCAAGCAGCTATTGTACGAAGCGGGCGTGTTGATCCTCGAGGGCTACGGGCTGACCGAGACCTCGCCGACGCTGACGCTGAACCGCGCCGACGACTTCCGGTTCGACGCGGTCGGCAAGCCGCTGCCGTCCGTCGAGCTCGAGCTCGCCGACGATGGCGAGATCCTCGCGCGCGGCGAGAACGTGTTCGCCGGCTACTTCAAGGATCCCGGCGCCACCGCCGCCGCGTTCGACGAGGGCGGCTGGTTCCGCACCGGCGACATCGGCCGGTGGACCGCCGACGGCTTCCTCCAGATCATCGATCGCAAGAAGGACATCCTGGTCACGAGCGGCGGCAAGAACATCCCGCCCGCGAACATCGAGGCGCGGTTCGTCGACGATCCGGTGATCGAGCGCGTCGTCGTCTATGGCGATGCCCGCCCGTACCTCGTCGCCGCGGTGTGGACGCGCGCCGAGGCCGCCGGCGTGCCGCGCGACGAACGCTCGAAGCTCGTGACCTCGCGGATCGAGGAGGTCAACCGCGAGCTCGCGCGTTACGAGACGATCAAGCGGTTCTTCATCGCCGACGCGCCGCTCACCGTCGAGACCGGCACGCTGACGTCGTCACTGAAGCTGCGCCGCAAGGCCGTCTACGAGGGCCTGCGCGACCGCTTCGAGGAGCTCTACGCATGAAGGCGCCGAAGTCGTCACTGCTTGATTCGTCGGTGCTCGATTCGCTCGTCGCGCTCGTCAAGCGTGCACCGCGCGGGCTGCCGCCGGTCGGCATCACGCCGCACACCATCGCGTGGACCGAGAACAAGTGGCGGCTGCTCCGGTTCTCGCCTGCGCGCCGCCGCTACGCCACGCCGATCCTGCTCGTTCCCTCGCTGATCAACCGGTGGTACGTGCTCGATCTCGGGCCCCAGCGGTCGTTCATCGAGTGGCTGGTCGCGCAGGGGCACGAGGTGCTGTGCATCGACTGGGGCACGCCGGGCGACGAGGATCGCTACCTGACGTGGGATGACATCGGCGGCCGCTACCTCGGACGCGCGGTCCGGCTCGCGGCGGCCGACACCGGAGACGTCCACGTGCTCGGTTACTGCCTCGGCGGCACGCTCGCGACCGCCTACGTCGCGGCATTCCCCGAGCACGTCGCGTCGCTGACCGCGCTTGCCGCGCCAATCGACTTCGCACACGGCGGGATCCTGACCACCTGGACGCGCACCCCGACGTTCGAGGTCGGCTCGGTCCTCGAGGCGTGCGGCAACATCCCGCACGCGCTGATGCAGGCCTCGTTTCGCATGCTGCGGCCGACGCTGCACGTCGCGAAGCTGGTCGCGCTGCTCGACCGTGCGCGGGACGACGAGTTCCTCGACGGCTTCCTCGCGACCGAGCGCTGGGGCAACGACAACGTGTCGTTTCCTGGTGCCTGCTACGAGCGCTACATCGAGGAGCTCTATCGCGACAACCGGCTCGTCGCGGGCACGTTCGCCGTCTGTGGCCGCTCTGCCCGGCTGCCGGCGATCACGTGTCCGGTGCTCGCCGTCGCCTTCGCCGACGATCACATCGTTCCAGTCGCCAGCGCCCAGCCGCTGATCGACCTCGTCGGCTCGCGTGACAAGCAGCTCGTCGTCGACCGCGGCGGCCACGTCGGCGCGGTGGTCTCGCGCAAGGCTGCCGACCGACTGTGGCCGGCGATGCAGACGTTCTGGGCCGAGCGCGACTAACATCGCCGCCGTTGATCGTCGCCCTCGTCCTGATCTCGGCGTTCTTCCACGCGCTGTGGAACGCGCTGCTCCGCGTCGAGCCCGACAAGGATCGCGGGCTGGTCGGCGCGATCGCGTTCGCCAGCGTGTTCGCGCTGATCATCGCCGGCGTGCGGTGGGGCATCGACGGCATGCCGCTGTTCGCGACTACCGAGGCTTTCGGGTGGACGATCCTCGCCGGCGTCTTCGAGGCGATCTACTTCACGACCCTCGTACGCGCACTCGAGCGCGGCAAGCTCGGGCCGGTCTATACGATCTCGCGCGGCGGCGCGGTGCTCGTCGTGTGGCCGCTGTCGATCCTGCTGTTTCACGAGGTCGTGACCCGGACCTCCGGCATCGGCAGCTTGCTCGTGCTCGGTGGACTCGTGCTCTGCGGGGTCGGCGCGCATGGCGTGGATCGCGGCGGCCGCGGGCGGAGCGGCGTGTGGTGGGCCGTTGCGTGCGCGGTGTCGATCGCCGGCTATCACCTGGCGTACAAGGCCGCGCTGCAGACCGGCGGCAGTCCGTCGGCAACCTTCGCGATCTCGCTCGCGCTGTCGGCCGCGATCAGCATCGTGCGGATCGGCGGCGATGGCCGTCGCACGCTCGTCGCGGTGGTGCGCGGGCGGACCTTCCGGATCGCGCTCATGGGCATCGTCTGCGGCGGCTCGTTCCTCATCCTCATGGAGGCTCTCGCGCGCGGCGGGTCGGGGTACGTGCTGACCCTGCGCAACACCTCGGTGTTGTTCGCGGCGGGCCTGGCCTTCGCGATCGGCGAGCGTCCGGCACACGCCGAGATCACGGGAGCCGCGCTCGTCGCCGGCGGCGCCGTGTTGATGGCGTGGTAGGTTCGCGGCGATGTCCCGGCTGCGCCGCACCGACGCGGTGAACTGGTCTCCAGCGCTCGCGCACCTCGCTGACGCCGATCCGCGGATTTTGCCGCTGATCGAGCGCCACGGTCCGCCGACGATCCAGCCGACCGCGGATGCCGTGCAGTCACTCGCGCGCGCGATCGTCGGCCAGCAGCTCTCGGGCAAGGCGGCGGCGACGATCTGGGGACGCGTCCTCGCGCTCTACCCGCGCAACAAGCTGCCGCCACCCGCGGCGATCCTCGCGACCCCCGATGCAGCGCTGCGCGGCGCCGGGCTGTCGGGCGCCAAGACCGCGGCGCTCAAGGATCTCGCGCGCCACGTCCTCGAGAAGTGGCTCGTGCCACGCCGGTTGCCGGGGCTCACCGACGCCGAGGTCGCCGCCGTGTTGCTGCCGGTTCGTGGCATCGGGCCATGGAGCGTCGACATGTTCCTGATGTTCGCGCTCGCTCGTCCCGACGTGCTGCCAGTCGGCGACCTCGGCATCCGCAAGGGCATGCAGCTGCACTTCGGGCTGCGCAAGCTCCCCGAGCCCGACCGCATGTTGAAGCTCGCGCTACCGTGGCAGCCATACCGGACCGTCGCGTCGTGGTACATGTGGCGGCTCCTGGAGCCGGCTACCACATGAGAGCGATCACGTGAGGAAGTCCGCTGGCATCACGGCGCCCCCCGGCTTTCGCGACAGCGAGGAGTCGGCGCTCGGCGTCGGCGAGGTCGTTGCGTCGACCTACGCGATCAAAGACGAGCTCGCGCGCACCGAGACCGGCGTCGTGTTCGAGGCGCGCGACCTGATCTTCGATCGCGCCGTCGCTATCAAGTTCGCGTGGCGCGACCCGGGCACGCCCTCTCTGCTCGCCGAAGCGCGTCGCTGCGCGAACGTTCGCGATCCATGCTCGGTCTCGATCTACGGCATGGGCAATCACAACGGCATCGAGTATGCGGTCGGCGAGCTCGTCGAAGGCACCCTGCTCGCGGACCTGCTGCTGCGGCCGCTCGCGCACGACGACTTCTTGCACAAGCTGCGAACGCTGATCGCCGCGGTCGGCCGTGCCCACGAATGCGGCATCGCGATCGGCGACATCTCGGGCTCGACGATCCTGGTCGATCCGACCGGGCGCATGGTCCTTGGTCGGCTCTCGCTCTCGCAGATCCCGGCATTCGGTCCGCACGGCCAGCTCCTGGCACCCGAGGTGTTGCGCGGTGAGGTCGAGGCCGCTGACCCCGCTGCCGCCGAGGCGATCGACCTCTATGGACTCGGGTGCGTCGCGGTCGAGCTCGCGTGCGGCCGCGCGCCATTCACCGATGACGGGCACGACCTCTTGCAGGGACACGCGTACGAGCCACCGCCCCGGCTCTCGGACATCCGTCCCGATCTGCCCGGCGAGCTCGCGGACCTCGTCGAGTGGCTGCTCGCCAAGAACCCCGCCGCGCGACCGAGCACGGCCCAGGACGTGCTCGCGCAGCTCGACGCGGTGATCGAGCGCCTCGGCACGAAGGGCCGCACGATCCGCGTGCTGGTCGTCGAGGACGACACGGCCCGCGCACGCTGGCTGTGGAGCCTCGTCCGCCGCGCGGACGCCTCGGTGGTCGTCGAGATCGCGAGTGAAGGCACCGACGCCGCGCACAAGCTCAACCGCGATCGCCCGGACCTCGTGTTCATCGATGCGTCGATGCGCGGCGTGATGAACGCGCTCGAGCTCTGCATGTACGCGCGCGGCCTCGAGGACGAGCACGCCTCCCAGCTCGTCGTGATCGGTGAGGTCGCCGAACGTGAACGCGCGATGTTCGACAGCTCGATCCCGTTCATTGCCGACAGCCTCGGTCTCGCGAACGCCGTCATCGCGCGCGTGCGCATGCTCGCTCGCGAAGCGCCTCGCCGACGCAAGCCGCGCTCGACGATCTCCGGATAGCGAATCGCGTTCGATCGCGACAACATCGACCACATGACGTGGATCGGAGATCGCTCCGACACAATTCTGGAACTGCGGCGCGCGCTCCGGGAAGCCCTGCTTCCCCTCGGCCAGCTGTCGACGCGGAGGAGGCGATGTTTTCAGGCTACGTGTAGCTACCGACCGAGAAGCCTTCACTATCGCGCCGCTCCGCTCGGTCTTCGGTGCGCACGATGTCATCGATCACGAGGCCGTAGTCGATCGGGAAGCCGTTCCAGGTCTCCCGGGTATCGGCATCGATCGCGAGGTCCGCGGTGTGTCGCCAGACCATCGCCCGACCGCGATCCGCAACGCTCACGAACGTCGGCACCTCGGTCATCGGCCGCCCCACGTCATCGAAGACGAGGACCTCGCCGTCTGGCCGCAGCTCGATGCGGTATCCGTGCTCGTGGACGAAGCGATGGTGATAGTCGCAACAAGCGATCAGATTCGAGAGCTTCGTCTCTCCGCCGTCGGCCCAGTGCTCGATGTGGTGGCCCTCGAGAAACACGCGCGTCCGGCATCCGGGAAACCGACAGGTTCGATCTCGCCGCAGCAGCGCGCGCTTCATCGAGCCAGGAATCGTTCGTGTCTTGCGACCAACCGAGATGGTGGCGCCACTGGCGTCCTCCACAAACTCGACGACGGAAGCATCGCAACCGAGACGACGTGCGGCATGCGCCGAGATGCAGGTTCCATCGGCGCAGCACGCCACGCTCGCAGGATCCGGCTCGGCATCTCGCTGCAACGTCCGGGCAGCGACGGTGACCATGAGTTGGTACGGCGAGCGCTCCTCGTGCTCGCCACGGATTACCGCCTGCGCCATCGCCACGAGCGCACCGGCGCGATCGAAGGCAGGCGTCCTGTGGCTGTTCTGCGTGTCGGACGTTCCCGCGGGAACGCGAAGTGCCAGATCGCTGGACGTTCTGGCGAGAATGTCGACTGGGGGATCGCCACACGTTCCCGCGGGAATGTCGTTCCCATAATCGCGGCACGTTCCCGCGGGAACGTTTTCGCCTTCAAGTGGTGCTGAAGCCACGAGCTCGGCGGTCGTAATGACATCGGCGGATTGGAGGACATCGTTAGCGTTGCTGCCATCGGCGGCATCGGCACGCTGAGGCTCGCGGCACCTCTCGGCAGCGATCCGCTCGAGTGCCGCCCACACCATGGCGGCTTCGTCGGCGTGCAGCACTGCCTCGATCCGCACCATTCCGTCCTCGAGGTCGCGGCGACGCACGCACCGGCGCGCGCGCTCGTCACGGGGCCCGACCTCCTTGCCGTTGCGCTGCACCGTGGCGTACTTGCGGCAGATCGTCTCGAGCTGCTGGCCTGTGGTCAGCAGCGCGTCCTCGAGCAGCACGTTGTCGATCGCCGGCGTCGCCACGCGCGTGATCGCGCGAACCTTCGAGTACGACAGCTTGCCCACCCGCAGCGCCTCGTCGATCTGCGGCAGATCGGCAAGGCGGCGCGCGACACGCACGTGCTCGCGCGCAGTTCCCAGATTCCAGCCGACGCGCCACGACAGCCAATCTGCACACGACCGGAAGCCCTGCCGGCACCAGCCGCCTGCTTCATCGAACGCGCGGATCTTCTCGAGCACCGCGTGGAGCGCAGCGTCGAGATGGGCGATGTCTGCCGCGATCTCCTCGCCGAGTAGCTCGATCTCCTTGTGCATCCAACTGTTCTACATCACGAGTATGACATTACAGCTCTCACTGCCTACCTCGCCGCGCCCTGGTCGATCGCCGCCGCGTGGCCACGACGTGATCCATCAGCTTTGGCTCGTGAGTTATCGACGCTGCCGTACGGGAACATTGTGATGCGGCCGTGTACAGGCTGCATGGAAGCGACCTTCTTGAAGCCCGAACCAACACTCGCACTCCCAGATCAAAACATGAAATGATCAGAAACGGAGCGGTGGCTCGAGGGAAGCGCGGTGAGTCGTGTGGGCAGGCGCGGGCTGGTCATCACCGTCGACCCCGGCGCGTGTCCACACGAGTCACGGCGCCGTCACGCGTTCTGCAACGGCGAGGCGCACGGTCTGATTTCCGGCGGGTATTCGGACAACGGGCGGATGGCGTCCGCAACCGTTGCCGCTATCGCGGAGGGCAACGATCGAAGAACACCGGCGAATCACACTCGAGGCAGAGCGTGTTGTGAAGATCCGGGCAAGCACCCTGGCTGCTCACCGCACCGCACTTCCAGATCGTGGTGACTGGGCGATTGTCCCCGCCCCCGCCGCCGGGATCACCGTCGTAATTCAGCTGGTAGCTCGTCCACGTGGTGTTGTCGTTCAGTCCGACGTGCGCCTTTGCCACCCGGCTATCGATCCCCTGGATCTGCCAGAGGACCATGTAGGGCTGGCGCGAGCTCTCTGCGGCGATGACGCAATCGCGAGCAGCCGCAAACGCCGCGTCCTCACCACCGATCCCGAGCGAGCCACAATCCATGACCGGCGCGGTTCCGACGAGCCGAGGAAGCACGTTCTCGATCAGGCACGCGGTCGATGGGACGTGCGCATCAGGGGTCACGACCATCACGTGCGGATCGGACGAGACGCACGAGACCAGCGCCAGCAACCAGCACCGCATGTCGCCAGGATAGCTGTAAGCCTCGCGTGCGTGGCGGGTCAGTACTCCGTCGGCTCGACCCAGCCGTCGCGATCGCGATCGAGGCGGCGCAGGCGATCGGCGGCGGCGGGCGGGACCTCGCGGCGGCCGAGGTTGCCGTCTCCGTCGAGGTCGTAGCGGCGGATCACGCGCTGGACGTTGCGGCCAGGCTGGGCGAGCCGGCGTTCGATGCGGCGGAGGGCGCGGATCGCGTGCTGGCGCTCGCGCGGGC